>DASXOK010000400.1:0-11698 GCA_036494425.1 Pseudolabrys sp.
TCGTCGAAGGACTGCGACAGCTTGAGCGAGTCGTTCTCTTCCTGCGGCTTCGGCGTGACGAGGCTCTGCACGGCCGCCGGATCGATCGCAGCACGCCGGCCGTACTTGAAGGCGGAGAGGTTCATCGCCACCGCCTCGCCGTTCATCTCGATCGCCTTCTCGATCGCCTCTTCAGACAACGGCAAAGCGCCGAGTTGGTAGGCGTAGCCGAGCATGAACATGTTGGCGCCGATGGAAACGCCGAGCAGCGCCGTCGCCAACCGGCTGGCATCGATGAAGTGACTATTGCTGGCACCGGCGGCGCCGGCGATGGCGCGCTTGAGCCGCTCCGTGGGCAGCGAAAAATCGGCATCGCGGGTGAAATCACCAGGCAGAAATTCCGCCGTGTTGGCGATGACGCGCGTGTTGCCCTGCTTGATCGCGCCCAAGACCTTCTTGTTGCCGGCGACGACGATGTCGCCGCCCAGCACGAGATCGGCACCGCCCGCCGCAATGCGGATGGCGTGGATCTCATCCGGCGTATTGGCGATGCGGATGTGGCTGTAAACCGCGCCGCCCTTCTGCGCGAGGCCGGCCATGTCGATGACGCCGACACCCTTGCCTTCGAGATGCGCGGCCATCCCGATGATGGCGCCGATGGTGACGATGCCGGTGCCGCCGATGCCCGTGACGATGACGCCATAGGGATGATTGATCAGCGGCACGCTCGGGGTCGGCAGCGCCGGCCAGTCGGATGGCTCGGTGACGCCTTCGCCTTTCTTCAGCTTCGCGCCGTGCACGGTGACGAAGGACGGGCAGAAGCCGTTGACGCAGGAAAAGTCCTTATTGCAGCTCGACTGATCGATGATGCGCTTGCGGCCCCATTCGGTCGTTAACGGCTGCACCGAGACGCAATTCGATTTCACGCCGCAGTCGCCGCATCCCTCGCAGACGAGATCATTGATGACGACGCGCTTGTCGGGATCAGGGAACGTGCCGCGTTTGCGGCGGCGGCGCTTCTCAGCGGCGCAAGTCTGGTCGTAGATGAGAACGCTGACGCCGGGAACGGTCGCGAGGTCGCGCTGCACGGCATCGAGGTCGTCGCGGTGATGGATCGTCAGGCCGCGCGGCCATTCCGTATCCTTGGCGTATTTCAACGGCTCGTCGGTGACGACGACGATGCGCTTGGCGCCCTCCGCGGCAACCTGAGCGGCGATCTGCGGCACCGTCAGGGTGCCATCATGATGCTGGCCGCCGGTCATGGCCACAGCGTCGTTGTAGAGGATCTTATAGGTCATGTTCACGCCGGACGCGATGGCGGCGCGAATGGCGAGATAGCCGGAGTGATTATAGGTGCCGTCGCCCAGATTCTGGAAAACGTGGTCACGATTGGAGAACGGCGCTTCGCCGATCCAGTTGGCGCCCTCGCCGCCCATCTGGGCGAAGCCGAGCGTCTTGCGGTCCATCCACTGCGACATGAAATGGCAGCCGATGCCGGCATAGGCGCGGCTGCCGTCCGGCACGCGCGTGGAGGTGTTGTGCGGGCAGCCGGAGCAGAAATAGGGAACGCGCTGGGCGATCTCGGCCGCCTCTGTAAAGGCGTGCTGCGCCGACTTCAGGCGCGCGATATGCGCCGCGATCTCGTCATTGCCGCCGTAGCGCAACAGACGCTCGCCGATGCAGATAGCGACGTCGTTCGGATCGAGCGCGCCCTTCACCGGGAAAAGCCAATTGCCGTGCTCGTCTTTCTTGCCGATGCAGACAGGCTGATTGGCGGTGCCGTACAGTTCCTCGCGCACCTGCACTTCGATCAGGGAGCGCTTCTCCTCAACCACGATGATGAGGTCGAGCCCCTGTGCGAAATCGGCCAATTCCTGCCGGCCGATCGGCCAGACGCAGCCGATCTTGAACAGGCGGATGCCAAGGTCGTTGCACTTCAGTTCGTCGATACCGAGTTCGTCGAGCGCCTGGCGGACGTCGAGATAGGCCTTACCGGTGGTGATGATACCGATCTTCGGATTGCGGCCGCCGGAGGTGATGGTCTTGTTGAGCTTGTTGGCACGCACAAAGGCGAGCATGCCGTCGCGCTTGAAGTCGTGCAAGCGCGCTTCCTGGCCGAGGATGGTGTCGGCGAGGCGTATGTTGAGCCCGCCCTCTGGCATCAGGAAATCGTCAGGGGTGACAAGCTGAATGCGATCGACGCTGCCATCGACGACGCCGGTCGATTCGACCGTCTCATGCATGCACTTGAGCGCCGTCCAGGTGCTCGTGTAGCGCGACATGGCCCAGCCATATAGCGCGTAATCGATGATCTCCTGCACCCCCGCCGGATTGAGGATCGGCATCATCACGTCGACGAAATGGAATTCGGATTGATGTGCGGTGGTGGAGGATTCGGCGGTGTGATCGTCGCCCATCAGAGCGAGAACGCCGCCGTGCTTGGCCGTGCCGGCCATGTTGGCGTGGCGGAAGACGTCGCCCGAACGGTCGACGCCAGGCCCCTTGCCGTACCAAAGCCCAAAGACGCCATCGAATTTGCCCTCGCCGCGCAATTCCGCCTGCTGGGTGCCCCACAGGGCGGTCGCCGCGAGTTCTTCGTTGAGACCGGCCTGAAATTTGATGTCGGCCGCGGCAAGCTGTCGCCCGGCGCGCATGAATTGCTGGTCGAGACCGCCGAGCGGCGAGCCGCGATAGCCGGTGAGAAAACCGCCCGTGTTGAGCCCGGCGCGCCGGTCGCGCTCCTTCTGCATCAGACAGGCACGAACCAGCGCGTGATAGCCGGTGACCAGCACCTGCGACTGCGAGAGGTCGTATTTGTCGTCGAGGCTGACAGGTCGGAGCGTCATATGGGGCCTTGGCAGATGCCGCGGGAATTCCAAGCACGGACGCGCCCGTGCCTCAACTCATATAGGCTTGAGCGCGTGGACGCAAAACGGGCCGAGCCGAATAAAAGCTGACACTTCAAGAACCTGGGGTCAATTTCGTTCTGCACAGGGCGGCTAGAACGAAATTTCAGGCGGGACGCCTTGCCCGCATTTTGGCGCAATGCAGCAGAGTGCTGGGCGCAGGGCGGCTCCACGGCGAAGCCCGGTGGCCAAATCCTGTGCAGGCTGTACAAAGGCTGGCCAGCCGGGATTTCCATCGATGCTTCAAGCGCGCTCGCCGTCGATCGAGACAAGAGAGTCGTGGGTTGTCGCCCTCGTCGCGCTGGTCGCGATGCTGATGGCGTTCGGCTCCGCCTGGATCACCGCGGTGGCGCTGAAAGACATCGCCAGCGAGGTGGGCGGCGCCCGCTCTGTGCCCGCACTTGCGAGTTCGCTCGCCTGGCTCGGCTCCGGCATCGGCGGCATCGGCCTCGGCTGGCTCGCCGACCGCATCGGCACGCGCTGGACGGTGCTCTTTGGCGCACTGATGATCGGCGCGGGCCTTGCTCTCTCCACACTCGGGCCGCCCTGGCCGTTGTGGATCGGGCACGGCCTGTTCATAGGCCTGATCGGCCTCGGCGGCATTAACGCGCCGCTTTACATCTATGTCAGCCGCTGGTTCGACCGCAGGCGCGGTTCGGCGCTGGCGCTGATCTCGAGCGGTAGCTACCTCGCCGGCGCGCTGTGGCCGCCGCTGTTCGAGCGCGCCATCGGCGCCTATGGCTGGCGGGAAACAATGCTGGTCTATGCACTCGCCGAGATCGCCATCGTCGTGCCGCTGGCGGCGATCTATTTCGGCAAGGCGCCGGAAGTGATCCATCCAGCCCCCGCTTCGGAGGGCGGACAAAGCGCCGCGCGCGTGCTCGGCTGGCCGCCCAATGTCGTGTTCGCAATGATGTGCGGCGCGGCCGTGCTGTGCTGCATTCCGATGTCGATGCCACAACAGCATCTGGTCGCCTTCTGCAGCGATCTCGGCATTACCCGCTCGGTCGGCGCCTTGATGTTGTCGGCCCTGCTCGGCACGGCTTTCCTGAGCCGGCAGATCTGGGGCGCCATCGCCGACCGCATCGGCGGGCTGTCGACCGTGCTGATCGGCTCGGCCTGGCAGGTCACGTCCATGATCGGGTTTCTGTTCACACAGAACGAAGCGGGGCTCTTCGTCGTCTCCGGCGCCTTCGGCCTCGGGTTCTCGGGCATCATTCCGGCCTACGTGCTCGCCGTGCGCGAACTGTTTCCGGCGCGCGAAGCATCTTGGCGCATCCCGACACTGCTCTTGTTCAGCGGCGGCGGCATGGCAACCGGCGGCTGGCTCGCCGGCGTGCTCTACGATCACTACGGCTTCTACGCGCCGGCCTTCGCGGCCGGCATTGGCAGCAACATTCTCAATCTGCTGGTTGTGGGATTGCTGGTCGGCCGGCAAAGACTGCTTCTCCGTCCGGCCTGACGAGGCCCTGGCGGGCCTTGGTTTCGCATGCAATCATCTTCCCGAAGGCAGCCCGCAAAGAGGCCGCCGTCAGGGAAGGAACACATCATGGTCATTCATCGCCGCACGTTCCTTGCGGGCAGCGCCGCTGCGCTCACCGCGCCTTCAGCCTTCGCGCAAACTTATCCTAACCGTCCGATCCACCTGATGGTGCCTTATCCGGCCGGCGGCGGGACCGACTTCTTCGCGCGCGTGGTCGCCGCGCCGATGGGCGAGAGCCTCGGCCAACAGATCGTCGTCGAGAACAGGCCCGGCGCCGGCACCAATATCGGCGCGGAAACGGTCGCCCGCGCGCAGGCCGATGGCTACATGTTCCTGCTCGGCGACACGGCCACCTTTGCGGCTAACCGCAGCCTTTATTCCAAGCTCAATTACGACTCGGAAAAGGACTTCGCGCCGATTACGCTCACCGGCCGCTTTGCCATCGTGCTCTTGATCAACACCGACAAGCTGAAGGTGACGTCGGTGAAAGAGCTGATCGCCGAGGCCAAGAAGGCGCCCGGCAAGATCGACTATGCGTCGGGCGGCGTCGGCAATCCGTTCCACCTCGCGTCGGAATTGTTCGCGCAGCAGGCCGGCATCAAGCTCAACCACGTCCCCTATCGCGGCGCCGCGCCTGCCATCCAAGATCTCCTCGGAGGGCAGATCGGGATGATGTTCGTCGACTTCGCCACCGCGCGCGGCCAGCTCAACAACAAGCAGATCAAGGCCATCGCGGTCGCCTCGCCGGGCGAATTCTACGGCATGCCGGGCGTTCCTCCTGTCGCCAAGGACGTGCCCGGCTACGAAGCCTGGGCGTGGCAGGGCTTCGTGCTGCCGGCGAAGACGCCCGCCGACATCGTCGGCAAACTGCATGACGCCTACGTGAAGACGATCAGCGACGGCGAGATCAAGCAGAAGCTGATCGGCGCCGGTATCGATCCCCTGCAATCGACGCCGCAAGAAATGGCCGCCTACATGAAGAGCGAGACCGAGAAGTGGGCGAAGGTCATCAACACCGCCAGCATCAAAGTGGATTGAAGCATCATGAGTGTCCAAGCCATCAAGCCGCAGCGTTCCTCGAACGTCAGCCCGGAAGAATGGGAGGTGCGCGTCGCGCTCGCGGCCTGCTACCGGCTCGTGCATCTCTCCGGCTGCACCGACCTCGTCTTCACCCACATCTCCGCGCGCGTGCCGGGCGCCCACGAGCACTTCCTGCTCAACCCGTTCGGCTATGCCTTCGACGAGGTGACCGCCTCCAACCTGGTGCGCATCGACCTCGACGGCAATGTGGTGGACGGCAGCAATGCGCGCATCCACAAGGCCGGGTTCGTCATCCATAGCGCCGTGCACGGCGCGCGCGCCGACGCGGGCTGCGTGATCCACACGCACTCGATCGCCGGGATGGCCGTGTCGATGCTCAAGGACGGCCTGCTGCCGCTGTCGCAGCACGCGCAGTTCTTCTATGGCCGGCTCGGCTATCATGACTACGAAGGCCTTGCGCTCGAGCTCGACGAGCGCGCGCGGCTGGTGCGCGATCTTGGGCCGCATCCAGCGATGATCCTGCGCAATCACGGTCTGCTGGTGGTCGGGCATGACGTGCCCGAGGCGTTCAGCATCTTGCATCACCTGGAGAAAGCCTGCCAGGCGCAGCTCGCCGCCCAGGCGACCGGCGCGGCGATCAACGTTCCCGACGAAGCGGTGAGCCGCAAGACTGCGGCGCAGGGCTTCGGCAGCGACGGCGCGCCGTTCGGCGAAGTGGAGTGGCCGGCGATGCTGCGGCGGCTCGATCGGATCGATCCGAGCTACAAGACGTGAGCTCAGTCGCGCGGTGGGCGGATGAAGCGCACGCCGCCGAGGATCGCGAGCGCGGCTACTGCCGGCGCCAGGGCAAACCACGTCCCGTCCGCGGCCATGGCTGCGGTTGCCGCCCAACTGATCGATGAGAACGCCTCGGCGAAGGTGGCGATGCGCGACGAGGTCTGCCGCCGGCGGAATTGACTTCGCTTGGCCTGGACGCGAAATGCGAGCTGGATGAGCGTCGCCGCGGCGGCTGAGACCAGAATGCTGAGCGCCAGAATGAGGCCGGCGCGCAGCGAGTCGAAGGCCAGCATGGCCACCATCGGCGCGAAGACGAGCGCGATCATTCCGATCACAGCTTCGACCTTGGCCAGCAAGACGCTCGAAGGCGCAACCGGAGCCGATGCGACGAAGTCGGGCGCGTCCTCGGCAGAGATTGTCAGCCAGGCGAGCCCGCCGGCAAGCTGTCCCGCCGCCATCACGATGACGGGGATCAACACCACATAGGCTTCGTTGCCGGCGCGGAACGTGATCCACAACAGCAGCGCCGGCGGCAGCAGATAGAGGATCCGCATCAGCGTCTGCGAGATCAGCCAGGGATCGCGACGCAGCAGCATCCACTCTTTGACGCGGAGCGCCTGGCGCGGCGACCGGTGACGGAAACGCGCCGATCGCCGCCGCTGGCGCACGGTCGCGTTCGAAACGCCGGCCGCGGCCAGCGCATGATCGCCGAAGCGGCGCGAGAACAGAACAATCGCGCCGGCGAGAACAGCGGCGCTTAAGACCAGCACCGCGGCAAGGGGCGTCAGATCGCCAAGCACGGCGCGCGCAGGCCACCAGAACAAGCCGCCGAGCGCAGGCACATGCGTCAGCACCCAGTGCGACTGCAAGGCGGAAAAACGCGACAGGCTTCCCGACGAGAAGATCGCGACGAGTTGCAGCGAGATCACGAAGGCGGCGCCGATCACTGCCGCGACGATCTGCGCAATGTGCCGCGTGCGCCTGGCGCCGAACAGACGAAACAGCGCGATGGTCAGCGCCAGCGAGATCGCCGTCGCCAGCGCGCCGATGCTGGCGACGACGCCGTAAGCCGCGAGCCAGCGCGCGCCGCCACGCAGCACCAACACGTCGATGAAGGGCGCCGCCAGGAGCATCGCGAGCAACATTGTCGAAGCGGCGATGCTCATCATGCGCACGGCGAAGACTTTGCGCGGCGAAACAGGCGACGTGAGGATCAACTCGAGATCGGCGCGCGTGTAGAAAGCGCGGGTGACCGATTCCATCGCCTGCGAGAGCAAGAGCGACATCGCGACGGCAAGTGTGCCCGTCAGGGCAACCAAAGTCGGCACGTCGGCAGTGAGCGCGATATCGGCAAAGCCGGCCACCAGCCAATAGGCGAAGACGTGCATGCACGCCGCGAAGACCCCGAACGCGATGCCGACCTTGTACGCACGCCGGCGGCGGCCTGCCGTCATCAACGAGACCCAGTCACGCCACGACAGGCGAAGCTCGTGCTCCGCCAGCCAGCCGAGCGTGCCGGCCTCGCTCACGCCGCCTCAGCCTGACCGGCGACGAGCGTGAGGAACGTATCCTCCAGCGTACCCGCCTGCCCGGTCTGCCGGTGCAATTCTTCGAGGGTGCCTTCGGCGATTAGCCGGCCGCCGACGATGATGCCGATGCGGTCGGCCATGCGTTCGGCGACGTCGAGGATATGGGTGGTCATGATCACGGTGCCGCCGGCGCGCACGCGATCGTGCAGCACCGTCTTCACCTGTCGCGCGGACGCGGCATCGAGCCCGGTCAAGGGTTCGTCGAGAATGATGAGCTTGGGATCGTGCACCAGCGCGCCGGCGAGCGCCACTTTCTGCCGCATCCCTTTGGAGAAGCCTTCGCAGCGCTCATGTGCGTGCGGCGCGAGCCCGAGCCACTCAAGCAGATCGCGCGCGCCGTTCGGCGTCGGCCGCATCCATCCGCCAGAGGCCGGCGACGAATTCGAGATATTCGAGCGGCGTGAGCTTGTCGTAGATCATCGCCTCGTCCGCCACCCAGGCCGTCACCTGCTTGGCGGCAATCGGATCGGCGAGGGCGTCGATGCCTTCGATGGCAACTGTTCCTGCATCCGGCCGCAACAGGCCGGTGATCATGCGCAAGGTCGTGGTCTTGCCGGCGCCATTCGGGCCAACCAGCGCATAGAACTCACCGCAATAGACCGTGAGGTCGAGGCCATCGATCGCGGGCCGGTCGAAGGTCCTTCTCAAACCGCGCAGCGCAAGGGCAACGGGACGCGTGGATGACTGCATGACGGACTGCACCAGGAGGCCAATGCACGCTCTCTAGATGAGAGGTGTTGCAGGCGCGTAAATCCCTACCCGTACCGGCAAGCCGTTAAGTTTGCCGATACATTAACCACGTGCAGCCGGCGAGGCCGGTATGTTTATGCCTTCGGCAGCAGCTTGAACATCTCCTCGCCGTGGAGCTTGCGCGCCTCCGCGAGTAGCGGCTGCACGGCATCGACGAAGGCCGTGTGCTCCTGCGCCGTCAGTTCGACGATCTCGCAGCCCGCGCCTTCGATCGCCTTGCGCGACTGTTCGTGTTCTTCGACGGCGAGCGTGCGCTGATAGGCGACCGCCTCGGTGACAGCCTTCTGCATTGCGCGCTGGAGATCGTCCGGCCAGCCATTGAACGAGGCCCGATGCAGAATGATCGGCCGCGAGATGTAGAAATGCGAGGTGAGCGTGTGGAACTTGTGGAAGTTGTGCACGCCGTAAGTCACCGTATTGGCGAGGGGGTTCTCCTGCGCGTCCAGCGTGCCTGCCTTGACCATGGCGATAGCTTCGCTGAGGTCCATGCGCATCGCGTCGGCCCCCAGCAATTCGAACGTGCGCTTCTGGATGTCGCTCGGCAGCACGCGGATCTTCATGCCCTTCATGTCGGCCGGCACGTGGATCGGTTGGCACAAATTGGAGATGTGGCGGAAGCCGTTCTCGAACCAGCCGAGGATTCGGTAGTCGATCCGCTGCTCGATCTTGCGCACGAGGTATTGCCCGAGCGCGCCGTCCATCGCCGCGCGCGCCTGCGCATTGCTGGCGAAGAGGAAAGGCAGATCGACAAAGCCGAGTTCCGGAACGCGATCGGTCAAATAGCTCGACGACTGGTAGCCGAGCGTGAGCAACCCGTGCTCGACCAGCCACAAGATGTCCTCGCCCTTGAAGCCGAGATTCATGATGTTCCAGACGTATTTGATATCGACGCGATCGCCGAATTCGGCCTGCAATTTGTCGCCGATGAACTTCAATGACTTGGAAAAGCCGGTGGTGGCCGGGCCATAGCCGCCCATGCGAATTTGAATTGGTTTGGTCATTTAAGTTTCCCGCGCGCCCCATGTTTTGCGCGCCTTCTATATCGGCGCGGCGCGCTCTGGCCAAGCGCGATGGCTGTGCTAGGCTCAAACAAAACGGAGGAAGCACAATGAACACGCATGCCAAAGTGGCCACCGTCAATCCGGCGAAAGTTTCACAGGATGGAATTTCGCCGGCGGAGTGGCAGGCTCGCGTCGACTTGGCCGCGGTCTACCGCCTGACCGCGCATTACGGCTGGGACGACGTGATCTACAATCACTCGTCCATGCGCGTGCCGGGCGAGCCGCGTTCCATGCTGATGAAGCAGCACGAGCTGCTCTACACCGAGGTCACCGCGTCCAATCTGGTGAAGGTGTGCATGGACGAGGATCTGGACGAGTCGTCCGGCATCAACCGCCCCGGCTTCACGCTGCATGGCGGCGTGCTGATGGCGCGGCCGGACGTGAACTGCGCGATGCATGTGCACACGCCCATCGGCATGGCGATCGGCGGGCTCAAGCACGGCCTGCGCATGGTGTCGCAGCAGGCGATCCGCTTCTATCAGCGCATCGGCTATCACGCTTACGAGGGCCTCACCGAGGACTTCGGCGAGCGCGAGCGCATCAACCGCGATCTCGGCCAGAACCGCGCGATGATCATGAACAATCACGGGCTGCTCACGGTCGGCAAGAGCGCGCGCGATGCCTTCGTGCTGATGCATCATCTCATCGAAGCGGCCGACATCCAGTTGCGCATCGAGGCGACCGGCGGCGAAGCGATCGAGATACCGGACGAGGTCTGCGCCAAGACCGCCGCGCAATACGAAACGCATGACGCCGGCCGCGGCAGCCACGACTGGGCGGCCTATCTGCGCATGCTGGACAAAGTCGATACGAGCTATCGGAATTAACTCTCCGTCATTCCGGGGCGCCGCACGGCGGCGAGCCCGGAATCCATAATCCAGTGCGCCTGCGGACTATGGATTCCGGGCTCGCGTACTTCGCACGCGCCCCGGAATGACAGCATTCTTGGACAAGCATTCCATGACGACCACCAACAAAGTGCGCGAGCGCCTCGCCCGCGGCGAGATGGCGCTATGCATGGCGACTCGGCTCGCGCGCACGAGCGAGATCGCCATGATCGCCGAGGCGTGCGGCTTCGACGCCTTCTTCATCGACATGGAGCACTGCACGATCTCGCTCGACGCCGCGGCGCAGATCTGCATGACCGCCCTCGGTGCCGGCATCGCGCCGCTGGTGCGCATCGCCGGGCATGACTTCGAGGACGCGACGCGGCTCCTGGACATGGGCGCGCTCGGTATTCTCTGCCCGAACGTCGAGACGGTGGAGCAGGCAAGAGGCTTCGCGCGCGGCTGCCGCTTTCCGCCGCTCGGCGAACGTTCTGTCGCCGGGGCCGGCCCGCTGCAAGGCTACCGCGCAACGCCGCTTGGTGAGGCAAATACGCAAGGCAGCGCGGCGACGGTGCTGATCGCCATGCTGGAGTCGCCGGAAGGCGTCGCCAATGCCGAAGCGATCGCCGCCGTACCGGGCATCGATGTGCTGCTGATCGGCTCCAACGATCTGTGCACGGCGCTGGGCATTCCCGGCGACCTGAAGAGCCCTAAGCTGCGCGCGGCTTACGAGAGCGTGATGCAGGCGTGCAAGACACATGGAAAGCATCTCGGCGTCGGCGGCATCCGCGGCGATGTCGCGCATATCGCCGAGTTGGTGGCGCTCGGCGCGCGCTTCGTCATCACGGCCTCGGATGTGCAGTATCTGATGATGGCGGCACGGAGCGAGGCGGCTGCATTGCGGAAGGCGGTGTCCATTTAGTCCTCGCCTTTCGCTTCGCTTTCTTATCCCTCCCCCGCTTTCGGGCGAGGGATAAGAGCGTGTGTTGCGCGTTCACGTCGGCTCCCCAATTCTGTTTTCAAACAGCGCGATTTTTCGGTCGTCATTCCGGGGCGCGGGCTTTAGCCCGCGAGCCCAGAATCCATAATCCGCAACGCTGCGGAGTATGGATTCCGGGCCCACTCGCTTCGCTCGCGTCCCGGAATGACGGAGAGGGAAAGCCAACGCTTCGCCGCCCGTATTCTTTGCGGCCCCGGGTAGGCCGTATTCCATTTCTTTCCTCTCCAAATAAGAGAGGGAATGGCGCGCCGAGAAAGCGCGTCAGAGTTTAAGTAGCGCATCATC
>DASXOK010000401.1:0-32884 GCA_036494425.1 Pseudolabrys sp.
TGTCGAGGAAGTAGCGATCGTGGGTGACGATCAGGATCGCGCCGGGATAGTTGCGCAGATGCCCTTCCAGCCAGTTCACGCTTTCGGCATCGAGATGGTTGGTCGGCTCGTCGAGCAGCAGCAGCTCCGGTTCTTCGAGCAGCAGCTTGCACAGCGCCACGCGGCGGCGCTCGCCGCCGGAGAGCTTGGCGACCTCGGCATCGTCGGACGGGCAGCGCAGCGCATCCATGGCCTGGGTGACCTTCGAATCAAGATCCCAGAGGTTCTGACTATCGATGATATCCTGGAGTTTCGCCATCTCGTCGGCGGTCTCATCGGAATAGTTCATCGCTAACTCGTTATAGCGATCGAGCAGCGCGCGCTTTTCGGCGACACCCTCCTCGACATTTCCGCGCACCGACTTTTCCGGGTCGAGCTGCGGTTCCTGCGGCAGATAGCCAACCCGGGCGCCTTCGGCGACCCAGCCGTCGCCGCTGAACTCGGTGTCGATGCCGGCCATGATGCGCAGCAATGTGGATTTGCCCGAGCCGTTCACGCCGAGCACGCCGATCTTGGCGTCCGGGTAGAAGGACAGGTTGATGTTCTCCAGGACCTTCTTCCCGGCCGGATAGGCCTTGGTCAGGCCCTGCATGTGGTAGATGAATTGGCGACCGTTCATTGACCCTGAAACCCTTGTTTTCCGGCCTGAATCGGCTCGCGCACACCGCGCGCGCCGCCGGACGCTTTGTTCGGGAAATACGCGGCTGATGTAGCGAGGGGAGCCCAAAAGGGCAAGCGGGGTGCACCTTCGCGGTAACCTTACTGGGCGATTGGCAGGATTTCGGAAAGGTTGAATATAAAGTTCTTCGGACTGTGAGCTTCCTCACGCCGATTTAACTGCCCGACAGCCATGATCCTCCATGAACCTACGCGCCTGAGGTGGCGACGAAGGGATACGCGGACCCGGATGGCCCGCGGTCAGAATGGGGAGAGTGTCATGAGTCGCGCAATATCAGAGTTTGCAGGTTCCACCCCCTGGATGCCGCGCCCGTTCGCGAACCTTGGCCGTTGCCTTGCCGCCTTCTGGCACGAGGTCACCCGCGACGCCATGCGGCCCTACCGGCCCGAGCAGCACTACATGCGCGGCCCGGGGCCCGCCTGGCACGCCAAGCACGGGATCAAGTCGTAACCGTCATTCCGGGGCACGCGCGGAGCGCGTGAACCCGGAATCCAGAAACAGACGCCGTGCTTGCGTCTGGATTCCGGGCTCGCGCGCCTTCGCCTTGCTGGCTCAGGCGAGCGCCCCGGAATGACACCGAGAGAATGTCGCCCTAATCTGCCGCCGCCCGGGATCGACCCCAGGCGGCACTGAAAGGGCAGGCTCTATGCTTCGCGCAGCTATTCTCGACGACTACCAGAACGTGGCGATGAGCTACGCCGACTGGTCCCCCATCGCCAAGGACGTCGAGATCAAGATCTTCGACAAGCCGTTCGCCAGCCAGGACGAAGCGATCAAGGCGCTCCAGGGTTTCGCCATCGTCGTCGGCATGCGCGAGCGCACGCCCTTCCCGCGCAAGGTGATCGAGGCGCTGCCCGACCTGAAGCTTCTGATCACCACCGGCGCCAAGAACAATTCCTTCGACATCAAGGCCGCCGCCGAGCGCGGCGTCACCGTCTGCGGCACCGGCAGCGTCGGCAATCCGACCACCGGCATCGCCTTCGGCCTGATGCTGGAACTCACCCGCCGCATCGGTTTCGAGAACGCACGGCTCAAAGCCGGCGCACCCTGGCAGGTCACGATCGGCCAAGATCTTGAGGGCCTGACGCTCGGCATCGTCGGCGTCGGCAAGCTCGGCCAGCGCGTTGCCAACGTGGGCAAGGCCTTCGGCATGAAGGTGATCGGCTGGAGCCAGAACCTTACGCCTGAGAAGGCGAAGGAGGCGGGCGTCGACTACGCGTCCCGCGAGAACCTGTTCCGCAACGCCGATTTCGTGACGATCCACTATCAACTCAGCGAACGCTCGCGCGGGCTGATCAACGCCGACGACATCGGCCGCATGAAGAAGACCGCCTACCTCATCAACACAGCACGCGCGCCGATCGTCGATCAGGCCGCTTTGCTGAAGGCGCTGCAAGACAAGACGATCGCCGGCGCCGGCCTCGATGTGTTCGAAGTCGAGCCGCTGCCGCTCGATCATCCCTATCGCAAGCTCGACAATGTCGTCATCACGCCGCACCTCGGCTACGTGAGCGAGCAGAACTACCGCAAATATTTCCCCGACATCGTCGCGGACATCCGCGCGTGGTTGGATGGAAAGCCGGTGCGGGTGATTAGTTGATTTTTCCGGACACGCCACTTGCTCGCTTCCCCTCTCCCCTTGTGGGAGAGGGTGGCGAGCGCGGAGCGCGAGCGAAGCGCGAGACGGGTGACGGGTCGGCATCTTGATTGAGGTATCGACCCCTACCCGCCCTCGCTTCGCTCGGGCACCCTCTTCCACAAGGAGAGAGGCGAAGCGAAACCGCTGCCAGCTCACATCCCCAACAACTTCGCCGCGTTGTTGTACGCCACATCCGCACGCAACGACTCGTCGATCGCCACGCTGTCCATGAAGTGCCCCGCCTCTTCCGCGCTCTCGAACGGATAGTCGGCGGCGAACATCACGCGGTCGCGCCCGAGCGCATCGACGGCGCAGCGCAACGGCTCGGCGGCGAACACGCCCGAGACCGACACCCAAATGTTTTCCTTGATGTACTGCGACGGCGGCTTGGCGAGTTCGACGCCGTACAGCTTCGCACGGCTGTCGAAGCGCCAGAGCAGATAAGGCAGCGTCTCGCCCATGTGGCCGAGCGCCACGCGCGCCTTGGGGAAGCGATCGAACAAGCCACTGAACACCAGACGCAGCGCATGCGAGCCAGTCTCGAAGCCCCACTCCCACGTCGCACGGCGTAAGGCCGGGACGCCGTTGAGCACCGGCGCCGGCGCGAGCGGATCTGTCGGGTGGATGTAGACGACCGCGCCCATCGCCTCGGCCCGCTCCCAGAACGGATCGAGCGAGCGGTCGTCGAGATAGAGGCCGTTGGTGTGGCCGTTGATCATCGCGCCGCAGAACTTCAAATCGCGCATGCAGCGCTCGAGTTCGTCAGCGCCGCTGCGCGCATCCTGTACCGCGATGTGGGCAAAGCCAGCGTAGCGATCCGGCCGCTTGTGAATTTCCTGCGCCAGGAAGTCGTTGGCTTCGCGCGCCTTCCGCGTTGCCGTTGCAGGATCGCGCTCGGCCTGCACGCCTGGTCCTGAGATCGCGAGTACGGCCTTGGCGATGCCGGCTTTGTCCATCGTCTCCAGGCGCAAGTCGCTGAAGTCCGTGAGCCGCTTGAACAATTGCTCGGCGAAGGCCGGCGGCACCTCGGTCACCGTCGGCTTCCAGTAGTCGACGAGACCGGGCGACAGGAAATGTTCTTCGAGCGCGATCTTCTGAACCATGCGTTTCCTCAGACGTTTCTGCGCCGTGAAATGGCGCTTGCATTTTTCTCTTGGCTGTATCGGATATTGGGTTAAGCTGTCCCAGGATGCAAGGCGGCAAAGACCGCTGGCACACAGGGATGGAAATGTCGGACAGCCGCTTCGTCACCAACGAGAAAAGCCAGGTTCAGGTCATCGCCCGCGCGGCGACCATCCTGCGCGCCCTTGAAGACGAAAATTCAGGGCTCAGCCTCGGCCAGATCGCTCAGCGCGTGAATCTGGCCCGCTCTACGGTACAGCGCATCGTCGCCGCCCTCGAAACAGAGAAGCTCGTCATTGCCGCCACGCCGAACGGCCGCGTGCGGCTCGGCCCCACGATCCTGCGGCTCGCGGCCTCCGTGCGCAGCGACTTCATCGCGCTGGCGCGTCCCCACCTCGAAAGGCTGTCGGAAGAGCTGCACGAGACCGTCGATCTGTCGACGGTGAAGAAGGATCATCTCGTCTTCATCGACCAGGTGATCGGTTCGCAACGCCTGCGCACGGTGTCGGCCGTCGGCGAGACCTTCCCTCTGTTCTGCACCGCCAACGGTAAGGCCTATCTCGCCCAGTTGTCCGATGCCGCGGTGGAAGCCTTGATCGGTCGCGCTTACGACGCGCGCACGCCGAACACCATCACCAAGCTCGACACGCTGCTCGCCGATCTCAAGACCGTGCGCCGCACCGGCGTCGCCTTCGACCGCGAGGAGCACAGCCTCGGCATCTCCGCGGCCGGCGTCGCGCTGCACGACCCGCTCGGCAACGCTGTGGCGATTTCCGTACCGGTGCCGAGCCAGCGCTTCGAGGAGCAGCACGCGCTGATCGGCGAGCGGCTGCTTGCGACCAAGCAGGCGATGGAAGCGCACATGAATTCCGCAGCAGCGTGAGAAACGCCGCGCGTCTGTAAAGCCTGAATGACCGACGATCTTCGCAGAAACGTGAAGCGCCGAGCGCGCGCCAAACAAGGGAGGATGCCGTGGCCAAGAAAATTCGCGGCGTGATGTTCGAAGAAAACCTCGAGAACAGCATGGGGCTGGAATTCTACAACCTGTCCCATCGCTTCGGCTATCAGTCGCCGAACTGGCCTTACTTCGACGATGTGAAGATCGAGCGCATCCATTACATGGCGAAGTCTGGCGTGCTGTCGCAGCGCATCACCACCTCGATGCACAACACCACGCATATCGACGCGCCCGCGCACGTCGTGCAGGGGACGCCTTTCATCGACGAGGTGCCGCTGCCGCACTTCTTCGGCTCCGGCATCGTCATCTCGATCCCGAAGGACAAGTGGGAGCCGATCACCTACGACGATCTTGAAAAGGCCGCAGGCAAAGTGGTGCGCCCGCGCGACGTGGTGCTCGTCAACACCGGCTGGCACAAGCAGTACGAGGACAGCGAGGACTATTTCTGCCGCTCGCCCGGATTCGTGAAGTCGGCCGGCGAATGGTTCGTCGAGAAGAAGGTGAAGGTCGTCGGTCACGACACGCAGGCCAACGACCATCCGCTCGCCACGGCCATCGGCCCGCAGCGCAACGGGCCGCTGCATCCGCACCTCGCGAAGGAATATTACGAATGGTCCGGCGGCCGCGACTGGAAAGACGACTTCCCCGAGTGGGAGCCGGTGCATCGCATCCTCTTCACCAACGGCATTCTCGGCATCGAAAACGTCGGCGGCGACATCGACAAGGTCACCGGCAAGCGCTGCACCTTCGCCTATTTCCCGTGGAATTGGGATCGCGGCGACGGCTGCATCGTGCGTCTGGTTGCCATCGTCGATCCGGAAGGCAAGTATCGCATCGAGCGCGGGGAGACGTTCTAATGCAGGTCAAACGCTTTGCCGACGCCAAGGCTTACGACGCGCCCAACCATCGCGCTTGCACGTCGCTGCGCCTGTTCGGCGCAGAGGCCGGCGGCACCAAGGGCCTGATCGTCGGGCTCTCGCACTTCCTGCCGGGTGGCGGCGCCGGTCCCGACGCCTCCCCACCGGAGAAGGTCTACTTCGTGCTCGCCGGCGAGTTGACGGTGATCGTCAACGGCAAGGAGACAGTGCTGAAGGCGAACGACTCCTGCGCGATCGAACCGAACGAGACGCGCGAGATCATCAATCGCGGCAACCAGGTGTGCACGATCGTCGTGGCGGTGGCGATGCCGCCGAAGTGACGCGCGCTCCCTCTCCCCGGTTGCGGGGAGAGGTAAAGAAAGAAAAAACATCGGGAGGAGACCATGTCCGAAGCCTTCCTTCGCAATCCCCTCGTTCTGTTCGACATCAAGGGCAGGACCGCCATCATCACCGGCGCGTCAGGCGCCTTCGGTACACTCGCAGCGAAGACGCTGTCCGGCGCCGGCGCCAATGTGGTGCTGGCGGCGAGCAAGCAGGACGAACTCAAGAAAGTCGCCGCCGAATGCGAAGCGCTCGGCGCCAAAGCCGCGATCGTCGCGCTTCGCCCGAGCTCGGAAGAAAACTGCGACAAGATCGTCGCCGCCGCGGTCGACACGTTCGGCGGCGTCGACATCCTGGTGGTCGCGTCCGGCCTCAACAAAGTGTCGAAGATTGTCGATCAGAAGGTTGAAGATTTTCTCGACGTCATGGATGCCAACGTCAACCAGTCATGGCTGATGACGCGCGCCGCCGGCCGTCAGATGCTCAAACAGGGTTACGGCGGCAAGGTGATCCTCACCTCCTCCGCGCGCGGGTTGCTCGGCCATCCGGCCGGCTACACCGCCTATTGCGCGTCGAAGTCGGCGGTGGACGGCATCACCAAGGCGCTCGGCTGCGAATGGGGCGAGAGCGGCATCACCGTGAACGCGCTCGGCCCAACCGTCTTCCGCTCGGCGCTCACGGCGTGGATGTACGAGGACACCGAGCGGGCGCAGACCGTGCGCAAAGGCTTCCTCGCCCGCGTGCCGAAGGGCCGTCTCGGCGAACCGGAGGATCTCGCAGGGCCGCTGCTGTTCCTCGCCTCCAAGGCGTCGGATTTTTACACCGGGCATATCCTCTACGCCGACGGTGGCTATACGGCGGGGTGAGCTGTGGTGCTGGCGTCGTCCATACACTCCGTCATTCCGGGGTGCGAGCGCAGCGAGCGAGCCCGGAATCCATAACCCGCAGCGCTGCTGAGTATGGACTCCGGGCCCGGCCCTTCGGGCCGTCCCGGAATGACGATGGAGAGGTTCTCGGCTGATCATGTCAGAAACAAAGGCGAAAATCACCGTCATCGGCGCCGGGCTGATGGGCCACGGTATCGCGCAGGTCTTCGCGCTCGCCGGACACGACGTGACGATCTATGACTCATTCGCGCAGACGCTCATGAGCGCCAAAGAGCGCATCCGCACCAATCTGAAAGACCTCGGCGACAACCAGAGCGCGGTCGACCGCGTCACGCCGGAAGCCGATCTCGCCAAAGGCGTGCGCGATGCCGACTATGTCGTCGAGGCGGTGCTGGAAGATCTGCCGCTCAAACAGAAACTGTTCGCCGAGATCGAGCAGCATGTGCGGCCGGACACCATCCTCGCCAGCAACACGTCGGTTATTCCTATCACCGACATTATGCAGGGCTTGAAGCGCCGTGAGCGCGCGGTCGGCACCCACTGGTGGAATCCGCCTTACCTCGTGCCGCTGGTGGAAGTCATCGAGACGCAGTGGACGTCGCCCGGGACGACCGCCTTCACGATGAAGCTTCACGCCGATGCCGGCAAGATGCCGGCGCATGTAAAGAAGGACGTGCCCGGATTCATCGGCAATCGTCTGCAACATGCGCTCTGGCGCGAGGCCATCGCGCTGGTCGAAAACGGCATCTGCGATGCCGAGACCGTCGACACCGTCATCAAGGCCGCTTTCGGCCGCCGCCTCGCCGTGTTGGGCCCCTTGGAAAATGCCGATATGGTCGGCACGGACTTAACGCTCGCCATCCACAAGACCGTGCTGCCGGCGATCGATAGCCGCCCCCGCCCCTCGCCCTATCTCGAGAAGCTCGTGCAGGAGGGCAAGCTCGGCTTCAAGTCGGGCGAAGGCTTCCGCACCTGGACGCCCGAGCAGCAGGCGGCCTTGCGTTCAAAGGTTCTGCAGCATCTCAAGGCCGCACGCGCAAAGGACAATTGAGCCAATGGCCGATACGATCATCGACATCTACTGCCACATCTTCCCGGAACGCTTCTTCGAGGAGATGACCAAGGTCGCGCCGAACCTCACCAACATCGGCAAGCGTCTGCGCGGCATCACCAAGCTGTTCGACCTCGATGCGCGTTTCCGCGAGATGGATGAGTACGGCGATTACCGGCAGATCATCTCGCTGCCGAACCCGGCCATCGAGGACATCGCGCCTCCGGACGTGGGCCTGAACCTCGCGCGCATCGCCAATGACGCGATGGGCGAGCTATGCGGCAAACATCCGGAGCACTTTCCAGGCTTCGCCGCGGCGCTTTGCATGACCGATGTCGAAGGCTCGGTCGCCGAGGCGCGCCGCGCCGTCAAGGACCTCGGCGCGCGCGGCGTGCTGCTCTACACGAATGTCGCCGGCCGGCCGCTCGACGATCCCGCATTCGAGCCGATCTTCGCAACGATGGCCGAGCTCGATCTGCCGATCTGGCTGCATCCGGTCGGCACCGCGGCGATGCCGGACTATCCCGCCGAGAAGAATTCGCGTTTCGAGATGTGGTGGTGTTTCCACTGGCCCTACGAGACGTCGGTGGCGATGGTCCGCATGGTGTTCAGCGGATTGTTCGATCGTTATCCGAAGCTCAAGATCATCACACACCATCTTGGCGGCATGATCCCTTACTACGACGGACGCGTCGGGCCCGGCCTGAAAGTGCTGGGCCAGCGCACCTCCGACGAGGACTACTCACAGATCCTGCCGTCGCTGAAGCGTCCTCACATGGACTACCTGCACGACTTCTTCGCCGACACCGCCATGTTCGGCGGCGGCGTGCACGCGACGCGCTGCGGCTTCGAGTTCTTCGGCGCCGACCAAGTGGTCTTCGCGACCGACACGCCGTTGGGCCCGATCGCGCCGACCATCGAAACTGTCAAAAAACTGGACCTTTCGCCGGCCGACCAGCGCAAGCTATTCTGCGGCAATGCCGAGAAACTGCTGAAGATGACGTTTTAGCGCCGGCCGAACGGAGCCTAATGCTCCGTCACCTTCTTTTTGCCTCTGCGGCTGTCGCCTGAGCCGACGCCGCTCACGGGCGTCCAACTCGGCGGATCGCTGGCGGGGAAGCTGTCGTCGGAACTTACAACCACGTCGTCCTCATGACGCGCGATGCGGTCACGCTCTTTAGTACCGTGTTCCTTCACGGGCTTGTCGTTGTTCACGTCCGACATGTGCCGGTTGTTGGCCATGGATGCCTCCCTCTGGCGCGCGGCAAAATCCGCGCGCTTCAACCGCTCGAATAGAACCCGTGATGCGACCGGACGTTCCCGGAATAAACTGGCCATAAATTGAGCGGCCGGGTAACCGGGTCACGCCGCCAAGTCGGCGAGAGTCTTGGCGCAGACCTTCAGGTCGGCGACAAAGTTCCGGAATTGCGCGCGTTTGTCCGCCTCGTTCTCGATGCGCAGGATGTAGGAGGGGTGGATCGTCGCCAGCATGCGCCCGCCGTCAGCGAGCGGGATCAGGCGGCCGCGGATCTTGTTGATCGCGAACGGCCGGCCCGCGACGCTGCGCACCGCGGTGGCGCCGAGCGCGACGATCAGATCGGGCCGGACAATCTGCTGTTCGACGTCGAGCCACCAGTGGCATTGGTCGATCTCGTGGGCATTCGGCCGCTTGTGCAGCCGGCGCTTTCCCCGCGGCTCGAACTTGAAGTGCTTCACGGCGTTCGTGATGAACACTTCGTCGCGCGGGATGCCGGCATCCTCAAGCGCTTTCTCGAGCACATTGCCGGCCGGTCCGACGAAGGGGTGTCCCTGCTTGTCTTCCTGATCGCCGGGCTGCTCGCCGACCATCATGATCCGCGCCCGCGACGGACCTTCGCCGGGCACAACCTGTGTTGCGTGCTTGTAGAGCGGACAGCGCGTGCACTGGGCCTCCGCCGCGCGCAGCGCTTTTTGAGTCTTGATGGCTTGCTGTTCGGGCACGAGAGAAAACCTCCACTCGTGCCGGCAACGGGCTCATGCCCGGGCAAGTTCCGCAGGTACTAGATATCCTGCTTGATCCAGGTGTCCTGGACGTCGGCGCACCAGTTGCCGACGTTCCATTGGCCCCAGGCGCCGAGACCGGCGAGTTCGTCCGGCCCAGCATAGACCGGCAGGTGCACGACCGAGAGACCCTCGTGGCCGTGCGCCACCTTCAAGGCCGTGCGCAGGCCGTCGGCGGTCGCCTCGCCGCAGACCGCGAGCACACCCGAGACCGACGACGCCAGTTGCACGTAATCGACCGCCACGGAGTCGTTAGTGCGGAATTCGCGGTTGTACTGCGCCAGTTGCAAGCCGCTGATCGCAGCCATGCGGCGGTTGTCGAAGATGACGATCATGCCGCGCACGCCGTGCTCGACCGCGTCGATCAGCACTTGCGGGTTCATCATGAAGGAGCCGTCGCCAGTGAAGGCGATCGCATAGTTCGGTTTGTCGGCCAGCGCCGCGCCGACCAACGCGCTCACGGCGAAGCCCATGTAGGAGGCGCCCGTCTCGGTATAGGTCTCGCCGGTGCGCTCGTCCTCGACGATCTGGAAGCCGTTGGCCTGCACGTCGCCGGCATCGAACAGCTTCGTCGCACCGATCTGCTTGGCAAAGTCGCAGACGATCTTGATCGCCGCCGGCTGCGCCAGCACCGGCTTGCCCCAGACCGCGTCTTGCAGCGGCGGCAAGGCGAAGCGCTTGCGCTTGAACTCGGCCCATTCGGCCTTCTTCGCGGCGCAGGCCGAAAGCCACGCGCCCTTGTTCTTTTTCGCGGCGGCCGCCTCCAGCTTCGTCGCGAGCCTCTCGGCGACCACGCCGATATCGCCGACCAGCGCTACGGTCTTGTTGTAATGCAGCACGTCGGCGAGATCGCCGTTGATGTTGATCACAGCCTCCGCCTTCTTGTAGCCGATGCCGGAGCAATCGGCCTGGCATACGCCGCGTGAGCCGATCACCAGCACAAGCTCCGCTTCGGCCATGGCATAGTTGCCGCTGATCGAGCCCTTCGAGCCGCCGACATGCATGTTCTGCGGATGCGCATCGGGCAGCACGCCGGTCGAGCCGGGCGAGAGTACGACGGCGGCACCCGCGGCTTCCGCCAGCCTGCGGATGGCGGCATCGTGCCCGCGCGTGCCGCCACCCGCTTTGATCGCGACCTTGCCGGCCTTGGCGATCATCACCGCGGCGGCATCGAGCGACGCATCGTCGGCGGGCGCGAGCTTCGGCAATTCCGGCCGCGCCGGCAGCGCCGCGAGATTGATCGTCACTTGCGCCGGCTGCGTGTTGAGCGGGAGCAGCAGAAAAAACGGCCCCGCGCGATAAGGATGGTTCACGCAGAGCGAGCCGCGGCGCAGCGCGTCACGCAGGCCTTCCGGTGTGTGCAGCACGTAGGACTGCCCGAGCACGGCCGTCAGGCGGCCGAACAGGCCCTGCTCCTCCTTCGGCACCTGCTGCATGTTGTAGCCTTCGCCGAAGGTCGTCTCGTCGCCATAGATGTGATAGACGCCGACGCTGTTCGACGCCGCCGCCAGCGAGCCGGCGAAAGCCTGCAAGGCCCCGGGACCGATCGAGGTGACCACCGCCGAGAGCTCGCCATATTGCCAGCGCAACGCGGTCGCGGCATGCGCCATCTCCACCTCGTTGCGGCAATTCACCGTGCGGGTGGCGCCCTCCTCCTCGTAGATGCGCAGCACGTTGCCGAGATCGGTCGAGCCGTGGCCGAAGATAGCGAAATACTTCCGCACCCCCTGCTTCATCAGGCCGAGCACGAGCGCCTCCGACAGCGTCGTGTCGACCAGCTTCGGCAATGCGCCTTCGGCCAGCGCCTCGTCTATGCCGCCCGCCTGCGCCACCGCGCGAGCGCGCTCGCGCATGTGACGGTCGTTGTCGCTCTCGGGATTCCGCGTCAGCATCTTCACTCCGTATCACGCTTGCCGGTGAGCGCGAGCCGCACCGTGCGGCCCGCGTCCGTCCCGGCGTCAGTTCGTCTTTTCCACCGCGCCCTTCAGGATCGGGTTCCAGCGCGCGATGTCGGTCTTGAGCACGCTGGCGAGCGCCTCCGGACCGCGGTCAGCCTTGTCCGGCACGGTGCCGCCGAGCTCGATCATGCGCTGCTGCAATTGCGGGTCGTCGAGGGCCTTGTCGAGCGCTGCGGTGAGCTTATCTATCGCCGCTTTCGGCGTGCGCTTCGGCGCGAAAATCGCGCTCCAGATATTGATGCCGAAGTCCGGATCGCCGACGTCCTTCGCCGACGGCACGTCGGGCAGCGCCGGCGAGCGTTCGTCGCCCGATACGACGAAGGCCTTGAGCGTACCGCCCTTGACCGCGCCCTTCACGCTGACAACCTGCTCGCAGAAGAAATCGACGTGCCCGCCGATGACGTCGTTGAGCGCGGGGCCAGTGCCGCGATAGGCAACGAGGCTCGGCTTGAGCCCGAGCTGTGAAGTGAACAACAGGCAGGCCATGTGCGAGGACGAACCGATGCCCCCGTGCGCCTCTTTCACGTTGTCGGCGTTCTTCTTGAGGTAATCGACGAACTCCTTGAAGTTGTTCGCCGGAAGATCCTTGCGGGCGACGATCGCCGCCGGCGCGTGCAGCGTCACACCGATCGGCACGAAGTCCTTGGTCGAGTCGTATTTGAGGTTCGAATAAAGCGCCGGCGCCGACACATGCGAGCCCATGCTGGCGCCGAGGATCGTGTACCCGTCGGGATTCGATTCGGCGACGCGCGCGGTGCCGATGGTGCCGCCGGCACCGCCGATGTTCTCGATGATGATCGTCTGGCCGAGCACCCTGCTCATGCCGTCCGCGACGATGCGCGCGACCACGTCGCTCGGACCGCCAGCCGGATAAGGAACCACCATGGTGATCGTGCGCGTGGGATAGTCGTCGGCCATGGCCGGCAAAACGGCCATCCCCAACCCCACCCCGACGAGTATTCCAAGCATACGAATCCTGTTCATCCAACCCTCCCAAAATTTCCGCATTTGGCTGCTTCTTGTGCGCACGCCTTTTTAAATTTGTAAATCGCCCCCGATGATGCCGTTTTTCGCCGCGGCGTCGAACAGAGCGTCGTCATGCGTGACCAGCAGCGTGACATTCGTCTCGTTGCGCAGCACATTGTTGAGCCAGCGCAGCTGGCCCAGCACCGCCGGCACGTCTTCTTTCACCCAGGGCGCGGCTTTGCCTTTAACCTGCCGGATATTCTCCAGCACCCAGCCGACATCGACGCTGTGCAGGATTTCGCGGCCGGACTGTAACGCGATGTAAACCATCTGGTGATCGGCGCTGTGGCCGTGCGCCTTGATCAGCACCATGCCGGGCGCGACCGGTAAATACTGGCGATAATCGACAATATTAAGCTTGTTGACTTGCTCCGCGCTCTTCGCCAGATGCGGCTTGTGCGGCGTGGTGAGTAGGCACTTCGCCGTTTCGCCGCTGACGATGGTCTTGGCGGCGAGTTCGGCGTAGTTCGCGGCTTGCGTCACCCCGGCGGCGTGGTCGGCATGGAAGTGCGTCAGCACGATCATGCGCGCCTGGTTCAACGCCTGCTGCAGCTTGGCGAAGGCCTCAGGAAAATACGGCTCGCGCTTGTCGGGCGTGGAGAAGGAGTCGTGCGTTTCCTTGTCCATGCCGGAATCGATCATCACCGTGCCGTCGGGATAGACGACCTGGAACGCCGTGCGCGGCATGGTGACGGGCGTACCATCGCCGCCAGCAATGACGAACTTGTTGGGACGGATCGAAGCGGCGATGCGGACGCCATTCACGGCCACGGGCTTTGCGCCCGGCACGAGATTGGCGAGACGGCGAATGACGGCGAGATCGGCTGCGAAGGGGACCTCGCTCACCTCAGCCTGTTCCGCGACGTCGACCGCGCTCATCACTACCTCGTCTACTCTGCCGCCTGCGGCGCAGTATAGGCCTCGCGTTTTTCTTTCTCGCGGATCGCCATCAGCACCTTTTCCGGCGTCGCCGGCAGCGAGGTGATGCGCACGCCGACGGCGTCGTAGATGGCATTCATGATGGCGGGAATGGTCGGCACCATCGCCGGCTCGCCGATGCCCTTCACGCCGAGCGGACCGATCGGGTCCGGGTCCTCGACGATGATCGAGTTCACCCGCGGCACGTCGAGCGCCGTCGGCAGAATGTACTTGGCGAAGCCGTGCGTCGACGTGTGGCCTTGGTCGAGCTTGTAGTCTTCCATCAGGCCCTGCCCGAGCGCCTGCACCACGCCGCCTTCGATCTGACCTTCGACGCCCTGCGGATTGACCGCGCGACCGACATCATGCGCCGCCCAGACGCCGAGCACCTGCACCTCGCCGGTCACCGTATCGACCTCGACTTCGGCCACCTGGCAGCCGAACACATACGCCTGCCAGGGACGGCCCGCGCCGTCGCCGCCTTTGCCATCGGCGATGCCCGTCGTATCCGTACCGAAGGTCGCCGAGCCGACCGGCACGACGCCACGACTCTTGGCACAATGCACCGCCTCGCCCATGGAGATCCGGTGATTGGTGTTCGCCGCCCAGATCTCGCCATTGCCGGTGCGGATCGTCTCTGCTTCGACGTTCCAGATCTCGGCCATGACGTCGACCAGGCGCTTGCGCGCCTCGCGCGAGGCCAGCGCCACCACGTTGCCGATCATGTAGGTCTGCCGTGTCGCGCCGGCATGCGCGGCTTCCGGCGCGCGCGCGGTGTCGTTGTCGCCGATCACCACGTGCTCCGGCTTCACGCCCATCTCGTGCGCGGCGATCTGCGCCAGCACGGTGAGGATGCCCTCGCCGATCTCGGTGACGCCGGTGACGATCTTGGCCGAGCCGCCATCGTCGATCTCGGCCCAGGCCGCCGCGCGGTCCACCGTCGCCGTGCGCGCAATGCCGTACCAGCTGGCCGCCATGCCTCGTCCGCGTTTACGTGCCATGCCTGCTACTCCGCCGCTTCCTGCTTCTCAGCCGCTGCGAACCGCGCGCCGAGCGCGACCGGCGGGCGTACATCGGGACGATCGAGATCGCCGCGCGTCGAACCGCGCGAAGCCGGCGCGCCCGCCTCCCAGCCGCAGCCCTTCTCCGCCGCGTCGAGGACGCGCGTGATGCTGACCTTGCCGAGCTTCTGCTTCGTGTGGGTGACGCCGCCGTCCTGCATCGCGTTGATGCGCCGGATCTGGAACGGATCAAGCCCGAGCCGCTCCGCCGCCATGTCGAGATGGCTTTCTGTCGCAAACTGCGTCTGCAGCGCGCCGAAGGAACGGAAGGCGCCCGACGGCGTGTTGTTGGTGTAGATGCCGAGCGTATCGACGGTCAGGTTCGGGATCACGTAAGGGCCCGCGCCGAGGATCGCCGCCTTGCGCATCACGCCCTCGGTCGACAGGCCATAAGCGCCGCCGTCGCAGATCATCTTCAGCGTCATCGCACGGATGCGCCCGTCGCTGGTCAGCCCCATGCGCAGCGTCGTGCGCGAAGGATGCCGCTTGGCCGTCGACATGATCGACTCCTCGCGCGTGAAGACCAGCCGCACGGGCGCACGCGTCTTCATCGCCAGCAACGCCAGCATGCCCTGGTAGATCATGTCTTCTTTGCCGCCGAAGCCGCCGCCCACCGGGCTCATGATGAAGCGCACTTTGCTGATCGGCTGAGCGATGATTTTCGCCAGCATGTGCCGGTGATGCGTGATGTTCTGGCTCGGCGAGATCACCGTCACGACATCGTCGTGATCGACATAGGCCAGGCCCGCCTCTGGCTCGAGATAGGCGTGCTCGATCGCCTGCGTCGAATAGGTCTCCTCGAACACCAGGTCGGATTCGGCAAAGCCTTTGGCGACGTCGCCGACGCGGATCGGGATATGCTTGGTGATATTGTCCGGCGCATAATCGTGGATGACCGGAGCGCCCTCACCCATCGCCTCGAAGGCGTCGAACACCGCCGACAGCGGCTCGTAGACGACCTTGATCGCCGCCACAGCGCGCTTGGCGGTGAGTTCGTCCTCGGCCGCGACTGCCGCCACCGCCTCGCCGACATAGCGCACCTTGCCGCGCGCCATCACCGGCTGGTCGTGCACGAACACACCGAAGCCGTCCTCGCCAGGCACGTCGGCGCTGGTAATCACGCCTTCCACGCCCGGCATCGCTTCCGCCGCAGACGTGTCGATCGACACGATACGCGCATGCGGATGCGGCGAACGCAGCACCTGCACATGCAGCATGCCCGGCATCACCATGTCGCCGGCATATTTGAGCCGGCCCGACACTTTGCTGGGCGCGTCGATGCGGCGCACGTTCTTGCCGATGTAGTCGCCCTCCTCGGCGTCGAGCCCGAGCAACGTCGTCGCCGGCAGGCGCCCGTTCTGGACGTCGCGCGCCATCTCCACGGCGTCGATGATCTTCTGGTAGCCGGTGCAGCGGCAGATATTGCCGCCAAGCCGCTCTTTGATCTCCTCGCGGTCGGCGAAGGCATTTTCGCGCAGCGCCGCGGTCGACGCCATCACCATGCCGGGGATGCAATAGCCGCATTGGCTGGCGCCGGCCTTATGGAAGGCCTTTTGCAGCACGCTCAATTCGCCGGTCTTGGCCAGCGACTCGATCGTTTCGATCTTCGCGCCTTGCGCCTTCGCCACCGGCAGCAGGCACGACTTCATCAACACGCCGTCGACAAAGACCGAGCAGGTGCCGCATTCGCCGGCGCCGCAGCCTTCCTTGTTACCGGTGAGATTGAGATCGTCGCGCAGAAAGTCCAACAGCCGCTGATGCGGCTTGGCATTGCGTGAAACCTTGCGGCCATTGATGGTCGCCTCGAGACGGAAATCAGGCATAAGCCGTCTCCAATTCCGGGTTAAGGGCATCGACGCTCGCTCCCGCGCGCCGCGCCGCGTTGATCAGCCCCCGCAACATGAAACCGCGAACGACGTCGCGGCGGTATTCCTGGCGCGAGCGCGATGCGACCAGCGCCACCGGCATTTCGGCCGCGTGCGCGAGCCGCTCGGAGTCCAGCGCACCGCCGCGCAGGAAATTTTCGACCTCGGTCAGCCGGATCGGCATCGGCCCGATGCCGCCGATGGCGAGCCGCGCGTCGTCGACTTTGCGTCCCTGCGCATCGAGCTTCACCATGACGGCGAGGCAGACGATCGAGATCACCAGCGACCGGCGATGGCCGACCTTCTCGAAGCTGCCGCCATAGCCCGGCAGCGCGTCGCATTCGACCGAGGTGAGCAGTTCGTCGCTCGAAAGCTGAGTGAGGCTCGGCCCGGTGACGAACTCGGTGAGCTTCATCCGCCGGCGTACGATCTTGGCTCCGTCATGCCGCGCCAGCTCGACTTCCGATTCATGCGCGATCAGGCAGGGCGTGGCGTCCGCTGCCGGCGAGGCATTGACGATATTGCCGCCGATGGTCGCCTGCGCGCGGATCTGGTCGTCCGCGAACCACACCGCGCAGCGCGGCATGCTGGGCAGCGCGCGCGCGAGCGTGGCATCGTCGAGGAAGCGCTGGATCGGCGTCGCCGCGCCCATGCGCACGCGCGCGCCATCGACGCGGCGCTCGTTCAATTCGGGGATTTTGGATACGTCGATCAGCACCGGCACGTCGACATCGCCAGCGCGGCCTTCGCGCGCCCAGGGCAGCGTATCGGTGCAGCCGGCCACGATGCGCGAGCGGCCGCGATGCCGCTCCATCGCGGCAAAGGCGTCCTCCAGCGTCGTGGGCGTCAGGTATTCTTCGCAGATGAGCATTGGCTCTCCGGCATTTCCTTGTCATGGCCGGACTTGACCCGGCCATCTCGACTAGGTGGGCACTGTGCGCCCTAAGCGGGATCGCCGGGTCACGGCGCTTTCGCGCCGGCCCGGTGATGACAACACCACTACTCCGCCGCTTCTTTCTGCGCGGCGTCGAACTTGGCCTTCACCACCACCTTGATGGCATCCTCGACGCGATCCTTGGCATAACGGATCGCCGTCGGCAGATCGTCGAGGGGGAAGGTGTGCGTGTGGATCAGCGTGGCGTCGAAGCGCTTCTGCTTCATGAACGCTTCGGCGCGGTGCGTGGCGCTCTTCCCCTCGCCGCGGATGCCGTAGAGGTAGATGTTGTTGCGCACGATGTGCGCCACATCCACCGGCACTTCCTCGTGCGCGAAGGCCGCGAGGCATACGCGGCCGCCGCGGTTGACCATTCGCACGGCGTCGTTCACCGCGCTGCTCGCCGCCGAGCATTCGACCACGTAGTCGACGCCCTTGCCGCCGTTGAGCTTCTTGACTTCCGCCACGACGTCCGGCGTCTTGCGAACGTTGATCACCGCGTCGGCGCCGAGTCGCTTGCCGATTTCGAGACGGTTGTCGCGCGTACCGGTGAGGATCACCGGGTGAGCGCCAAGCGCCTTCGCGACGGCCACGGCCATCAGCCCGATCGGGCCCGGACCGGTGACGACGACGCTCTCGCCTGCAACCAGGCCGCCGAGCTCGGTCAGCGCATACATCGCGGTGCCGGCGGTGACGACGAGCGTGCCTTCCTCGTCGCTCATCTCGTCCGGGATATGGACCAGCGTGTTGATGTTGTTCACCTGGTATTCGCAGAAGCCGCCGTCGGTGGTGAAGCCGTTGGCGCGATGGCCCTTGTCCAACTCGCCGTAATTGAGGCCGTAGTTGTGGCACGAGGTGTACATGCCCTCGCGGCAGCGCTTGCACTGACCGCAGCCGGCGTGAATTTCCACCGCCACGCGCGTGCCGATCTCGTATTCGTCGACGCCCGGTCCGAGCGCCACGACCGTGCCCATATACTCATGGCCCGGCGTGAAGCCCTTGTTGAACGGCAGTCCGCCTTGAATGGAGGCCGGCGGGCCGTTGTAGATGATCTCGAGGTCGGTCGCGCAGATCGCCACGGCGTCGATGCGCACCAGCACTTCCGCCTTCTTCGGAACCGGAACCGGCTTCTCGTTCAGCGCGAGCGATCCCGGATCGCCAAGCGTCCAGGCGCGCATGCTGTCGGGAATCGGGAATTCGTTGTGGTTGGTCTTCACTCCGGGTGGCGAGTACATACTTCCTCCAAGTTGAAATGCTGGCCGTCGGGTCGGAACGGCTGGGTTAGTTGGCGACAGCCTCTGGCTGCTCGGCATTCGGCTGCGAGCTGGGCTCGCCGAATTCGGCGGAGAGCGCACGGGTGGCCGCCGTGATCTCGTTGCGCATCATCGCGATGTGCTCTTCGCTCGCACGCATCAGCGGCGTCGAAGCGCTGATCGCACCGATCACCGTGCCGGCCTGGTCGCGGATCGCGGCGCCGACGCAGATGACGCCGGGCAGATACTCCTCGCGGTCGATGGCATAACCGTTGCGGCGCACGATGCGCAGCGCCTCCAACAGCGCAGGGAATTCGGTGATGGTGTTGTCGGTACAGCGCTTCATGCCGCCGGCCAGAATGCGGCGCATCTCGTCTTCGGGCAGCCAGGCGAGAATGGCTTTGCCGACCGACGTCGCGTGTGGCGCTTCCAGCTTGCCGATGTGACCGGTGTCGACGCGCACAGCGTGGCGCGCTTCACGCACCGCCAGCGTAACCACCTGATCGCCCTGCAACGCGGCGAGATGAACAGTCTCGCCAGTCGCTTGGTTGATCGCTTCGATATAGGGCTGCGCCCGCCGCGGCAGATCGACCTGCAAGCAGGCGTGGCTGAGGTACATGATACGGGCGCCGAGCGCGTAGAGCCTGCGGCCCGGCACCTTCGCTGCAAAGCCGCGCTGGATCAGCGTCGCCAGCAGGTGATGGCAGGTCGAGATGTTCAGCCCGGTGCGAGTGGCGAGGTCGGTCAGCGTCGCTTCGCCACCGGCTTCGGCGATGGTCTCGAGCAGGAACAGCGCCCGGTCGACCGATTGAATGCTGTGGCGTTCGCCTTCAGTGCGAGCGCGGGGCGGACGGGCCTTCATTGCCGGCCCTGGCAGTATCGTTGCGTCCATTTTTGTTTCTCCCTGTGCTGCGTAGGAAATACCCGCGCGCGCCGACGGTCAAGAAACATTTTCAGTATAACGAACCTCGTTTTCACTAAATGAAATGCGTAGAAAAGAGCTCGCTTGCGCGAGCTAACAGTCTGTGAACATTCCCCTATTTCTCGACGGCGGCGCGCGACATGCGCGCAACGCACATGCCTCCAATGTCGTGACGCGTCGCGACGAAGGGATCCAGGTCAGTTGGAGCGGTGCGAGCCATGCGCCTTTTTATGATCCGAAAGAGTCAGGCCGAACATGGACAAGAACGCTACGGCGTAAAGCCAGCCCGAGGCATCGGCTGCGGTGCCGATGTCGTTGCCTGCCTGTTTGCTCAAGAATAGCGACACCGTTCCGCCGACAAAGGCGAGCGTCAGAAAGACACCCATGCCATAGACCAGAACGACGTTGATCCTCTCGCGCGAGAGAAGCTTTGTAGTCATTGGACGTATTCTCCCTCTCGTCGCCCCCAATCGAATGACGATTGAATAGAAACGCCCCCAAGGCCGGTGAGTGTTCCCGCCCCATGCGCGGAAGCAAATGCGTCATGACGGCGCAGGCCGTCGCACGGACCGTGCAACCGAATGATCGAGATAGCGTGCGGAAAACTTACGGAGCCGATACGAGCCCGAGCTCGATCTCCAAAGCGCCGCAGAGCATATGCCCCAGCAAAATATGCATTTCCTGGATACGCGCCGTCGTGTCCGACGGAACCACGAGCAAGTGATCCGCCAAGGCGGCCATATCGCCGCCGCCCTTCCCGCTGAAGCCCGCGGTGATGAGACCCATCGTTTTCGCCTGCTGCAATGCGGCGATCACATTGACGCTTTTGCCGGACGTCGAAATGGCGACGACGACATCGCCTGGCCTGCCGAGCGCCGCGATCTGCCGGGCGAATATCTGATCGAAGCCGAGATCATTGCCGGCCGCCGTCAGCGTAGATGTATCGGTGGTGAGTGCCAATGCCGCGATGGCCTTGCGGTCCTTTATGTAACGAATGGTCAACTCGGTCGCGAGGTGCTGGGCATCCCCGGCGCTGCCGCCATTGCCGAAGAACATCAGCTTGCCGCCGCCGCGGATCGACTTCACGCAAGCGGCCACGAGCCCCGCAAAAGCGTCGGAAAGCGCGGCTTCCGTCTTGCGCGCGGAGTCGTGATGCTCGGCGAACTCGGCCTTGAAGAATGCCCCGAGGTCCATCCCACTAGCCCTTATCGGTACCTGTATCGATACCTGTGAAGGTCACGCCGCTTCGCCGCGGAATTCCGGCACCGCGTCGCGTAGAAGATTATAGATCGCCGTGCGCTCGCCGCGCGCCAGGCCCTGCTCAAGCGTCGCCAGCCAGACGCGGATCGACTCGAGCGAAGGCTGCACCGGTTTCGCCGCGACGATGCCAGGAATGCCGATATCGGCCGTCTCTTCCTGGGCGGCGAACAGGATCTCATGCAGGCGTTCGCCAGGCCGGATGCCCGTGAAGGTGATCTGGATGTCGCGCCCCGGCTCCAGCCCGCTGAGCCGGATGATGCGCTCGGCGAGATCGACGATCTTCACCGGCTGACCCATGTTCAGCACGTAGACCGAGACGTCGTCATTGGTCGCCGGGCTGAGCGCGTGGCTTGCCGCGGTGATGACCAAGTTGCACGCCTCGCGGATGGTCATGAAGTAGCGCACCATGTCCGGATGCGTGACGGTGACCGGGCCGCCGGTCTCGATCTGCGCCTTGAACTTCGGCACCACCGAGCCGTTCGACGCAAGCACGTTGCCGAAGCGCACCGAGATCAGGCGCGTCGCCCCCTCGTCGCTCGCGGCGCGGCGCGCAAGGTCGTCGTTAAGCCCCTCGCAATACATCTCCGCCAGACGCTTGGTCGCACCTAACACCGACACCGGCTCGATCGCCTTGTCGGTCGAGATCATCACCATTGCGGATGCGCCCGCCGCCACCGCCGCGTCGGCGACATTGATCGAGCCGAACACGTTGGTCTTGATTCCCTCGTCCCAATCCACTTCCAAGAGCGGCACGTGCTTGAGCGCTGCGGCGTGGAAGACGATGTCGGGCTTGAACTGCGCGATCAGGCGCATCACGCGATCGCGGTCGCGGATATCGGCGATGCGGCCGACGACCTCGGCCTCGTTCTGCTTGGCCTTGAGCTGCTCCAGCACCGCATGCAGGGCCGGCTCCGAGTTCTCGATCACCAGCAGCCGCGCGGCGCCGAAGGTGACCGCGCGATCGCAGATCTCGGCGCCGATCGACCCGCCGCCGCCGGTGACGACGACCGATTTGCCGCTGACGAAGTCCTCCAGCCGGCGGTAGTCGATCTTCACGCTCGGCCGCAGCAGCAGGTCTTCCACGGCCACCGGCGCGAGCTGCACTGCCGGGCCGTCGCGGTCGAGCGCCGGCAACTGGCTCATTGCCAGCCCAAGCTTGCGCGATCGGATGAGCAGTGCCTCCGGCCGCGCTTCCGGCGACAGCGCCGACTGCGTCAGCACGAGCCGCGTGACGCGGTTGCCGCGCGCGGCGAGATCGGCGACCACGGTCTCCAGATCGTCGATGTCGCCGAGCACGGGAATGCCGCGGATCGACTGGCCGCGATCGGTCGGCGACGGCGACAGCACGCCGACCGGCCATATCTTCTTCACCGCGCCGCTCTCGATCGCACGCAGCAGCACCTCCGCGTCGGCGGCGCGGCCGAGCACCAGCGTCGGCGTCGCGTCCGCGACTTTGATGCGCTGAAGCATCTGTGTGTAATGGTAATAGCGGTAGGCGACGCGCGTCGCGCCGAGCAGGAAGATCTGCAAGAACCAGTAAAGCAGGATCGTGATCTTGCCGAAGAAGAACGTGCCGTAGAAATTCGGCGACAGCAAAACGTAATCGAGCGCGAGCATCGACACGGCCAGCACGGTCGAGGCGCGGAAGATGTTGTAGAGATCGGGAACGGAGGTGAACCGCCATTTGTTGCGGTCGAGCCCGATGATGAAATAGACGACCGCCGCGTAGACCAGAAGCGCCGGCGTGAAGATCAACAGGCCGTGAATCTTCTGCGAGAATTCGTGCTCGGGGAAGCGGACAATGAATGTCAAAAAGATCGCCGCCGCCGTGGCGAGAAGATCGTGCAGCACGATCAGGATCTGACGCGGCGTGAGCTTTCGCAGCCGGTTCATTTCGCGGGCTTCCAGGCGGAACGTTGCTTCACGCTGCGCGCCGGCAGGCGCAGGAACGTGGTGCCGAAGGCGTAGAGATACCAGCGCAGATAGGCGGGCACCCACGACAGCACATTGAAGCGGCTGGCGCCCTGCGTGCGCTCGAACCACTGAGCGGGCACATCGGCGACCGGCCAGCCGAGGCGATGGGCTTTGGCCAGCATTTCCAGGCTATAGCAGAATCCGCTGTCGGACTCGATCTCGACATTGTCGAGCACCCGGCGCGAAAACAACCGAAAGCCGTTGGTCGCGTCGCGGGTCGGCAGCCGCGCGATGTGATAGAGCGTGAACGCCGCGGTGCGCACCAACGCGGCCTTTAGCCAGGGGCAGCCTTCCATGCAGCCGCCGGGAATGAACCGGCTGGCGCAGACGATATCGACGTCCTGCTCGGCCCTGGCCACCATGGCGTCGATCATGCCCGCATTGAAATCGTCGTCGGCGGGAAACACCAAGATGTAGGGCGCGCGGCTTGCGGCGAAGCCGCTCATCACCGCGCCGTGGGCGCCGCGCGTGCGATTGCGGACGAATTCGATGTCCAGGCCTTCGACACGATCGGGATTGGCCTTGATCGTGGACAGCGTGTCGTCCTCGGGCGTGTCGTAGCAGATGAGGATGCGCGACGGCGTCGTCACCTGCTGGCGCAGCTCGCCGAGCGTTCCCAGGATGATGCGTCCCTCGTTGTAAACGGGGATGATGATGTCGAGCCGTGGCGCCATGCTCAATTGATGATATTCCCGGACTTCAAGAAGCCCCACACGTCGACCACTGGTTTGCCCTTGAGGTCGGCCTCGGCGTAGGCCGAATGCGGGGTGCAGAGGATGAGGATGTCGCTGCGCGCCACAACCTGATCGAGCGATAAGAGTTCCCGATCCGTCGTGACGAAGGGATCGGTGGTGAGCACATCGCGCGCGGACATCTTCAGCGCCCGCTTGAGCTTGTAGCTCAGCGAGGCGCGCGTGTCGTCGATCTCGGCCTTGAACGCCATGCCCAGCAGGCCGATGGTCATCGTCGAAATATCGTAAATGCGCCGCAAATCCTCGACAAGCTGCAACACCAAGCCTTCGTTCACCTGCATCGCGGCGTGACCAAGGCCGAACTGATTGCGCGCATAGGCGGCGAGCTGCATCGTGTCTTTGAAGAGACAGGGGCCGGCAGAGAACCCCGGCCCGGGCAGGCTCTTGAGCCGCGGATAATTATGCTTCATCGCGCGCATGACCGCCTGATAGTCGGCGCCGGCCGACTTCGCGATCATGTAGAACTGGTTGGTAGCCGCGAACTCGATGTAGCGATAGGCATTGCTGAACAGCTTGGCGAACTCGGCCTCGAGCGGCTTGACCGTGACCAGCTCCGGCACGATGCGGCTGAATAGGTCGTGCGCCTCCTGTTCGGCCTCCGGCGTGGTGCCGGAGACGATCTGCGGCATCGACCGCAGTTCCTTGACGCCGTAGCCCTGCACCACGCGCTCGGGACAGAATGCGACTTTGTTCTTGCGCCCAAGCCGCTTGAGATAGCCCTCGAGCCAGTCGGTCGAGCCCGGATAGACGGTCGAGCGCAGCACCAGGAGCTGATCGTCGGAGATATGCGGCAACACATCGTCGATGCAGCGCTGCACGATGTGGTGGACGGGATTGAGGAATTCATCAACCGGCGTGCCGATGGTGATGATGACCGGCCCGCGTTTGCTGATCTTGTTCGGTCCCGACGTGAAAACCAGCCGCTTCTCGGCCAGCGCCTTTGCGAGCAGGGGCGCGGCGCCATATTCGATGAACGGCAATTGCCCAGCGGCAAGGGTGGCCAGCGTGGCCTCATTGAGGTCGTTGACGTTGACCGTCAGCCCCGCCTCGGCGAAGGCGAGCACCAGCGGAATGCCGACATGCCCAGCCCCGCCGACCACCGTCAGATCGGCGTCTATAGTATCGCTCTTGGCGGCGGGGACCGCCGCGGTGGAAGGATAGTTCACGCGTCACCTTTCAACCGGTTGCGGGCATTCTAAAGGAAAATTCGTCCCTTTGCGGACCTTACCGCCCCGAAAAGGCGCAAAATTCACCGTTTCCAACAGTTTAGCTATCAAATTCCGGGCGGCGGGCAACAGCGTTTTTTTCAGCGCACCGGACCCCGTCTATCGGGCGGCCGGGGCCTGGTGACCCGGCACCGGCGCCGTGTTGCGGCTAACGCGGCTCGAACGGGTTCGACGACCGGGTCGCGGCGGCCTTGAGATCGCTCGCCACCATCTCGCGCACCAGATCGCGAAATCCGATGCGGTGGGTCCAGCCGAGCTTCGCCCGCGCCTTGGCCGGATCGCCGAGCAGCAAATCGACCTCAGTCGGCCGGAAATAGCGCGGGTCGACGCGCACCAGCGTGCGGTTGGTCTTCTCGCAGACACCGCGCTCCTGCGCGCCCTCGCCGTCCCAACGGATGCGAATATCGATCTCTCTGAAGGCGAGCTCGACGAATTCGCGCACCGAATGCGCTTCGCCGGTCGCCAGCACATAGTCGTCCGGCGCGCTCTGCTGCAGGATGCGCCACATGCCTTCGGCATAGTCGCGCGCGTGGCCCCAGTCGCGCTTGGCGTCAAGATTGCCGATGTAAAGGCAATCCTGCTTGCCGGCATGGATGGCGGCGACCGCCTGGGTGATCTTGCGGGTGACGAAGGTCTCGCCGCGGCGCGGCCCTTCGTGATTGAACAGGATGCCGTTCGAGGCGTGCATGCCGTAGGCCTCGCGGTAGTTCACCGTGATCCAATAGGCATAGAGCTTCGCCGCCGCGTAAGGGCTGCGCGGATAGAACGGCGTGCGCTCGGTCTGCGGCGTCTCCTGCACCTTGCCGTACAGCTCCGACGTCGAGGCCTGGTAGAAGCGGACCTTGTCGTTGAGGCGCAGGATGCGGATGCCTTCGAGCAGCCGCAACGTGCCGAGCGCATCCGCGTTGGCCGTATACTCCGGCGTCTCGAAGCTCACCTGCACGTGGCTCTGCGCCGCGAGATTGTAGATTTCGCTCGGCTGCACTTCCTGAAGAATACGGATGAGGTTGGTGGCGTCGGTCAGATCGCCGTAGTGCATGAAGAAATGGCCGCCCGGCAGATGCGGATCGCGATAGAGGTGATCGACGCGCTCGGTGTTGAATGACGACGAGCGCCGCTTGACGCCATGAACGTCGTAGCCCTTCTCGAGCAGAAGCTCGGCCAGATAGCTGCCGTCCTGGCCTGTGATGCCCGTGATCAGGGCAACGCGTCTGTTCATTGTTCCGCCTATCGCATGTGCCGTGGCGCCCTCAGGCGGCCGACCGCCCCGCCCCACTCATGAAATCGGCATAGGCCATGCGCAGCCCGTCCTGCAACGAAATCTTCGGCAGCCAGCCCAGCGCCTTCAGTTTCGACACATCGAGCAGCTTCTGCGGCGGACCGTCGGGGCGCGACGTATCGAATGCAATCGCGCCTTTGTAGCCGACGATGCGCGACACCGTCTCGGCGAACTGGGCGATGGGGATATCCTCGCCGGTGCCGACATTGAGAAAGCCGTCATCGGAATAATGCTTCATCACGAACACGCAGGCATCGGCGAGATCGTCGGACGACAAGAACTCGCGCCGCGGCTTTCCGGTGCCCCAGACGATGACGCTCGGCGCGTTGGCCAGCTTGGCCTCATGGAAGCGACGGATCAGCGCCGCGGGCACATGACTGTGCTCGGGATGATAATTGTCGCCAAGCCCGTAGAGATTGCTCGGCATCACCGAGATGAAGTCGGCGCCATGCTGCTTGCGATAGGCCTGACACAGCTTGATCGCCGCGATCTTGGCGACGGCGTACCATTCGTTGGTCGGCTCGAGCGGGCCGGTCAGCAGCGCCTCTTCCGGCATCGGCTGCGGCGCCAGCTTCGGATAGATGCAGGATGAGCCCAGCGCCAAGAGCTTCTTGACGCCGGCTTTGTGCGCGCCACGGATGACGTTCAAGCCGATCGCCAGATTGTCGACGATGAAATCGGCCGGAAACGTGTCGTTGGCGTAGATGCCACCGACATGTCCCGCCGCCAGGAACACGGCGTCCGGCCTGTTGGCGGCGAGCCAGCGCTCGGTCTCCGCCTGCTGCGTGAGGTCGAGCGTGCGCCGGTCCGCCGTCAAGACCTCGCAGCCTTCGCCCGCCAGACGGCGCACGGTCGCCGATCCGGCCATCCCGCGATGACCGGCGACGTAGACGCGTTTGCCTGTGAGATCGAAGAGAAGCGGCGCCATGATCTGCGCTTCATGGCATGAAATGAATGCCGCCACCAGCCGCCGCGCGGGGCTTGGAAATTCTAGGCCGGCGTTTCCGCCAACAACTTATGATTGTGGCCGCTAAGGCATCAGCGGCGGGCCTTCTCGCCCGCCTGGAGGGCTTTGATCTTGCAGCAGATGTGGAAAAGTACTCGAGCTTCATGATCGCGTAGACGAAGCCGGCATAGCCGCCGCGCAGGACATAGGTGACGATGAAATATCCGGGCGCGTACCACTAGTGCGCCATGGCGCTGTATTTGATCCGCTGCCGCCGGGTGAGCGCCGACCACGCCGGCGCGTCGCCGCGCAGCGCCAGATAGCGGCGCGCCTCCCACGAGGAATACTCGTTATGGCGCGCAATGAAATGATGTAGGCCGCGAAAATCACGATGCTCGAGCGGCGCGGCGATGTCACCGGCCGGTCCATCGAGCACGGGATGCTCGTGGATCTCCATGTCTAAGGCGCTCCAGCGCGCATCATCGAAGCGCTCATAGAAGCCGGCGCCGACGCGGAACAGCGCCAGCTTGCGCTGCTTGACGCCGTGGCGGAGCACCGGCCGAGGAAATGATTGCGATAATTCAGCCAGAAGCCGGCAACATCGGACTTGTTCAAGACAGTGCGAAGTTCCGCCTTGAACGCCGGCGCGACGATCTCGTCGGCATCGATGAACAGGACCCAACGTGGGCGAAACGGAAATGTCTGCAGCACCCAATTCGTTTCTTGGGGAAGCCACCGCTCCAGCGGAATTGGATGACCTTGGCACCGGCTTCCTGCGCGATCGCCACCGTCGCATCCGTACTGCCGGAATCGACGACGACGATGTCGGCGAATCCGTCGAGCGCGGCAAGGCACGACGGTAGAGATTGCTCCTCGTTCTTCACCGGAATGACGGCGGTGACGGGAATGAGGTCAGCCTCGGCCGATGAGCTATCAACCATTTCTAACACGCGGCCGCGCCGCCAAAACGCCTTCATAAGCTTCCGAGAGCCGCCATATCGCAGACGTCCCCCATTCCTTGCCCGCCAACTCTCGCGCGGACGCACAGGGCAAGCCGATCTCCTTCGCATAGGCGAGAGCCGCGACGAGGCCCTGCGCAAATTGCGCGGGTGAATGCTGGGTCGCGCACTGCGATGTCAGTGCCGTGCCGTACCGGCTGAACAGTTTCACGCGCGCTCGGTACCTGCCTGCGCACCTCCGCCGACGCGACGCCCTTCAGCAAAAGCGACGGAATGCCCGCCGCATCGAAAGCGCGCTGGATGCGCACGACGTCCGCCGCCATCGCCAGATTGCGCCGCGCGATGTCGTGCGTGCGCGCGGCAAGCCGCGCCGCGACCGATGGCGGCACGTTGATGCCCGCCGCCGCGAACGCCTTCTGCGCCAAAGCCTCGACGCGGTGCCGCCGCGCGAGGCCGAGCACCGCGGGCCAGTCGGGCTTCGCTCCTCCGGCGCGCACGGCAGCGATCGCCGCAGCGTCCAGCGGCCGGCGGCAGCACGCGCCACCAGCGCGAAGGCGCGCGGCTGTCCATGTCCCGCGATATCGGCGAGGCGCGCCCTGCTTTCAGGCATTTGGCCCCCTACCACGCCCGCGCGCAGCACGGAAGCGACACACGCGCCGACTCTTGCGCCTCCGGCTATGCCATGCGAAGGCTTGCCTGCTTCCGGAGCAAAATTGGACATTGCAAGGGATCACGCGATCGATGCGGCGCCTGTCGTTGTTGCTGCTCAAGGCGGCGGTTTCCATCCTGCTGCTCTATCTTTCGCTGCGGTCGGTGGATCTCGCCGTGGTCGGCGCGAGCTTGAGCCGGTTCCATCCAGGCTGGATCGTGCTGTCGCTGTTCGTCCTCACGCTCCAGGTCGGCCTCATGGCCGTCCGCTGGAGCGAAATCGCCGCCGTCTGCGGCGCCCGCCTGGCTCTGCCGCAGGCGACGCAGATCAGCTTCATCGCCAGCTTCTTCAACCAGGTGCTTCCCTCTTCCGTCGGCGGCGATGCCGCCCGCATCTGGCTCCTGGCGCGCAGTGACGGCGGCTGGGCCAACGCGACCTACTCCGTCCTGATCGACCGCATCGTCGGCGTCCTGGTGCTTGCGCTCATCGTCATCGCCTGCCTGCCGTGGTCGCTGGAGCTGATCGAGAACCCGCTCGCGCGCGCAGTGCTGCTGCTCATCGGCGCCGGCAGCGTCGGCGGCGCCGCGGTCTTCCTCGCCATCGGCATCTGGAACTGGCCTGTGCTCGGCCGCTTCATGCCGACGCGCCATCTCGTCGCCGCCGCGCGCAATGCCTGGCGGCTGTGCCGCTCCGGGCAAGCCTTGGCGACCGTCACCGCCTGCTCGGTGGCGATCCACCTGCTCACCGTCACCGCCGCCTGGTGCTGCATGAAGGCTGTGGCCGCGCCGGTCGGCTTCGCGCCGGTGCTGTTCCTGTTGCCGCCGGTGCTGCTCATCACCACCATCCCGATCTCCATCGCCGGCTGGGGCGTGCGCGAAACCAGCATGGTCGCCGCCTTCTCCTATGCCGGCCTCGCGCAGAGCGACGGCCTCACGCTGTCGATACTGTTCGGCGCCGTCAGCTTCGCGCTCGGCATCGTCGGCGGCGCGGTGTGGATCGCCAGCGGCCTCAAAGTGCAGCCGTTCGCGCAGCCGCGCGAAGCCATCGCCGACAACCCATGACCGAAACGCGTCCCTTGCGGCCTGCGGCCTTCCTCGACCGCGACGGCGTGCTCAACGTTGATCACGGCTACGTCTATCTGCCCGAACGTCTGGAATGGATCGCCGGCGCACCCGCAGCTGTGCGCCTCCTCAACGAGGCCGGCTACACGGTGATTGTCGTCACCAACCAGTCCGGCGTCGCGCGTGGCTATTTCAACGAAGCCGCCGTTCACACCTTCAATGCGCATCTGCAGACCGGCCTCGCTGCACACGGCGCTCATGTCGATGCGTTCTACTACTGCCCGCACCATCCGAAAGGCACCGTCAAGGATTTCGCCATCGATTGTCTCTGCCGCAAACCCGGCACCGGCATGCTCGAGCAGGCCGCCGCCGACTGGCCGATCGACCGTGCAAAGAGCTTCATGATCGGCGACCGCGACGGCGACGTCGGCGCGGCGACAGCCTTCGGCATCCGGGGCATCAAGTTCGACGCGGCGACGCAGTCGCTTCTCGACATCATCCGGCGCGAGATCGGCCTGGCCATTCGCTGAACTAAACACACTTACACCGCCCCGTCTCGAAGCGCAGGAGCCGGTCGCACAGCGCGAGGCTCTCCGCCCGACGCGCGATCACCACGATCGTCGGCCGCGGTGTGAGATTGCGCAGGCGCACGAAAATCTCCTGCTCGCCGGCAACGTCGATGGCGCTGGTCGCCTCGTCGAGAACCAGCACGCGCGGCTTGCGTAAGATTGCCCGCACCAAGGCCAGCCGTTGGCGCTCGCCGCCCGAGACCAGCGCGCCCCGTTCGCCGACGACCGTATCGAGCCCGGCCTCCATGCGCCGCACCAGCGCGTCGGCGCCGGCGAATGCCAGCGCCTCCCAGATGTCGGATTCACTCGCGCGCGGGTTCATCCAGCACACGTTGCGCTGCACCGTATCGTGCGACAGAAACGCATCCTGCGACACATAGGCGATGGCGCGGCGCCAAGCCGCCAGTGTCGCGCCCTCCAAGGCCGCGCCGCCTACCGTGATGTGTCCCTGCTGCGGCGGAAACAGCCCGACAAGCAGAATCGGCAAAGGTTGTCTTGCCGGCACCCGATGGCCCGGCAATGCCGATGAACGCGCCGGGCGCGATGCTTACGCTCACATCGCTGACGCAGCGCGCGACCCCGTCGTCCTCAGCCGCATGCGCGAAGGACACGTGCGCGAACACAATCGCCGCGTCCGGCACCTGCGCCGCATCGGCCACGCCGGAGGGTTCCGGCGCGATGGACGCCAAATCCCGTTCGAGATCCTTCACCGCGCGATAGGCCGGCAACACATTGGCGAACTGCTGCGCGCCTTGCTGAAGCTGCAAGGCCGGTCCGCTCATGCGCCCGATCACGAGCAGCAGCGCGATCAGCGTCGGCGGCGCAACGTGGAACGCGCCGAAGCCAACGAGCACGAGAAGACCAGCCGCAAGCGCCGACAACGTGGAGAAGGCGAGCGGCGTGCGGCTCTGCTGGCGCATGAAATCGATCTGCCGGCGGCTCAGATCGTGCAGCGTCTGGCGAAATTCGGCGATGAAGTCCTGCTCCAGATCCTGGCTCTTGGCGAGCTTGAGGCCGCCGAGAAACTGTGTCGTCGAATTCAACAGCGACAGGTTCGCCTGGGTGGCGACGACGCCGGTCCGGTGCGCGCCGCCGATTGTCGTCACGAAGACGACGCCGGTCGGCGCCAACAGCGCGAAGGCGATCGCCGCCAGAGCGGGCTCCAGCAGGAAGACGAGCGCGCACTGCGCAATCAGCATCACCACCGAGACAGCCATCCGCAGCAGCAGATTCGCCGCCGCGCCGATGCGCTGGATGTCGCCGCTCATGAGATGCGTGATGCGCGCATGGCGCAAACCGACGACCTGGTCCCACGGCGCGGCAGCGAGCGCCTCGGCGATGCGCAGGCGCTGCGCCTCGACGAAGCCGGTTTGCAACTCGGTCACCGTGCGATCGCGCAGGGCGACGATCGCCCCGCGCGCGATCATCAGGAGACAGAAGATGCCGAGCAGCACAGCCAGCTTGCCGATCGGCGCCTCGACGCCGGCGTCCTGAAAGAACGCGGCCGCGGCATGGTCGAGCCAGCCGAACGATGCCGCGGCGCAGGTCACAATGCCGAGCAGCGGCACGATCATCGCGAGGCTCAAGCCCTCGAACAGCCCTCCCAGCGCCATCAGGAGCGCGGCCCAGACGCCGCGCCGGCCGGCGAAGCATGCAACGTCGCGCAGAAACAGCCGCGCCTGCACCAGCACCGCCGCATCCTTGGGGGCTTGGGTCTCATCGGACTTCAGGAGCGCCATCGGTGGGAGACTCATGGAATTGCGCGTCACGCCCCGATCATCGCAAGCCGCCGCCGCCGCCACAACCAGCGGTCGCGCAGCGCCTTCTCTTATCCCTCCCCTGAAAGGGGAGGGTGGCTCCGCGTGCTAACGCGGAGCCGGTGGGGTCGCCGCGCGGTCTATCGCACGCGCCCCGCATCCGAACCTCTCTCGGCCCTCATGCTGAGGAGCGCTCCGAAGGAGCGCGTCTCGAAGCATGGGGTTAGGGAGGGGATAAAAATATTCCCATAGGACTGTTGACCTTTGCGATGTGCCAGACTATAATCCTCTTCGTCCTGCTCAACTGAGGGCACTGTCATGAGGCGTGATGTTGGCGGAGCAGGATGCTGCGCCCGCGGGCGGGAGACGAACGCTCCTCCCACGCCCCCGGGCGGTGACGGGGCTCCGCCTGGAGGCACTACTAAGACCCCGTGCCAGGAGCTGGCTGACAGCGGGCCATCACGCGCGAATGCGGCGATTGGTTGCTGAAAGCGCGGCCCGTCATCGTAAGACGCTGCCATGGCGCGCCGAAAGGCGCATTTTGCTACTCACTGCCGCGCCTTCCCGGCGCGCCATACCCCTCTTTTATTTGAGAGAGCGGAAGAGGGACTACGGCTTACCCGGGGCCGCAAAGAATACGGGGGGAGATGCTTGCCTTTCTCTCTGACCTCATCCTGAGGAGGCCCGCGCAGCGGGCCGTCACCGCAAGTCGGCTGTAGCCGCGCGTCGTAGTTCATCGCAATAAAAGAGCTCACACCGCCAGGAACCGATAGCCGGTTTGCTCCAGCACGATGCAGGTCAGCCGCCCACTGGCAAATGCTTTCGTGTCGATGTTGATACGGTTCGCCAGCACCTCGGGCTCAGGCATCGGCGTGTGCCCATGCACGACGATCTTACCGAA
>DASXOK010000402.1:0-7717 GCA_036494425.1 Pseudolabrys sp.
GGCCATCTGCTCGAGCTTGGTCACGCCGGTGCCGGGCGGAACGTCGAACGTCGTATGGCCGACGATGGGGCCGGCGTCGACCAGCGCGATCATTTTATGCGCCGTCACGCCGAACGTTTCGACGCCGTCATAGATCGCGAAGTGGCACGGCACCCATCCCGGATAGTTCGGTGGCCCGGGATGGAAATTGTACGCGCCATAGCCGAGCGCATCGAGGATATGCGGCGGCACCACCACGGGCGTCAGGAAGCCGATCAGCCGTGCACGCGCCAGTTCGCGTGGCGTGAAGGCTTCCAAGTCGGCGAGCGTGCCGGCTCTGCGCACGGTGAGCAGCGGGTTATGCCGCCGCAGAAGCGCCGAAAGCGCCACTTCCTTGGCGAGATCGGTCAGCAGGATGATCGTGTCGAACATGGCGTGCGGCGTCGATGACGAAAGCGAAGGCCGCCGGCTCAGACGATCTTGTCGATGAGATTGGTGCTGGTGCTCGTGCTCGGCGCGGGCGTGGTGGTGGCGGTGGCCGCCGTGGTCTGGATGGGATTACTTTGCGCCTGGTCGGCCCCGCCGGCCTTGTGATGGCCGCCATGGTGATGTGCGCGCCCGCCCTGCATCTGCTGTTGCAATTGCGAGAGCGCCTGCTGCGCTTGGTCCGTGTCGCCGGATTGCAGCGCGCTGCCGATCTGCTGAAGCGCCTGCGCGAGCGGATCGTTGGGGTTGCTGCTCGTGTTCTGCGTCAGCGTGTCGTAGGCGCTCTGCGCCGTCGGCAGGTCGCCCGACTGGATGGCGCTGCTCATCTGCGAGAACGCCTGGCGGGTCTGAAGAAGGTTTGAATTCTGCGCGAAATTTATAGAGGCCGACGACGCCGCGGATATGGTCGACATGACACGTCTCCCGCAGGACCTGTCGTCCCGCATTGGTCGCGTCACCCCTGCAATCGTGGTTAATGGATGGTTATTGGCAATTGGTTAAGATCGTCACTTGCGTGGCGTAACCCTTCTTTATTTATGCAGGTTTTATCTACAGCCGCGCGCTGTCGTTACGCCGGAGCAATCGCTGGCAGCGGCACGGCGCAATGCACGCGCACGCCGTCGGCTGGATAATCGATGCGGGTGCGCGCCTGGATCTGGCCGGGCAGGACGATCTCCAGCAGGCGGGCGCCGAAGCCGCGCCGCGGCGTCTCTGTCACCGCCGGGCCGCCGCTCTCCACCCAGTCGATCGCGAGGGTGCGCCGCCCCGACTCGTTGCGCACGGTCCAGTCGATGTCGACTTTGCCATCATGCGCGGAGAGTGCGCCGTGCTTGGCCGCGTTGGTGGTGAGTTCGTGCAGAGCCATGCCGAGTGGGACCGCCACCTGCTGCGGCAATTCCACATCAGGCCCGTTCATGCGAATGCGGTCGCCGTGTCCGTCATCGAAGGGGTCGAGTTCCTTGCGCAGGATCTCGCCGAACGTGACGCTCCCGTTGTCCTCGCTGAGCAGCAGGTGCGTCTTGGCGAGCGAGCCGATGCGCCCGATCAGCGACGACTTGAAATCGTCGACGCTCGCTGCCGTGCGCGCCGTCGAGCCCATGATCGCCTGCACCGTGGCAAGCGTGTTCTTCACGCGGTGATGCAGTTCGCGCATCAGCACGGCCTGTTCCGCCTCGGCGCGTTTGCGCTCGGTGATGTCCACCAGCATGTTGACCGCGCCGACGATCGTGCCGCCATCGTCATAGAGCGGAGTGGGGGAGGCGAGGAAGGGAACGTGGGTTCCATCGGGGCGCTCGGCCGCCGCCTCCGCATTGCGGATCGTCCGGCCCTCCCTCAGCGCCACAGCCATCGGGCAGGTGTCATGCGGCATCGGCGTGCCATCCGGCCAATGCAGCTTCCAAGAGCCGCACCATTGGCTCGAACCGATCTCCGGCCGCATGCCCCACAAGGTAGCGGCGGCGTCATTGAAATAAGTGATGTGGCCCGCGGTGTCGGTCGTGTAGATCGCGGCGGGGAGGGCATCGAGCAGGTCGCGGAACTGACGGTCGCGCAAAAGTCCTTTGGCGGTGAGAGCGGCGATAGCCGTCGCGAGATGGTCGCCCGCAACGCCAACCGTTCGCGCGCGGTCGGTTTCGAGAAGACCAGCCGTCTTGTCCATCATTCGACCCCGAACACCCCGACCGGACCTTCGGCCCGGCGCACTGACACATCCCCCTTCCCGCAGCGCCAACGCTCGAAGCGTCAGATTGTTGCCGGGACTGCCCCGAATTCCACAGTTTCTAAGCAACATTACTCAGCCCGCTACCGTCGGGCCGGTGCTTTAAGCCAGTTGGGCTACCGCCTTGTGCGGATGCGAAGGGACCTACAAAGTCCGATACATGACATAGGCGTCGACCATGCCGCGCGCCGGATGGGCGAAGGCGGCAGGCAGGCGGCCGACGATCTCGAAGCCGCAGGCTTGCCATAGCCGTACCGCGCGCTCGTTCGTGGAGATGACGAAATTGAACTGTATGGCATGGAAGCCGCGCTCGCGCGCTATGGCAAGCGAGTGCATGCACATGGCGCGTGCCACGCCGCGGCCGGTCGAGCCCTGCGCGGTCATGTAGCCGCAATTGGCGACGTGTGCGCCGCCGCCTTTGTTATTGGCGCGCAGATAATAGGTGCCGGCGATCACGCCGTCCTGCTCGGCGATGAAGACGCTGTGGCCCGGCGTGCGCCAATAGGCGAGCGCATCGGCGCGCGAGACATCGCGTGGGATCGGATAGGTCTCGCCGCCGCGGAAGACCGGCTCGAGAATGTGCCAGATGTCGTCGTCGTCCAGGGAGGTGGCGGCGCGGATGGTCGTTTGCATGCGCCGCCGTGGTATCATTTTTTCATGGGCGGGCTGAAGGCTTTCATTGTCGCCGGCATTGTCGCCGGCGCGATGGCGTTGTCGTGGGTGCTGTCATTGGCATTGCCTTGGCCGGCGGTGGCGCAGCAGCTTGCCTGTCACGATCCGCTCAAACCAATGCTGCGCGCCGAGCTCTATTTCGGCCGCGCCGTGGCTGGCGGCCGTTTCGTCAATGAGACGCAATGGGCGCGCTTCGTGGCGCGTGAGATCACGCCGCGCTTTCCCGACGGGCTGACGGTGCTCGACGCCAAGGGCCAGTGGCGCGACGGCGCCCATGGCGCAATTGTGCGCGAGCCGAGCCAGGTTGTCGTCATTGTGATAGCGGACGATGCCGGCGCGCGCGAGCGTATCGACGCCGTGGCCGCCGCTTACCGGCAGCGTTTCAGGCAAAAGTCGGTAGGCATGGTGCTCGAGCCGGTCTGTGCGGCGTTCTAACCCGGAATCGTGAGAAACCAAGCCGGTCGCGAGGCGTTGGCGACAGGGGCTCGAGTCTCGATCACCGGGTGATTCACCTGAGTCACACACTATTCAAAGCTTCGGTATTGTCGGCCTCGGCAAGATGGGCGCCGACCTTGCAGAGAATGCGCTCGCCAAAAGCTATGGCGTCGCCGGTATGGACACCCATACGGTTTCCGACGATCTGAAACGCACCGGCCTGAAGATCGCGCCAGACCTCAAGGCCCTCGCAGCTTTGCTGATGCCGCCGCGATTCATCTTGCTCTACGTCCCCGCCGGTCCGCCGGTCGATGCCGTGCTGACGCAACTCGCCGATATCCTGCAGCCCGGCGACATCGTCGCCGACGGCGGTAACTCCTATTGGGGCGATTCCATCCGCCGTCACGCGCGGCTCAAGCAAAAGGGAATCGACTTCATCGATCTGGAACGTCTGGCGGTCCGGGCGGCGCACTGGCAGGTGCTTGCTTCATGCTCGGCGGCGAGGACAAGCCGATCGCGATGGTCGAGCCGCTGCTGCGCAAGCTCTCGGTGGAGGGCGGTTTCGTCCATGCCGGCGGCCCGGGCGCGGGGCATTTCGTCAAGCTGGTCCATAACGGCATCGAGTTTGCGATGCTCCAGGCGATCGGAGAGGGCGTGGACCTGCTTGAGCACTATCGCGAGAAGCTTCCTGTCGCCGACGTCCTCGACTGCTGGCGCCATGGTTCGGTCGTTCGCTCCTGGCTCGTCGATCTGATGGCGACGATGTATCGCGAGCGCGGCGGACTGACGGACATTCCGTCTTATGTGGACGATACCGGCGAGGTGAACTGGCTGGTCAGCGACGCGCTGGACATGGAAGTGCCAATTCCCGGGGTCACTCAATCGGTCATCCAGCTCATTGCCTCGCGTGACAGCAAGCATGAATCGGCGCGCGCCATTGCCATGATGCGGCATGGCTTCGGCGGGCATCCCTACGGTGAGAATGCCGGCATCGCGCATGAGCGTCACACCGGGCGCGTCGGCGGTTATGTCGGTAACGGCGGGAGCGCCGCGCCATGAACGGCATCGGCGCCCGCACCTGGGCGATCGCGGAAGGCTACATCCCGCCGGGATCGACCGGTACGACGCATGAGCTGATCAGCCACGAGACGGTGTGCATCCTGAACGCCGGCGAACAGGATGCTCATGTCGAGATCACCGTCTTTTTCGCCGACCGCGCGCCGGCCGGCCCCTATCGGTTCACCGTCGAGGCCCGTCGCACGCGGCATTTGCGCTTCAACGATTTCAGCGATCCGGAGCCCGTGCCCAAGGGCAGGGACTATTCAAGCGTCATCGTTTCGGATGTGCCGGTCGTCGTGCAGCATACGCGGCTCGACACGCGCCAGCCGGCGCTGGCGCCGCTCAGCACGATCGCCTATCCGCTGGAGCGGTGAGGGCTGTGGACGCGGCCAAGGTCATGCCATTGGGCGAGCGCCGTGGCCGCGCTCCGACAGCCGGTTACTCCGCCGCGACTTGCGCCGCCGCGTCCTGCATGAGCGCGGGGTTGAGCGCGCAGGCATCTTCCCAGCTGATCACATTCAGCGATTTCACGAGTTTGCCGACACCGTCGGTCTGGGCGCAGAGCAGCCCGAGTTCGATGATTTCCTCGTCGGTGAAGTGCTTCGACAGGTCCTGATAGACCTCGTCCTTGTCGATCGCATGCTCGCCTTGCTTGAACAGATCGGCATAATGCAGCGCCGCCTTCTCGCGCGGCGAGAAGTGCCGGCTGGTCAGATAGACCGGGAGATCGTTGATCATCTCCTCGGTCAGCCCTTCCGCCTTGGCGACGTTGGAGCGCACGGTCGAGCAATACCCGCACTGATGCGCAACCGAAATCTTGATCCGGCACATTTCCTTGAGCTTGTGCGGCAGGACGCCCTGATACAGCACCATGTTCCAGTACTCGACCCAGCCGGTGCCGACTGGGCTCCGCGTCATGATGCTGACGACGCGCGGATCGGGCGCTCCGGTGCGCTTCGCGGATTCGATCAAGTCGTTGGTGTGCGGCGTCTTCTCGGCGTCCTCGATGTAGCGCAGCCTCGGCATGGTGTTTCTTCCTCGACTGACACGCCCGCACGCCGGGCGCCCGGTGGGGAGAAGGCTAGACCGGGCTCTCAATTGCGTACATTGAATGTTTCGTATCGGTCAGTTGCACAATATGTATAGTAATGCATGGATCTGCGTGTCCTCCAGGCCTTCATCCGGGTTGCCGAGCTCGGGAGCATCGCCCGCGCCGCGAGCGTGCTGAGCCAGACGCAGCCGACGATCAGCCGGCAGATCGCCGCGCTCGAGCGCGACGTGGGCGGCGCGCTGTTCCTGCGTCACCGGCATGGGATGAGCCTGACCCCGGCCGGTTCGCTGTTCCGCGACCGTGCGCTGCAAGCTTTGCGCAGCCTCGATCAGGCCAGGGCCGAATTTTCCGCACAGGTGGAACAGCCGAGCGGGACAGTGTCGTTGGGCATGCCGCCGTCGCTGCGCACTGTGCTCAGCGGCCCGGTGGTCGACCGCTTCGCCAAGGCGCATGCGCGGGTGCTGCTGCATGTCTACGAGACCATCTCGCAGGGCCTCGAGGAACTGATGCGTAGCGGCGATGCCGACGTCGCGGTGCTGATCGCCGATCGCAAAGTGCTGCGCAACGTGGCGCTGACCCCGCTCGCTGTCGAGCCGCTGATGCTTGTCGGGCCGCTCGGTGCGCGGCTTAGCCGGCGCACGCCGGTCGGTATCGAAACTTTGGCGGGATTGCCACTGTTGACCTTCCGGCCACCCAATTATCTCCGCCTGCTGACCGAAAGCGCGTTGCGCAAGCGCGGACTGGCTTTCAATGTCGCGGTCGAACTGGAAACCCTGCCGTTGATGATCGAACTGATCGAGCGGAGCGCGGGCTACACGCTGCTGCCCCTGAGCGCGGTTCTTGAATCCGATACGCGCGTCGCGACCGCTCCGTTGCGCGGTATGACGGTGACGTGGACGCTCGCGGTCAACCGCGATAGCGCGCAGCGGCCGGCGGTCCGCGCGGTCGCCGAGATGATCCACACGCATGCTCATGCCCTGATCAAAGACCGCGTCTGGAAAGCGCCGCGACGGCAGTCCGCCTCATGACCGCCCTGAAATGGATCATCCTCGCAATCCTTGTCGGTTACGGCGGCGTGCTGCTGCTGATGTATGTCTTCCAGCGCGCGCTGATGTATTTCCCCGATACGACGCGCACGCCGCCGGCGCGCGCGGGGCTGCCGCAGGCGGAGGAGGTCGTTCTCACCGCCAGCGACGGTGAAAAGCTGATCGCCTGGTATGTCGCGCCGCGCGGCGACAAGCCGGTGGTGCTTTATTTCCATGGCAACGGCGGCGCGCTGAATCTGCGCGTGCATCGCTTCGCCTGGCTCATCGCCGAAGGTTACGGGCTCCTCGCGCTGTCCTATCGCGGCTATGGCGGTTCGACCGGCCGGCCGAGCGAGGACGGTATGATCCGCGACGCGCGCGCGGCTTACGACTACGCGGTGGCGCGCACGCCGGGAAAGCGCATCGTGCCATTCGGCGAGTCGCTCGGCACCGGGGTTGCCATCGCGCTCGCTGCCGAGCGCGAGGTCGGCGGCCTCATCCTCGATGCGCCCTTCCCCAGCGCGGCCGATGTCGGCGCCGCCGCCTATCCCTTCGCGCCGGTGCGCTGGATGATCAAGGACACGTTCCGCTCCGACAAACGCATCGCAAAGGTGTCGGTGCCGGTGCTGGTGCTGCATGGCGAGCGCGACCGCGTCGTACCGATCCGTTTCGGGGAGCAAGTCTTCGCGCTGGCGCATGAGCCGAAACGCATGGTGCGCTTCCCGGCCGGCAATCACGTCGACCTCGACGACCACGGCGCCATCGATGCGGTGAAGGCGTTTCTGGCCGAGCGTTAGCGCCCCCTGGACGGCGCGCCTTGGCTGCCTATGATCCTTTGAATGCGCCCGCGGGGAGCGTCCACATGCTGTTCAATCTCTGCAACTGCGTCGCGCCGCCGTCGCTGGCCGATGTCGGAAACCTGTGCTCGGGCGGCGCCGGTTTCGTCACGGCGATGATGGCGACGCTCGCCGCCAACGCCAGAACGGAGGCCGCCAAGACATTGCGCGGCGGTGTTCCTCAGGTCGACAGACTCGCGGTGCGCATGGTCACCGACAACATCGTCATGCAGTTCGTGCCGGACGAAAAACGCGACGGGCTTGCCATCGAGCGCCGCATCGGCAGGTTGTCGCCCGACACGTCACCGCGCCATACCGTCAACGGCGAATGGGGCCTCGCGATGCATGCGCAGTCGTTCCGGGGCGGCGAGGAACGCAACGTGATGATCGACTTCGGATTCACGCCGGAGGTGCTCAACAACAACATGGCGATCCTCAAGGTCGATCCCGGAACCTT
>DASXOK010000403.1:0-2008 GCA_036494425.1 Pseudolabrys sp.
TTCGGCGTCACCGCCTTGAGGATCGCATCGACATCGGCGGTGTGCTGCGTCTCCGGCGCGACGATGCATTTGGCGCCGGTGCCGAGCGTGGCGATCGGATAGACCAGGAAGCCGTGCGTGGTGTGGATCGCCTCGTCGCCATCGGTGAGGTAGGCGCGCGCGATCAAATTGAGAAGGTCGTCGGAGCCGGCGCCGCAGATGATGCGCGCCGGATCAAGTCCGAATGTCGCGCCGATCGCCTCGCGCAGTTCGGTCGCCGCGCCCTCCGGATAGTCTTCGAGATGCTCGCCGGCAGCGCGATAGGCGGCGATGGCCTTCTCGCTCGGACCAAGCGGCGTCTCGTTGGACGAGAGCTTGAACACCTTGGCGACGCCCGGCGCGGTGCTCTTGCCCGGCACGTAGGGAGCGATGTCGAGTACGCCAGGGCGCGGTTGCGGACGGGTAGCGGTCATTTCTTTTCCTCAAAAGCCTATCAATCCCGCGCGAGCGGGGCATTCTGTTCGGCCGGCAATCGAAGGGTTACTTCTCGGCGGCAACCGTATAGCGGGTTGCGTGGCTCCCGACGAGGGCCGCCGAACGCACCGTGGCGCCAGCCTTAACCAGCGCTTTGCTGATGAAGTCCATGCTCGCATCGGCCGGGAGGGTGATCAGCAGGGCCGCCCCATCGAAGGCGCGGTCGGGGACTGCGATGAAGTCGGCCAGTGTCGTCAGCGCCTGTGCCGCGTGGGCGCCCCAGCCGGAGACGCGGACGCTCCACATCGCAGCCCCGGTCGCCATGGCGTCGGCGGCGACCCGCGACAGCACGAAGACGGGCAGGGCGGCCGGATGGTCGGCGCGCTCGACGAAAGGCAGGCGGGCGATGATCTTGGGCGCGGCGTCGAACTCGAGCGCGCTCCACCAGGCGCCTGCGCCGGGCACGGCAATAGCCGGTACGAGACCCAGATCGCCTTTCGACTCGGACACCGCGGCGACGACGCCCGAGGCGCCCATGTGCGCGATGAATGGCACCGTGAAGCCGAAATGGAATCGTGCGGAATCGCGCATCACCGCGTCGCCCGCCGACAGATCGGCGTGGACGGAGAAGGGGGCCTGGACGTAAGTGAACGTGGCGATGATGACGCGCCAGATGCTCTCGACGGTATCGAGCGGCAAGATACCTCTGTGGCGTTGCACAAGCCGGCGCATCATTTCGGCCTCGCGCGCCGGACGGAACGCCGAGCCGCCGGTTTCCTGGCTCTTCTTCGTCGCGATCAGCCGGTCGATGATTTCGCTGCGCTCGATCAACAGCTTGTGCATCGACTCGTCGATGCGGTCGATCTCCTTGCGTAGTTCGCCCAGCGAAGGCGCCTCGGGTGCTTTGGCCATGGCCCACACTCACAACCGTCAAAGGCCGGGCTTTGCCAGCCGTTCAAACCTGTCTCGTGGGAGGGTTTTAAAGACATGGCTGCGGCGTACAAGCCTCGTGGCCGCGGGGCGCCGCCCACCTCCGATGCATGCCGAATACCTATGCTAGGGGCTTGAAATCCAAGTAAAGATTGACAGTCTGTCCCCGGCTACCTTAAGGCCGCGGGTCCGGAGGGTCTTAAAGAGGCCTTGAAGGGCGCGCCGGGAGCGCGAAGAGCGAGATGGTCGAAGCCAACCTGAGCAGCCCGCGAGTTTTGCTGGATAAGCCGCGCGAAGCGGACGATCCGCATGATTCCGCTGTTGCCCGCTTCGGCGCCGACAAGCCGCTCAAGCTCGACGCCGGCGTCGAGTTGTCGCCGTTCCAGATCGCCTACAAGACCTACGGCACACTCAACGCGGCACGTTCCAATGCCGTGCTGATCTGCCACGCGCTCACCGGCGACCATCACGTGGCGAGCGTTCATCCGGTGACGCGCAAGCCCGGCTGGTGGGAGACGCTGGTCGGTCCCGGCAAGCCGATCGATACGTCTCGCTATTTCGTGATCTGCTCGAACGTCGTCGGCAGTTGCATGGGGACGACCGGCCCGTCCTCGACGAACCCCTT
>DASXOK010000404.1:0-17793 GCA_036494425.1 Pseudolabrys sp.
CACGCGTTCATCCGGACCGATGCCCTTGTCGATCACGCGCATGGTCCCGTCGAGCGAACCGATCTCGACGTTACGTTGCTCGACGACGTTGTCCTTGTTGACGGTGAGCAAATAGCGGCCGCTCTGGTCACTGCCGAGCGCGGCGTCGGGAACGAGCAAGGCGTCGTCCTGTTTGCCGGTCGGCACGCGCACGCGCACGAACAGGCCGGGCAAGAGCGCGCGGTCGGCATTCTGAAAGATGCCGCGCACCGCCAGCGTGCCGGTCGAGGAATCGATGGTCGGCGCGACATAGTCGAGCAGGCCCGAATGCGGATAGCCCTGCTCGGTCTGCAACCCGATATCCACCGGCACCTTCTTGAGATCCTGCGGGGTCAGCCCGCGGCGGCGCATCTCGGCGCGGATGCGCAGGACGTCACGCTCGTTGACGGTGAAATTCGCGTAGATCGGATCGAGCTGCACGATGGTCGCGAGCACGGTCGGCTGCGAATTGCCGCCGACATAGTCGCCGATCGATACCGCGCGGGCGGTGACGACGCCGTCGAACGGCGCGGCGACGCTGGTGTAGCCGTAATTGATCTTGGCGAGCTGGGTATTGATCTGCGCCTGATCGACATTGGCGATGGCGTTGGCGCGGGTGGTGGTCGACGTGTCGAGTGTCGACTTCGACGCGGTGCCGCTCTTGGCGAGGTCAACCTGCCGATCGTAGTCGGCCTGCGCCTGCGTGAGCGTCGCATTGGAGCTTTTCTCGGCGGCCTGCGACTGCTTCCACTTGAGTTCGTAGGATTCCGGCTCGATGGTGAAGAGCACGGTGCCCTTCTTCACAAGGTCGCCGTCCTTGTAATTGATAGTCTCGACGAAGCCCGGAACGCGCGCCACCAGGCTGGAGGTGTTCACCGCCGCGGTGTTGCCGGTCGCCTCGAGAAAGGTCGTGACCGCTCTCTTGACCGGGGTCGCGACCGTCACCTTCGGCGGCGGCGGGGCGACATAAGTGTTGCTGTCGCCACAGCCGGCAAGCGCGAGCAGCATCACACTCAATGATGCCGCGGCGCCCCCGCCCCGGGTGAACGTCGATAAGTCGACCATTGCCATCGCCCCTGTGGCAAAAAAAGATAGCCGGGCGAAGGATAGAACGCATCAACCCGCCGCCCGCGAAGGCGTTGAGGGTTCCGCGAATTCAGCGGATTTGCAAGATGTAAAAAAATGAACGGATCGGGGCGGCCAAGCCGGCCCCGACCCGTCAAATCAAACGAGCGCTGGATCGATCAGGAACTGACGCCGAGCACGGTCACCGCGCGACGGTTCTGTGACCAGCAGGAGATGTCGTTACACACTGCCACCGGCCGCTCCTTGCCGTAGGAGATCGTGCGCATCCGGTTGGCCGCGATACCGCGCGAAATCAGGTAGTCGCGAACCGTCTGCGCGCGCCGGGCGCCGAGGGCGATGTTGTATTCGCGGGTGCCGCGTTCGTCCGCATGACCCTCGATGGTGAACTGCGAATACTGCGGGTAGTTGGTCAGCCACTGGGCCTGCTTGTCGAGCGTGGCGCGCGACTGCGGCGTGAGGTCCGTCGAGTCGGTCTCGAAGAACACGCGGTCGCCGACATTGACGACAAAGTCCTGTTGGCTGCCCGGGGTCGCCATGCCCGCCGCGTTCGCCTGGGTGTCGTCGGCCGCGTTCTTCGCGCAGGCCGAGATCGCCAGTGCCGCGGCGAGAACCGCCGCCAGCCGAGCGCCGCGTAGCACTTGCTTGATATCGATCATACCGGTGACTCCATTCTCGCACTAACCGGGGGATTAGGTCCTGCATGATGTGCCCGAACCGGTAGCGACCATTCGGGAGCATGCGCATACGCGTTCGTTTAGCAGCCCGTTCGTTAAGCGAACGTTCCATCAACCTTGATGGAACCTTGCTTGATTACGTTAAAGGCGCTGGAACCCCCTAAACCATTCCTTATGGTTAAGAGACGGTGAAATAAAGGCGGGATCAGGACAAAAGCGGCGACCACGCCGGATCTGACGCAAAACTTGGCGTCGGTTCCTTCAACTCGTTGCGGCCGGTGACATCAATTGTGAACAGACTGGGGCCGGCGCCGATATCGCGGAAGAACATGACCACCCGCCCGTTCGGCGCGAAGGTCGGCCCCTCGTTGTGATAGCCCTGAGTCAGGATGCGCTCGCCCGAGCCGTCCGGCTTGAGGATGCCGATCGAGAACATGCCCTGCGCCTGGCCGGTAAAGGCGATGTAGTCGCCGCGCGGTGACCAGACCGGGGTCGAGTGGTGCCCCTCGCCGAAGCTGATGCGCTGCGCCGGGCCGCCGGTCGCGGCCATGACATAAATCTGCTGCGTGCCGCCGCGGTCGCTCTCGAAGCAGATGCGGGTGCCGTCCGGCGAATAGCAGGGCGCGGTGTCGATCGCCGGCGTGTCGGTGAGCCGCGTGGTCTGCTTCGAACGCAGATCCATCACGAACAGATTGGCGTTGCCGCCCTGTTGGAGGCTCATGATGACGCGCTGGCCGTCCGGCGAGAACCGCGGGGCAAAGGTCATGCCTGGGAAATTGCCGACGGTCTCGCGCTGGCCGGTCTCGATGTTGAGGAGGTAGACGCGCGGATCGCCCTGTCCGTAAGACATGTAGGTGATCTCTTGCGTGGAGGGATTGAAGCGCGGCGTCAGCACGAGGTCGTCGCCGCGCGTGAGATAGCGCACGCCCGCGCCGTCCTGGTCCATGATGGCGAGGCGCTTGACGCGCCGCTCCTTCGGCCCGGTCTCGTCGACGAACACGACGCGGCTGTCGAAATAGCCCTTCTCGCCGGTGAGCCGCTCGTAGATCGCGTCGGAGATGATGTGCGCGATGCGGCGCCAATTGTCGGGTGTCGTGAAGTACTGCTTGCCGTCGAGCTGCTGCCCGGCGAACACGTCCCACAGGCGGAATTCGGCCTTGAGCCGGCCGTCGCCCTGCCGCGTCATGCGCCCGGTGACCAGCGCCTGCGCATTGATCACGCGCCAGTCGGCGAAGCGCGGCACCGCGTCGGTGTTGCTGATCTTCTCGACGAAGGCCTGCGGATTGATCGGCGCGAACAGGCCGCTGCGTTGTAGGTTATTGGTGATGACGCCGGTGACATTGTGGGCGATGTCCCCCTCGCCTGCCGTTCCGGCGAGAAAGTCGGGCAGCGCGATCGGCATCGGCTGCGGATTGCCCTGGGTGATGTCGAGCCGCAGCACGGCGCCGGCCGGCTTCGGCCCTAGCGCCAATGCACCTGCGCCCAGGCCGGCACCGGCAATGAGCTGGCGGCGGGTGAACGCCAAGGAATTGGCGGTCCGAAATAGATTGGAATGACTCATGCAAAAACTCTTGTTGCCGGTGTTTCAGCCGCCGAGCATTTCGCGCGGATCGAATTTGATTTCCATGTCCCGCCACTCCTCGTAATGCTCAGGCTTGAGCATCGTGTAAGGCTGGCATTGCAGCAGCGCGCGCTTCGCGCTTTCCGCCAGCGCCGGACCGAACTGTGATGGCGGCGCCTGTACCAGCACGGGCGTCTGCATCACCGAGCCGTCGCGCTTGAACAGAACGCGGAAGACGACGAAGAGATTGTCGGAATTGGTCGCGCCGATGGGCGGATTCCAGCATTGCCGCAGCCGCGCGAGCAGCGCGTCGAATTCCGACTGCGACAGTTGAGCGGCCTCGCCCTTGACCGAGCCGAGCGACGGGTTCGGATTGAGCTCCGCGCCCGTCGCGGCATTGCGGTGTGGATCGCGCTGGTCGAGCAGCGCGGCGATCTTTCGCGGGTCGAATTGCGGCTCTTTCTTCAGCGGCGGCTTCTTCGGCGGCATCGGCTTCGCCTCCGCCTTGGCTTCCTGCTTTTCTTCTTTTTTCAGCTTGTCGGCGATCGGATCGGCCTTGGCCTGCGCCATCTGTTCCGGCGGCTTCTCGGGAGCCGGCGGCTTGGTCTCCTTCTTCTCCACCGGCTTCGGCTCGGGCGTCGGCGGGGGCTCCGGAGGCTTCTCGGCGGTGGCCTTGATCTCCGGTTTATCGGAGACCTTCGGCTTCGTATCCTCGACCACCTTTTGCGTGTCGGCGATCTTTTCCACCAAAGGCTTTGTCGCCGTGCTCTTCGGCGCGTCCTTGGAGCCCTTCGTGAGTTGCGTGAAGTCCTTCTCACTGATCATGTCGACCGGCAGCGAATCCACCGGCGTCGCCTCCAGCGTTTTGCCGGAGAATGAGACCACCGCCCACACCAGCACCGCTGCGTGGAGTCCGGTCGAGATCACCGATGCGGTCTTCATCTGCATCTATCTATTTCGAGCCCTGCTCGAACTCGGTCACCAAGGCGACGCGATGAAAGCCGGCCCCCGAAAGCTGGCCCATCACCCTCATCATCGTGCCGTAGTCAACTTTCTTGTCGCCCCGCACATAGATGCGCGCCTCGGTCCCCCCGCGCGCCTGCGCGACCGCCTGGAGCTTGGCGACCAATGCATCCACATCGGTTTCGCTATTCTGGAGATAAACCTTCCCCTGCTCGCTCACCGAGATGGTGAGCGGCTCCTTGTCCTGATCGAGACTCTTGGCTTGGGTCTGCGGCAGGTCGATCGGCACGCCGACGGTCAAGAGCGGCGCCGACACCATGAAGATGATGAGCAACACCAACATGACGTCGACCATCGGCGTCACGTTGATTTCGGCCATCACACCGCGACGGCGGTGGCGCCGCTTGCCACCCCCGAGCGCTGGCGTGCCGGCGTTGGCTGCTCCCATAGTCCCCTTACCCCCGCTCGTCGATCTGGCGCGACAGGATCGCGGAGAACTCGTCGGCAAAGCCTTCGAGCCGCTGTGCCTGTTTATTCACCTCTGACGCGAACTTGTTATAGAAAATGGTCGCCGGTATGGCGGCGACAAGGCCGATTGCGGTCGCAAACAGCGCCTCCGCGATACCCGGGGCAACCACCGCGAGCGAGGTATTCTTCGACGCCGCAATAGATTGGAAGCTGGTCATGATGCCCCAGACGGTGCCGAAAAGGCCGACGAAGGGGCCGGCCGAGCCGACCGTCGCGAGCACCAGGAGCCGGCGTTCCAGCCGTTCGACCTCGCGGGAGATGGAGACCTCCATCACCTTCTCGATGCGCATCTGCAAGCCACCGATCGCCTTCGCGCCGCCTTCGAAACTGCGCTTCCATTCCCGCATCGCCGCCACGAACAGCGCCGCCATGGAATCGTTGGGGCGCGAGGCGAGCGAGCGATAGAGCTCCTCCAGTGATTCGCCCGACCAGAAGGCCTGCTCGAAACGGTCCATCGCCCGGCGCGTGCGCGCGTAAAGCACCGTCTTGTCGATCGCGATAGCCCAGACCCAGACCGAACACACCAACAGGCCGAGCATGACCGTCTTCACGATCCAATGCGCGTGCCAGAACAGGGTGAAGAGTGAGAGGTCGGAGGATGTCAGCGGCAAAGCCGATTGTGCCACATCGGCAGGATTCATGGGCACGTCCCTTTCCGCTCTCCGGCGTCGTCGGATCACACCGGCGCGGCGCACAATGCGAGAAACATGTGAGCGCGCCTGACGAATTCGCTCACGCGCTCGACCAACTCAGAAGCTTCGCGAAAGTCGTGTGTCCACCACCGGTAAACGCACGGAATCCCCGCGAAACTTGACCAAACTAGGGCGCGGAAGCGGGTTCAGTCCACTGGCGCAGAGGGCGCCGGGGCGCATCTTGCCCTCCGGTGCTCCCGCGCCAGCCCCCGTAACAGCGCTGATTATGGTTAAGGACTAGTTAGCGGCGACGTGTCAACGGGCTGCTCTTTCCCTCCCCCCGCGAAGCGGCAGGGAGGGGAGAAAAACGCAAAGGCCGCCCCCAAGGGAAAGGGCGGCCTTGCATGGCAGTTCGCTTGGGGAGAACCGTCAACCCTGTGGCGGGGGGGCGTCCGGGGCGGGACGGTTGCGGCGCTCGGCCATGAACTGATCGAATTCGGTCTTGTCCTTCGCGAAGCGCAGGCGCTCAAGGAATTCACGGAATTCGCGCTGCTCTTCTTCCAGACGCTTCAGCGTCTCGGTGCGGTAGTCATCGAAGGCGCGGTTGCCGCTCGAGGGCGCGTTGCTCCAGGGCGCCCCGCCCCACGGGTTGCCGCTTACTCTTGAGCGCATCCAATCCATCTTGCGCTGCATGCGCTCCATCTTGTGCTGCCAGCGATCTTGGCCGTAGCCGGTGTGATAGCCGCATCCCATTCTTCCGCTCCCAATGGTGAAGGCGAGGACGGCCAGACCGAGCGGCCACCAGGCCATGAAGCCCAGAACGATCAGCGCGATCCAGGCGGGTTTGCCGAATTCGTCGAGTTTCGCCGTGATGGTCATTGTCGGCCTCGCGTGAATGTAAATAACATTTACATGGATAAGGTCATGACGGCTCAATGTCAAGACCCTTCACATGGGGTCGCACCGGTCGCGCGGTAGATGAAATTGGGAATTTAGCTGCGACCGCTGGTCGCGGGCGGCCCAAGGCCTAGGCCGCGCAGGTAGATCAGTACGGCCGCTTCCAGCAGTTCTTCAGGCGGCATTGGCACCGCGCGCCGCGCAGCATCGCCGCGGCCGAAAAGCGACGCGATGCCGTGCGCCAGCGACCAGATGTGGAGCGCCACCATCAGCGCCGGCGGCCGCCCCGGCGCGGGCATCAATGCGACGAGCTTGTCCGCCGCGCCGCGCAATACGCCAAAGGCACGTTCGCCGGAAACGCGCAATTCCGCGTCGGTATCAGGCGCGACACCGGCCTCGAACATGGCCGAATAATAAGCCTGTTCGTTCTTGGCGAAATCGAGATAGGCCCTGCCGAGCCGGTCGAGCCCGCTCATCGGATCGGGGCGGCCGTCATCCCAGGCGGTCTGCAGCACCCCGGTGAATTCCTCGAAGCCGCGCCGTGCCACATCCGCTAGCAGCGCGTCGCGGTCGCGAAAATGCCGGTAGGGCGCGGCCGGGCTCACGCCCGCCCAGCGCGCCGCATCGGCGAAGGTGAAGCCGGCCGGCCCCTTCTCCGCGATCAGCTCCAACGCGGCCCGCACCAAAGCTTCCTTGAGGTTGCCGTGGTGATAGCCGCGGGGCCCGCCGCCTTTGCCCCAGGTCATATGAAAACCCTCATGTGAAGGGGCTTTACATGAGTCCGGGGCCTGCGTCGATGTATTCGCGCATAGACCTTGGTGCGATCAGGCGTGCCGGCGGCGCCGTGTTTCCAGCGGCAGATGATCGAACAGCGTCGGCCCGCCCGGCTGCGCGCCTTCGATGGTCAACAGACGCAGCTTGGTGACCACGCCGCCGCTCGCCGAGAAACCGCCGGTCTTGCCGCCCGCGGAGAGCACGCGATGGCACGGCATTACCAGCGGGCAAGGATTTTCACCGAGCGCCTGCCCGACCGCGCGCGCCAGCAATTTGTCGCCGAGCCGTTCCGCGATTTCGCCGTAGGTCAGTGTGTTGCCCGGCGCGATCTTGCGCGCGATGGCGTAGACGCGCCGGTTGAACTCCGGCGTGCCATCGTCGTCGATCACGATGTCCGTCAGGTCGCGAGGCTCGCCGCGCAGCAGCGCTGCGATGCCGTCGATCGCGTGTTGAACACTTGCCGTCGGCGCCGCCTCCACCGCGCCGGCAAAGCGGCGCACGATACGCGCACGCGTCGCCGCGGCCGTCGCTTCGGGAAGCTGCGCGCCCACAAGACCGCGGTCGCTCCAGACGATGCCGCAGACGCCGATAGCCGTTTCGAATAGCGCGAAAGCTCGCGTTGCCGTTTCGTGTGTCATGTCGTGTGTCATGGCGATCACCCGATATCTCGCGGAGCAAAGCTTTGTTCCGCATCGACACTCACATTATGCCGGGACGCTGGAATCGCCACCCGCTTCCTGATCAGCCTTCATCGCGATGCGCAGCGGCTTCGGGATCGGCCGCGCGCGTCCGCCGGACACGAAAGCGACCTGCACACGCGCCTCAACCAAGAGGTCCTCGCCGCGCTTCACCTGCTGATACAGCATCACCGAGGCGCCCTTGACCTCCTCCGGCGTGGTGACGACTTCCAAGAGGTCGTCCATATGCGCCGGCTTCTTGAAGTCGATGCTCATGTGCCGTACCACGAAGGCGAAGCCCAGCGCTTCCGCCGCCGCCTGCTCGAACAGCGCGCGATGATCCGCCCCGATCAGGCGCAGATAGTTCGTCCGCCCGCGCTCCATGAAGCGCAGATAATTGGCGTGATAGACGATACCGGAGAAATCCGTGTCTTCGTAATAGATGCGCACCACCTGATGGTGCCTGCCGTCACGGATCTCGCCGTCGAGGGCGTTTCCATTCATCGTTCGAACTCCGCGTCGATGTCTCGACGTCCATCAAACACGCGGACAATCAGAGTGCGATCCCTCTCCACACGGTAAAACACAACATAATTCTCGATGGCGACACTTCGAAGTCCGCGACCCAATATCGAACGATCTCTGCCGATAAAAGGGAAGTGAACCAAGCTTTCCAATTTTGTATTGAATAGCCCCGACAGCGCCACCGCTGCATTCCGGTTTCGTTCCGAGAGATAAGTGAAAATATGCAATAAGTCCGAATCCGCCTCTTCGGAGAAGACGATCTTCATTTGACCGGGGATTCGGGCTCGTCGAGCTTCGCCCTTCGCAGAAAGTCCGCGAAATCCCATTCGCGAACGCGGCCCGCGTCAATATCGGCCAAGCCCTTGTCTATCTCTTGTTTCAGCACGCGATATTTTTCCGCCTGCTCGAAGATATAGGCGACGGCCGGCTCCCGCATTTCTTCGGGGAGAAGGTCAAGGGCCTCAGCGGCCCGCTCGGTGAAGGTTTTCATAGGCGACATGCTACCATAATTCCCGCCGCTTTAATCGGTTTCCTCATCCCCGCCGAACAACCCGAACTGCGCCGGATCGCGTGTCGGCTCGGCGAGGCCGAGGTGCTTGAAGGCGGCCGATGTCAAAAGCCTCCCGCGCGGCGTGCGCTGGATGAACCCCTTCTGGATCAGATACGGCTCGATGATGTCCTCGATGGCGTCGCGCGGTTCCGACAGTGCCGCGGCAATCGTCTCCACGCCGACCGGCCCGCCGCCGTAGTTCAACGCAATCGTCGAAAGATAGCGCCGGTCCATCGCATCCAAACCTGCCGCGTCCACCTCGAGTGCAGAGAGCGCATTGTCGGCGATTCTGCGGTCGACCTGCGCGGCGCCGTCCACATGCGCGAAGTCGCGCACGCGGCGCAGCAGGCGTCCCGCGATGCGCGGCGTGCCGCGCGCGCGCCGCGCGATCTCGTTGGCGCCGTCCGGCGTCATGCCGATGCCGAGCACGCGCGCGCCGCGCGACACGATCAGTTCCAGCTCGGCCTCGGTATAGAAGTTCAGCCGGATCGGGATGCCGAAGCGATCGCGCAGCGGATTGGTGAGCAGCCCTGCGCGCGTCGTCGCGCCGACCAGCGTGAAGGGCGCGAGATCGATTTTCACCGAGCGCGCCGCCGGTCCTTCGCCGATGATGAGGTCGAGCTGGAAATCCTCCATCGCCGGATAGAGGATTTCTTCCACTGCCGGATTGAGCCGATGGATCTCGTCGATGAACAGCACATCGCGCGGCTCGAGATTCGTCAGGAGCGCCGCGAGATCGCCGGCCTTGGCGATCACCGGGCCCGACGTGGAACGGAAGTTCACGCCCAGCTCGCGCGACACGATCTGCGCCAGCGTGGTTTTGCCCAAGCCCGGCGGCCCGACGAAGAGCACGTGGTCGAGCGCCTCATTGCGTGCCCTTGCCGCCTCGATGAACACTGACAGGTTCGCACGCGCTTTCTCCTGGCCGATGAAGTCGTTGAGCCGCTGCGGACGCAACGAGGCATCGACGTCGTCGTCGCGCTTGTCGGCTGTGACGAGGCGGCGGGGAGCGGTGGTCATTCGCTAATCCATCCCTCGCCGGTACTTGTTCGGCAACAGCTCGCCGATGGTCGTCACCGTCGGTCCCACCTTGCCGTTCGGCACGATCACACGCGCCTTGGGATCGTAATCGTGGATCAGCTCGCGGCAGGTGCCGCAAGGCGACACCACCATGATCTCGCCCTTCTCGCCGGGCTTGGGGTGACGCACGGCGACGATCGTATCGATACCGTTGTCGCCCTTGTCGGTCAGCGCGGTGCCGATGGCGATCGCTTCGGCGCAGACCGCGCCGCGTCCGACGTAAGCATCGAGATTGACGCCGGTCACCACGCGGCCATCGCGCGTGCGCATCGCCGCTCCCACCTCCTGCCAGTCGACGCGGTAGCGCGATTTGATCGCCGCGGTCGCGGCCGTGATCAGTTCCTTGTCCTTGTCGCTCAGCTTCGTCGTCATGTACGCGTACCATTCCTCATTTCGCCAGCTCCTTCAGGCCCTGGCGGATCAACATCGCAGTATCGGCCCCCTCCCCCGCATTGCGCGCGGCTGCGGCGATAGCGGCTGCCGCCTGCGGCTGACCGTAGCCGAGATTGACAAGCGCCGACACGGCATCGGCCACCGGCTTCGGCGCGCGCTTCTCGTCGAGCGCGCCTGCGAGATGCACCACCGCGGGATCGAGATTGGTCAGGGCCGGCACTTTATCCTTCAACTCTGTGACAATCCGTTCTGCGACCTTCGGCCCGACGCCGGGCGTGCGCGCAACAATCGCCTTGTCGCGCATCGCCACCGCATCCGCGAGTTCCGAGACTCTCAGCGTACCGAGCACCGCCAGCGCCACCTTTGCGCCGACTCCCTGCACCGTCTGCAGCAGCCGGAACCATTCACGCTCGGCATCGCTGGCGAATCCGAAGAGCTTGATCTGGTCCTCGCGTACGTAAGTTTCAATCGACAGCGTGGCTGCCTCGCTTGGGTCGGGCAGCGCCTGCAACGTGCGCGCCGAGCAGTGCACCTGATAACCGACGCCGTTCACGTCGAGGATGACGTAGTCCTCGCCGTAGCTGTCGATGACGCCCTTGAGCTTGCCGATCATTTCGTCGCACTCGCCGCTGTCATTCCGGGGCGCCCGCCGGCGCCCAAGGGGCGAAGGCGGACGAGCCCGGAATCCATAATCACCAACGCTGCGGAGTGTGGATTCCGGTCCCGGCGCTTCGCGCCGTCCCGGAATGACAGAAAAGAAAAATTGCCCCTCATCTCATCGCCGCCTTCATCACAAAACTCTGCCGGTGATGCGCATGGCAGATGGCGATCGCCAGCGCATCCGCCGCGTCCTCGCTCTGCGGATCGGCCTTCGGCAACAGCACGCCGATCATCATGCGGATCTGCGCCTTCTCGCCGTGGCCGGCGCCGACAATGGTCTTCTTCACCAAATTCGGCGCATATTCCGCCACACTCAATCCCGCCTTGGCCGGCACCAGCATGGCGATGCCGCGCGCCTGCCCGAGTTTCAGCGTCGCCGCCGCATTGGTGTTGACGAAGGTGTTTTCCACAGCCGCCTCGTGCGGCTGATAGCGTTCGATCACCGCGATCAGCCCGTCGTGAATCGTCACCAGCCGCACGCCGAGCGTGGCGCGGTCGTTGGTCTCCACCGAGCCGCAGGCCACGTGGATCAGGCGGTTGCCGTCGCTTTCGATCAGGCCCCAGCCGGTGCGGCGGAGCCCCGGATCGATGCCGAGGATGCGAATCGGGTCTCTCATTGGACCCCGTTGATAGCCCCAAATCGCCCCGCTCGGCCAGAATGGGCCTCGGGAAGGGATACCGCCGGGCCGCAGCGCCTGCTAGGACAGCGAGCCTGCCGTTTCCCTCGCCGGGGAAGTCCGCCTTTGCTGAAAGCCGAAACGCTCGCTCTGTTCAGCGATGCCGTCGCCGATCCGCGGTTCTTGATCGCGCTCGGTGTGGCCGCCGTGTCCGGGCTGGTGCGCGGCTTTTCGGGATTCGGCTCGGCGCTGATCTACATGCCGCTGATCTCGGCAGTGTACAGCCCGCGCGTCGCCGCGCCGACGCTCCTGCTCATCGACACGATTTGCAGCCTGCCTTTCGCGATCAAGGTGATCCCAAACAGTAATTTGCGCGAGGTCGCGCCGGTCGCGGTCGCCGGCGCCATCGCGCTGCCGCTCGGCACCTTGGCACTGCTTCTGCTCGACCCGCTGTTGCTGCGCTGGTTCATCGCGCTTCTCGTGCTGGTCGCATTGACCGCGCTCATCGCGGGCTGGCGCTACCATGGACGGCCCACCGTCGCCGCCTCGCTCGGCGTCGGCGCCATGGCCGGCCTTGGCGGCGGCGCGCTGCAGATCGCAGCGCCGCCACTGCTGATCTTCTGGCTCGGCGGCGCCAACAGGGCCTCCACCGTGCGCGCCAACATCATGGTCTACTTCATCGTCCAGGGCGCACTGTCGATCGGGATGTACGTTTACACTGGCCTCTTGACCACACAGGTCATAGTCCTGGCGCTCTTGTTCGGCGCACCGTTCGCCATCGCGCTCGCCGCCGGTGACATCTGGTTCCACGGCGCCAGCGAATTGCTCTACCGCCGCGTCGCCTACATCATTATCGCCGTCGCCGGCATCATCGGCCTGCCGCTGTTCGATCATCTGTCGTCACGCATCATTCCATGACACCCGGTATCGGCATCGCCCTCGCCGCCATGGTCTGCTTCGGTGCGGGCGATCTCATCTACAAACGCGCGGCGGCAAACGGCGTCGAGGCGAGACACTTCGCCATGTTGCAAGGCTGGGTGTTCTGCCCGGCCGTCACGCTTTACGCCTGGCTCACCGGCACGCTGCATCCGCATCTCTCGGCGCTGTGGGGTTCGCTGGCCGGACTGTTCCTGCTCATCGCCGTGCGCAATTTCCTCGCCAGCCTGAAGACCGGCGCGGTGAGCACCAACGCGGCGATCTTCCGGCTGAATTTCACCATCACCGCCGCTCTGGCCATCGTGCTGCTCGGCGAAACGGTGACCGCCTTCAAGCTCTCCGCCCTCGCCTGCGCGCTCGCCGCGGTGTGGCTGCTCCTGTCCGACCCCGCGCGCGGCAAGGGTCAAAATTTCCGCTCGCTGGCGCAGGTGCTGATCGCGACCGTCGCGATGGCGCTCACCAGCTTCTTTCACAAAGTAGGATTGCAGCACGGTGCGCTGCCGGAGACGCTGGTCTCGGCGCAGGCCTGGACCTTCACCGCTCTGGCGACCGTGATCGCGCTCGGTGGCGACCGCGGCTACAAGGTGCCGCCGCTCGCCTGGCGTTACGCGCCCTTCGCGGCCATCGCGCTGGTGGTTGCATTTGTGCTCCTGCTCGACGGCCTTGCACGCGGACCGGCGAGCGTGCTGGTGCCTGTCGCGCAGATGAGCTTCGTCTTCACCGCGATCGCCGGCGCGGTGATGTTCAACGAACGCCTCGATACGCGCAAGCGCGTCGGCCTCGCCGTGGCCGTCGCCGCGCTGGCGCTGTTCGCCGTGTCATAGCAGCGTGCCGGACAGGATCGCCAAGGCGACGCTGAAATAGATCACCAGCCCGGTCACATCGACCAACGTCGCCACGAATGGGGCCGACGCGCTGGCCGGATCGAAGCCGAGCCGTTGCAGGATGAACGGCAGCATCGAGCCGGCAAGCGATCCGAACGTGACGATGCCGACCAGCGCCGCGCCGACCGTCAACGCGACCAGCTCCCAATGCGGGCCATAGTCGAAGAGGCCGAGCCGCTGCCATAGCGTGATGCGCAGGATGCCGATCACACCAAGGATGGCGCCAAGCATGATGCCGGTCGGCAGTTCGCGCAACGCCACGCGCCACCAGTCGGAGAGCTTGATCTCCTGCAAGGCAAGCGAACGGATCAGCAGCGAAGTCGCCTGCGAGCCCGAGTTGCCGCCGGAGCTCATGATCAGCGGGATGAACAGGGTCAGGACGATCGCCTTCTCCAGCTCCGACTCGAAATGCTGCATGGCGCTGGCGGTCAGCATCTCGCTCAGGAACAGCGCGCAGAGCCAACCGGCCCGCTTGCGGATCATCTGGCCGAAGCTGATCTGCATGTAGGGCTCGCCGATCGCCTCCATGCCGCCGAACTTCTGCACGTCCTCGTTGGATTCCTCAAGCATCGCGTCGATGGCGTCGTCGACGGTGACGATGCCGAGCACATGTCCGACATTATCCACCACCGGCACCGCCAGCAGGTCGTATTTGCGGAACAGCCGCCCGACATCTTCCTGGTCGGTGAGCGGCGAAACCGTGATGGGCTCATGCGCCCGGCAAGCCGAGAGTATGGACGCCTCCGGCTCCGCCGCGATCAACCGCCGCAGCGGCACCATCTGCACCAGCCGCCGCGTCGCCGGGTCAAGAATATAGATGGCATACACAGTCTCCCGCGTGCGCTCGACATGGCGAATGTACTCCAGCGTCTGCGCTACGGTCCATGTCGAGGGGACGCTGACGAACTCGGTCGTCATGATGCTGCCGGCCGTGTTGGGCGGATAGACCAGCAGCCGCTCGATCGAGGCACGGGTCTCGGCATCGAGACGGCCGAGCAACTCGCCCCGCTCGGGATCGTGGAGTTGCCGGAAGATGTCCGCAGCGCGGTCGGCCGACATGGCGGCCAGCAGGCGGCTCGCCTGGTCCGGCGGTAGCAGTTCGACCAAGTCGGGGGCGAAGTCGAGCTCGGGTTGATCGAGGATTTCGACCGCACGCTCGGCCGGAAGCTGCGCCAGGACAGCCGCTGCGACGTCGTTGTCGAGCTGGTTGAGGGTTACGACATTGTCGGCGACGTGCTGCGGCAGCAGCTCGCGCGCGAGCACAGCGGGATCGAGCTTTTCGATGGTGGCAGTTTCAATATCCATGGCGCACCTGAATGGCCGGCCGCTGGCAGCGACCGGGCATGCGCCACGAAGGGGCGATCAGGCCACGGTTGCCATCAGCGGCAGGCGCTTGGGACTAGAGCCATCGCTTGGCATTGTTGAACGCATCCTGCATGAAGCCGCGCGCGAACGCGCAGCAAACAAAACTGACTTAAACCGCTCCACGCGGGCGTCAAGCAAAGAAATGGAAATGTGCTGGATATTGCGAGGGCATGCGCTGCGGGCTTGGGAGTCCTTGTCCCGGACGCGGTGCAGCGCCTTAGCGGTGCACCGCAGATCCGGGACCGCCACAGTCGCAAACCTTTTTGCGGTCCCGGGTCTGCAGCGCATCACCAAGGGTGCAGCGCTGCGCCCGGGACAAGCTCAGGCGCTCATCTTCTGCACAAGCGCGTCGGAGACTTCGAAGTTGGCGTAGACGTTCTGCACGTCCTCATTGTCGTCGAGGCTCTCGATCAGCTTGAGGATCTTCTCGCCGGCCTCGTCGTCCACGGCGATCGTATTCTGCGGCTTCCACAGCATGGCCGACTTGCGCGGCTCGCCGAACTTGGCCTCCAGCGCCTTGCTCACGTCACGCAGGCTGTCGGTGGTGGTGAAGACCTGATGGCCATCCTCGGTCGAGGCGACATCCTCGGCTCCGGCGTCGATCGCCGCTTCCAGCATGGTGTCGGCGCTCGCGACCTTGGCGTCGAACTCGACGACGCCGACATGGTCGAACATGAAGGAGACCGCACCCGTCTCGGCCAGGTTGCCGCCGGCCTTGGTGAAGATGGAACGCACCTCGCCGGCCGTCCGGTTACGGTTGTCGGTCAGCGCCTCCACGATCACTGCGACGCCCCCGGGCGCGTAGCCCTCATAGCGGATCTCGTCGTAGCTCTCGGTGTCGCTCCCGGACGCCTTCTTGATAGCGCGCTCGATATTGTCCTTCGGCATGTTCTCGGCGCGGGCTGCAAGCACGGCCGCGCGCAGGCGCGGGTTGAAGGCCGGGTCCGGCATGCCGAGCTTGGCCGAGACCGTGATTTCACGCGCAAGTTTGCCGAACAGCTTGGAGCGGACTTTGTCCTGCTTCCCCTTGCGGTGCATAATGTTCTTGAATTGGGAATGACCGGCCATGACCGACGACTTCTAGTGGTTCGGGTTGCTGGAAGGGCTGCTGCCGGCGGCTATATAGTCCGGTCGCGCGGGAAAATAAACTCTGCCGTCATTCCGGGGCGGCCCGAAGGGCCGGACCCGGAATCCATACTCCGCAGCGCTGGGGGTTATGGATTCCGGGCTCGCGGGCTAAAGCCCGCGCCCCGGACTGACCTTAGACGCCCGCCACCGCCACGTTGGCGAGGGCCATCTCCACCCGCAACCGGAGCTCGGCCACATTGCGATGCACCCGCGCCTTGTAGCAGGCGACGGCGTCGCGATCGACCATGAAGAACTGCTTCTCCGGATAGCCGCGGCCGAACACATCGACGAGTAGGCTGCGGAACGTGCCGGAGCGCATGTCCGGCATGTTGCCCGCCGGCGCCTCGGCATAGGCGGCATAGTCGGCCGCCGTGAGCGCGCAGAGGAACGGCGCCAGTCTTGAGGAATAGACCTGCCGGTGCGTCTGGATGGTCTGGATCGCCCGGTCGAGCGCGAGCTCGCCCATCTCGCCGCCGATCTCCAGCGGCTCGTCAGCGCACGCGCGCGTCAGCGGGAACTGCTCGATCAGCCAGTCGCCGAGGTGCACGACGTTAGTGCGCCCGCGCCCGTACATCAGCACGTCGTCCTCGTTGCGCGCGTACCAGACATCGAGCCGGTCGAGCAGCCGGTCGATCACCGGCCGCGGCAGCAGTTCGCGGTACTGCGTGCCGAAGATGCCGATCGCCGCCTTCCCCCGCTCGGCGACGTTCAGCAGCGCATCGCTCGTCAGCGGCTGCAACAGGCTGTTGCCGGTGCCGAGCACCACGAGGTCATAGGCCTCGCGCGCCTCGTTGAGCGTGCGGAAGGTGAGATGATGCACCTCCGCCTCGCCCGGCAGCAGCGCATTGATCATCGAGAGGCCGAGCCGGCCGCCGAAGTCGCTGCCGTCGCTGTCGGACACCACCGCGACGCTACACGGCGCGTGCGACTTCATCCGCTCGGTCGGCGTCAGGCGCATCAGCATCTGCCTCTCGTCGATCGGCGCTGTGCAGGCGATGCGGAAGCCGTAGCGATCGAACAGCAGCGTGAGATCGTAGAAGCTCAAGGCATTGACGAAACCGCGCGCCGCGCGATCGCCAACCTGCATCAAGTCGGTCGCGTGATAGCTCAGGATTACATCGTGGCGCGCGAAGCGCAGATGCGTGAACAGCCCTTCAAGATCGGCAACATGCTCGAGCGCGCCGAGCATCACGACGATATCGGATCGCGCCGCCGCCTGCGTCGGGAAATCGCCAGTGCCGGTTTTGTTCATCGCCACGCCGCGATAGGAGCAGCCGTTCGGCAGATGACGCTCCAGCGTCTTGCCGCGGCTCAGGTCGAGCACGCGCGCGCCGGCCGGAATGAATTGCGCGGCGAGCTCAGCCCGCGCGTCGCGCGCCGGCACGGGCCGCAGGACTTCGACCGGACGTTCGAGCGCGAGATTGCTGTTGACGTGAAGGCCCATGTCCGCCGTGCCGAGTCACACGCTGCCGGACCCATGCACACCCCGGCGAATCATTATCTCTACGGAATCATCGCGGGGAGTCGCGGTCAATCGTTCTCTCCCCTCCCCCCCAGAGCATCTTGCGAGTGGTCGGGAGGGGTCGGGGGTGGGGACGATGTTGTCAGATGTCACGCTTCCCAAAACGCCGGCCGTGCCTGTTCCAGGGCTCCGCCGAGCCGCACCGCGCCGACCTTGCGCGCAAGACCGGTCGCGTCGTCGGTCTCCACCGCGATACCACAGAGCGTCGCCGGTCCGCCCGCCGCCTCGAACTTCGAGCCCGGCACCTTGCGCAGGAAGCGTGTCAACGGCTCGTCCTTCACCATGCCGATGACGGAGTCGAAGTCGCCGGTCATGCCGACATC
>DASXOK010000405.1:0-3498 GCA_036494425.1 Pseudolabrys sp.
CGCAATGCCTTCTCACTCAATTCGGTCAGCCTGTCGCGATCCTCCGGGTGTATCCGTTGCCAAGTCGCGTCACGATCAGGAGGTCCTCGCTGCAGATCGAAGTCCCAAATACGGAAATTTTCCTCCGACCAATACGCGGCCTTTTTCGATATGGCATTGAACGCCCAACTGCCGGTGTGGCTCAGTCGCTGCGCTTCGGCCAAATAGGCTTCGCTCCGGCGCAGAGCATCCTGTGTCAGCGTACGTTCAATTGCGACGCCCGCGAGATGAGTAATCTGTTCGATGATCTCCTGATCGCGCGGGCTCGGGCTGTGCGGCTCGCGATAATACATGGCGAATGTCGCGATAATTTTGCCGCGCGACGAGAAGACAGGCGTGGACCAGCAGGCGCGGAGAGCGTGCGGCAAAGCCACCTCGCGGTAGGCGGCCCACAAGGGGTCGGTTGCGATATCCCCTACGATGACCTGTTCCCCCAGGTATGCGGCTGTTCCGCAGGACCCTGCAGAAGGCCCGATCACACCGCCATCGATGGCATTCGTGTAGGCCTTTGGAAGGCTGGGTGCGCCACCGTGGCGCAAGCAATTGCCGTCAACCAGCAGGATCGACGTCAGGACACCGCTGGCTTGTTCCTCCACGAGCCGGCACACGCCGTCCAGTATTTGAGCAAGCGCGTCCCCCTTCGCCACCATCTCGAGAATTCTCTTTTCTCCGGTGAGAAGGGCTTGTGCGCGCTTGAGATACTCAATGTCGGTCAGCATTCTGCACCACCTGAGAATATACGCGTGGTCATCGAGCGGCGGCACAGCGCGAACCAAAAGCCAGCGATGTGTCTCGTCCGCAGCGGCGGCAACGCAGCCTGCTCTCGATTGGTTGGGCTCGGCGCGTCGCGCGCATCCTCTGCCTGCGGCGAAGAGGTTAACAGTGTGATCCGCCGATTTGAAGCTGGTCGTGCAGCATGCCTTCGGGCTGAGGCCGCCTAAGCCCGGTTCCAGCCGTTATGCTTTAGGCATGACGGCTGGCTTTCGGAGCTTACACCGCGACGCGGAGCTGCCGGGCGGCCGCCACCATATTGACCAGCGCCGGACGAACCTCCTGCCAGTTGCGGGTCTTCAAGCCGCAGTCGGGATTGATCCAAAGCTGCTCGTCGGCAAGGCGCTGGCGGGCGAGCGTCATGAGGCCGGCCATGTCATCGACGGCCGGAACGCGCGGAGAATGGATGTCGTAGACGCCGGGCCCGATCGCATTCGGGTAGCGGTAGTTCTTGAAGGCATCCAACAGCTCCATCTTCGACCGCGACGTTTCGATCGAGATGACGTCGGCGTCCATGGCCGCGATGGCGTCGATGATGTCGTTGAACTCCGAGTAGCACATGTGGGTGTGGATCTGCGTGTCATCGGCGACGCCGGACGCACACAGACGGAAGCAATAAACGGCCCAGCCGAGATAGTCCTTCCATGCCGTGCGACGCAGCGGAAGGCCTTCACGCAAAGCCGCCTCGTCGATCTGGATCATCGTCGCGCCCGCGCTTTCGAGGTCGCCGACCTCGTCGCGAATGGCCAGCGCGATCTGATGGCACGCCGCCGCCCGTGGAATGTCGTCGCGCACGAACGACCAGTTCAGAATCGTGACGGGGCCGGTCAGCATGGCTTTCATCGGCTTGGCCGTGAGCGATTGGGCGTATTGCCACCAGCCGACGGTCATCGGACTTGGACGTGAAACATCGCCATAGAGGATCGGCGGCCGCACGCAGCGCGATCCGTAGGACTGCACCCAGCCGCTTTTGGTGAAGGCGAAGCCGGCGAGCTGCTCGCCGAAATACTGAACCATGTCATTGCGCTCGAACTCGCCATGCACGAGCACGTCGAGACCGATCTCCTCCTGCCATTGCACGGCGCGCGCCGTCTCCTGCCTGAGGAAGTGCTCGTAGTCCGCGTCGCCGAGCGTGCCTTTGGCATGCGCGGCGCGCGCCTTTCGCACGTCGGACGTTTGCGGAAACGACCCGATCGTCGTGGTCGGGAACGCCGGCAGGTTGAAGCGGCGCTGTTGCGCTTTCGCGCGCACGTCAAAGGGACTTTTGCGGGCGGCCATCTCCGGCGTGAGCGATGCGACGCGCGCAGCCACCGCGGCGTCGTGGACTTTGCCGGACGTCCTGCGCGATGCCGCGGCGGCGGCCGAGGCGTCGAGCTCGGCTTTCACCGCATCGGCCTGTCCGCTCAGCGCCGTTCCGAGCACGGACAGCTCGCGCATTTTCTGCACCGAGAAGGCGAGCCAGCTTTTGACATCGGGATCGAGGCCGGTTTCGAGGTCGAGGTCGACCGGCACGTGCAACAGCGAGCATGACGGTGCGATCTGCACATGGTCGGTGCCGCGCCGCGCCACCGCGGCGCGGAGCTTCTCGGCGAGAGAGGGAAGATCGGCGCGCCAGATATTGCGGCCGTCGATGATGCCGAGCGAGAGGACGAGGCCGCGCGGCGCTTTGTCGAGAACGGCATTCAACTGTTCGGGCGCGCGGACGAGATCGAGATGAAGGCCCGCGACCGGCAGCGCGAGCGCGGTGTCGAGATTGTCGCCGAGCGCCCCGAAATACGCCGCCAGCATGACTTTGAGACTAGGCAGCGCATGGGCGATCTCCCCGTAGGCCGTGCGCAAGGCTTCGCGTCTGGCGTCATCGATGTCGAGCACGAGGCACGGCTCGTCGATCTGCACCCACTCGGCGCCATTGGCGGCCAGGCGCCGTAGGATGTCGATGTAGACCGGCATCAGTCGTGGCAACAGCGACAGCGGATCAAACCCGGCCGCCTTGCTCTTGGCCAGCGTGAGATAGGTCACCGGGCCCAGCAGCACCGGACGCGTGCGATAGCCAAGGGATTTGGCCTCGATATACTCGTCGAGCGGCTTGAGAGAGGCGAGGGTGAACGCCTGGTCCGGCGTCAGCTCCGGGACCATGTAGTGGTAGTTGGTGTCGAACCACTTTGTCATTTCCTGCGCCGGCGTACCGGCGCCGTGATGCGCGTGGCCGCAGGAGGGCTCTTCGCTTGCGCCGACGGTGCCCCGCGCCATGGCGAAATAGGTGTCGAGCGGCACGGCGCCGCCGCGCCAGCCATAGACGTCGGGGATCGCGCCCACCATCACGCTGGTGTCGAGCGCGTGATCGTAGAGCGAGAAATCGTTCGACGGGATGACGGTGATGCCGAGGGCCTTCTGCCGGGCCCAGTTCGCCGCGCGCAAGCCGGCGGCGGCTTCGAGCAGGTCCTTGGCGCCGGACTTGCCCGACCAGTAGCTTTCGAGCGCAGTTTTGAGTTCGCGGCGCGGACCGATGCGCGGCGTACCAAGCGTAGCGACAGGGAGAGAGGAAGAAGACACGGCTAAACCCCTTTAAGTGAGGGGGCAAAGGCCGAGCGGACGATTTGAGAATCCAGACGGCGGCGTGCCGGTGGAAACGCAAAGCGTACCACCGGGACACCCCGCCCGAGGACGTTCATGTTGCCGAGGCAGGTC
>DASXOK010000406.1:0-3801 GCA_036494425.1 Pseudolabrys sp.
CTCGTTAACCCTGTTGGACGTAGGATTTTTCGACACCTATGGGTGTGCGGGTTGGGTCCAAGATGGCGTTGCCGTACAAAAAGTCCGTTCTGCCGGCCGCCGAAGAGCGCCGACGCTTCCAGCGCGTCAAGGTGCATCTGCTGGGCCGCTACATGCTGCCCGACCGCCGCGAGTTTCCCTGCCAGATCATCAACATGTCGCCGGGCGGCCTCGCCCTGCTCGCGCCCGGCATCGGCAATGTCGGCGACCGCGTGATCGCCTATCTCGACCATATCGGCCGCGTCGAGGGCCGCATCACCCGCATCATCGACAACGGCTTTGCCATGACGGTCGGCGCCACCGCGCGCAAGCGCGACAAGCTTGCCGCGCAGCTGACCTGGCTCGCCAACCGCGACATCCTCAACCTGCCGGAAGATCGCCGTCACGACCGCGTCGTGCCGCGCAACCCGATCGCGATGCTGACGCTCGAGGATGGCACCAAGATGACCTGCCGCATCATCGACCTCTCGAACTCGGGTGCGGCGATCGCCGCCGAGCACCGCCCGCCGCTGAAATCGCTGGTCCTGCTCGGCAAGGTGCAGTCGCGCGTGGTGCGCAATCTCGAGGAAGGCTTTGCCCTCGAGTTCGTCCACGAGCAGCTCACCGATACGCTCGAGGAAGCGGTCACCGCGCGTTAGCCGCGCCGCCGTACTCACCCCTCATCCAAAGAGCCCGCGGCGTGCATCGCCGCTCGCCACGCAAACACCATCGCAGGCCCGATCATTGTCCCCGGCCCCGGATAGTGTCCGCGGAAGATCGAGACCGCATCAGTACCAACCGCATAGAGTCCGCTGACCACGCTGCCATCCGACCGGAGCACGCGTCCGCTCGTATCGACGCGCAAGCCGGCGCTACCAGCCAGATCCGACGGCCAGACCGCGACCGCATAATAGGGACCGGGCCCAATCCGGCGAAGGCATGGATTGGGCTTGCTCGCGGCATCGCCGTTGAAGCGATTGAGCTCGCTTGTGCCACGGCCGAACTCTTCGTCAACACCGGTTTCGGCGTCGCGGTTGTAACGCTCGATCGTGCGCGCCAGCGCCTCGCCATCCACGCCAATCGCGGCGGCGAGCTCTGCGATCGTATGACCCTCGAACAGGTAACCCGCTTCCGCGAAACGTCGCAGTGCGCGCGTGCCGGGATGAACGAGACCGATCCCGTAATCGGCGATAAAGCTGCGGTCGCAGACGAGATATGATGGCACGCTGGCCGGCGAACGGTTCGACTGCAGCATGCCCTGGACGAAGTCGTGATAGGAGTTGGCTTCATTGACGAAACGGCGGCCGCTCCGGTCCACGGCCAGGAGTCCCGGCTTGGCGCGATCCAGCATGATGTGCGGAAACACCGAGAGATGACCGTCCGGCTGCTTCATCACCGAGCTCGGCATCCACAACGCCGGGCTGTTGAGTTCGGTATCGATTGATCCGGAGGCACGCTCGCCGGCGAGGATGCCGTCGCCCGTGTTGGAGTCGGGGGAGAGCGAGTAGCGCCGTGTATTCTCCGGGAGCAGCCGCTCACGCAGTTCGGCGCTCCAGCCGATCCCGCCGCTTGCCAGCACGACGCCCTTGCGTGCACGCAAGGTGATCTCTCCCGCAGGCGTGGTCAGCACGGCGCCAGCGATCTGATCGCCGACCTTGACCAATTCCTTCAAAGCCGTGCGGTAGCGGATGTCCACGGACAATCGTCTGATGTCATAGAGCAGCCGCCCGACGAGCGCATTGCCCATGAGCAGACGCGTCCCGCGCTTCAAGCGGAGTCGGTCAAGCGCATGTCGAACGAGAAGACCGACGGCGTGCTTGAAGTTGGCCCACGATTCAAATGGCCGCAGCAAGGCCGGAATATCGGTTTTGCCGACCATCATCCCGCCCAGCACCGTGAATTCGCGGCGAGGTGGCCGCACGCGGATGAAATCGGCGCCGAGCTTCCTGCCGTCAAACGGCGCGGCGCCGAGCGCACGGCCTCCGACGGCCGCACCCGGCAGGTTCAAGTAATCCGGATGTACCGGCGGCGGCGCGAAGACGACGCTGGTCCGCGCTTCGAGATAATCGAGAACAAGCGGTCCTGAGGCCAGATACGTCAGCAATCGCTCGTCGGCGGCATCCTCGCCCAGGATCGCGCCGAGGTAGGTCTTCGCCGCCGCGATCGTATCGGGTACGCCGGCGCGCTCGCTTTGCCGGCTGCCGGGGATCCAGACCGTGCCCGCCGATGTCGCCGTCGTGCCGCCGACCACGTCCGATTTTTCGCAAAGCACGACGCGCAACCCCTCGAGCGCGCCGACAAGCGCGGCCGTCATCCCGGCGGCGCCCGCACCGATCACCAGCAGGTCGGTCTCGCCATCCCAGCGGCGATCGTCAGAAAGAGACATGTGATTGTAAATATATTAGATGAGCTGAAGGAGGTAGTCATGCCGACGTTTTCCCTTGCCGCCCTGACCGCGCTCGATCTTCCGCCGCCGCAACTCATCGACGTGGCGCACGCCTGCGGCTTCGAGCAAGTCGGCTTGCGGCTGCTGGCCGCGACGCCCGGCGGCACGGCCTATCCGCTGATGGAGGATCGGCAACAAATGAGGGAGACGAAGGCGCACCTCGCCGCAACCGGTGTCAGCGTCGCCGATCTCGAAGTCGTTGCATTCAGGCCTGACACCGTCGTTGCATCGTTCGAAGCTTTCATGGAAGCGGGCCGCGAGCTCGGCGCAAAACACACGCTGGTTGCAGCCTACGATCCCGATCTGGATCGCTTTTCCGATCGCTTCGTCGAGTATTGCGCGCTTGCCGAGCGCTTCGGTCTGACCGCCGATCTCGAATTCATGCCCTGGACGTTCGTGCCTGATATGCCGAGCGCATCCCGTATCATCGCGATGGCGCAGTCGCCCGCGGCCGGCATCCTCATCGATGCCCTGCATTTCGACAGGTCGGGCAGCCGTCTCGAAGACCTCAGCAGGATTCCACAAAGCCGACTGCATTATTGGCAAATTTGCGATGCGCCCGCCGAACGACCAACGACGATAGAAGCCATGATCCATGCTGCCCGCGAGGAACGGATGTTCCCGGGCGAAGGCGGCATCGATCTCGTCGGCCTCGCGAAGGCGATGCCAACCGACATCACCATCAGCATCGAGGTGCCGACGGCCACGCTGGCAAAGACAGTTGACGCGGAAACGCGGGCTCGGCGCGCGTTACGGGGAAGCAGGGCCGTGATCGCGGCGGCGAATGACGCGAGATAATTCGAATACACACTGAAAGGTCGATCATGTCACTTCTGGGCAAGGCCGCCGTCGCGATGTGGTGGAATGTCCGCGCAGACCAGCGCGCAGAGTGGGGCGACTGGCATTCCCATGAGCACTTTCCGGAGCGGCTGGGCATTCCCGGCTTCCGGCGCGGCTCGCGATGGACAAGCACGCTCGACGCCGAAGGCTTCTTCGTCCTCTACGAGCTGGAGCAATATGAGACGCTGACGTCGAAGGGCTATCTCGACCGGCTGAACGCGCCGACCCCCTGGTCGCAGAAGATGATGCCTCATCATCTTAACATGGTTCGCAGCCAGTGCCGCTTGGCCTTGAGCTTCGGCGGCGGTGTCGCCGCCGCGCTTGCGACAATCCGGCTGTCGCCCCAAGCTGGCAGCGAGACCGACCTCAAAGAGATGCTTTCGGAGACGTTACAGGCTTGGGTGGACAAGCCCGGACTGACGGGCGGCCATCTCCTGATGACGGACACCCCGAAAACGAGCGCGCCGACGACCGAGCAGCAGATCCGCGGATCTGAC
>DASXOK010000407.1:0-9928 GCA_036494425.1 Pseudolabrys sp.
CATCTCGTATTTGACGGGAACGCCGACCACCTTCTCGAACTGGCTCTTCATCTCCTCGTCGCTGCCGACCCGCGCGTGCAGCGTGAAATGCTTGGTCGAGTCCTGCATGATCAGGAACGAGGCGCGGTCGTCGGCGACGTGGTAGTGGCGGCCTTTGCCCGGACCGTTGCCGATCGGAATGCGGTCGAACAGGTCCTCGCAATAATAGAGCGCCTGGCGCAACTCCATCAGATTGCCCTCGCCGCGCAGGGGAATGCCGAGCTGCTTGCGCACCGGGCTGGCGCCGCCATCGCAGCCCACAACGTATGCCGCGCGCATGGTCTCCGTGGCGCCGGCGCTGGTGCGCGCCGTCACGGTGACGCCTTGCGCGTCCTGCTCCAGCGAAACGAATTCGCAGCCGTAACGCACCGTCACGCTGGGCAGGCTTTCGGCGATCGACTTGAGCAAGGGTTCGAGTGTGTATTGGGAGATGAGCTGATAGGGCTCGAGCGCCGTCGTGCCGTCATTGCACGCGGCGATCTCCTTGCGCGCGGCGTCGACCGACGGATACTCGAGATGCAGCAGCGGCTTCTCGGTCATCGACAGGACCACGTAGACGTCCATCGGGACGTCACCGCGCAGGCCCGCCGCGCGGACTTTGTCGGCAAGGCCGAGGCGCCGGTACATCTCCATCGTGCGCGCGTTGCAGCGTTCCATCTTGGGCAGGAACTCCGGCGCATCCTTGCGCTCGATCAGCGTGCAGCGGATGCCGCGGCGGCCGAGATCAATGGCCAGGGTCAGGCCGACTGGGCCGGCGCCGACGACGATGACTTGGGTGTCCATTGCTGCCTCACCTGAAGACGCTGCTATAATCCTGTAATCCAGGATTTACGGTCTGGACGCGGACGGCTGCGGAGCTTCACAAGTACCCGATTTGAAATCCTATATTGTAGGATTTATGGTCGTGTCAAACCGATTTGCAGCCCAGGGCGCTGGCGAGGCAACGATGAACGAGCGTGTCACGGAGCGTGCGGAGGCCGCGGGCGGCGAGTCCAGCAGCCTGGAGCGCATGATCGGGCTACTCGACCTGTTCGAAGAGGCCGGCTCGCGCTGGAACTTCGACGAGATTCACGGCCGGCTCGGCTACACCCGCTCGACGTTGTACCGCTACCTCAAGGTCCTCACCGATGCGGAAATCCTCACGTCCCTTCCCGGGGTAGGCTTCACGCTCGGCCCCCGGATCGCCGAACTCGACTACTGCATGCGCGCGCGCGATCCGTTGATCGTCGCCAGCCGCCCGGTCATGATCGAACTGGCGGCGGATTTCCCCGGAATCACGCTGCTGTGCCGGCGCTATCGTGACAAGGTGCTCTGCGTGCATCAGGAACAGGGCAATGTCGGCTTTCGCTCGACCTATGAACGCGGACTGGCCTTGCCGCTTTTGCGCGGCGCGGCGTCGCGCATCATCCTGGCGAACCTTGCGGCCCCAAAGCTGGCGCGCCTGTATGCCCAGCAGACCGAGGCCTTTGCCGCGGCCGGCCTCGGCGACACGCTCGACGAGGTGCGCGCGACGCTCAAGCGCATCCGCTCCGACGGCTACGATGTCACGACAGAACAGGTCACGTCAGGCTTGAGCGGCATCGCGGCGCCACTGTTCGACTCGCAGCACAATGTTCTCGGCAGCCTCAGCGTCACGTTGCAGCGCAAGGCGCTCGATCCGGACGACATCAACCGCATCGCCGAGCGGATCATGTTCGGCGCGCGTATTGTGTCCAGCGCCATCGCTCACTAACGACGCGCTCACTCCAGGGCTTGCTGGATCGCGCGCGCCAGCGAGCCGAGCCGCCGCTCGATGTTCGCGGGCACCTCGCAGACATAACCGATCGTGTGCCGCCGTTCGTCATAGACCCGCGTGTCCCAGGCGATCTGCTCGCCGAGTTTGGTCGCGGCGGAATCATCAGGATTTGCCGCGTTCGTCTGGTTGGCATCCTGCTTCTGACGCATCTGCGTGATCTCGGCCTGGATCTGGGTGCGCAGTTCCTGCTGCCGCTTTGCAAAGCGCTCGATGCCGTCCATGACCTGGGTGCGTTCGCTGTTCAGCGTCGCGAACAGCCCGGCGAACAGCAGAGCGGCCTTCTTCTGTTTCTCGGCTTGCGCGCCGGCGACAAAATCGGTTGCTGCCTTTTCCGCTTCCTCGATCGGCGTGCGGCGCGCCGCCAGGCGCTGCACGAGATCCTGCACCGCTTCGTCCTTCTGCCAAGCGTCACCGACGTCGTCGATCGGCGATCCGGTCCAGAAGGCGGCGACCGACATGCTCGGCACCATGATCTGATTGCACGGCCAATCCGGGTGGCGCGGATCGATGGCGTGCGCGGCTGTCGCCGTGAAGCAAGCGGCAATGGCTCCAAAGACGAGACGTCTCATGCTCCACCTCCCGGTTCGCCACGCCGTGCCAGGAAGCCCCGCGACGGATCATAGGCAATGATGGCTGCGACCGTGAACAGCACGGTGCATCCGAGGACGACGGCGAGCGAAATCCAATTGATCTGCATATAGAGCGCGAAGCGGATGAGCTCCACCGCATGCGTGAATGGATTGAATTGACACACATAGTAGAGCAGGGGGCTGCCCTCCTGCACGCGCCAGAGCGGATAGAGCGCCGAGGATGCAAAGAACATCGGGAAGATGACGAAGTTCATCACGCCGGCGAAATTCTCGAGCTGCTTGATCACGGACGAGATCAGCATGCCGAGTGCGCCGAGCATCAGGCCGGCGAGCACCAGCGCCGGCAGCACCGTGAGATAGCCGAGCGGCGGCGCCTCGATCTCCCAGAACCAGGCGATGGCGAGAAACGCATAGACCTGCAACAGCGACACGGCGGTGCCGGCGATGAGTTTCGAGCAGAGCAGGAACCAGCGCGGCAGCGGGCTCACCAGCAGTGTTCGCATATTGCCCATCTCGCGGTCGTACACCATCGAGAGCGACGACTGCATGCCGTTGAACAGTTGGATCATCGCCATCAGGCCCGGCGTGATGTAGACGCTGTAGAGGATATAGGTCTCGTAGGGCGGGATGATCGAAACGCCGAGCACCTGGCGGAAGCCGGCGGCGAAGATGAACAGCCACACCAGCGGCCGCACCAGCGCAGAGACGAAGCGTTCGCGCTGATGCAGGAAGCGCAGGCTTTCGCGCCAGACAATGCCCTTGAGGCAGATCGCGTATTGCCGCAGCGTGAAGCCACGGCGCTCGGCGCCCGCTGGCGCAACATGGGCGAGATTGTCGGCGCTCGCGGTGCTCATGCGGCCTCGCCGGTTGTTTGCGCGGTGCCGGTGAGTTTCGTGAAGGCCGCGCGAATATCCGGCGCGCCGCAATCGGCGACCACCTTTGCCGCCGGTCCATCGGCCAGCACCTGGCCTTGATGCAGTACGATCACCTGGTCGTCATCGGCGACTTCGTCGATCAGATGCGTCGCCCAGAGGACGCCGATGCCTTCCTCGGCAATCAGCTGGCGAACGTGGCCGAGGATGTCCGCGCGCGAATTGATGTCGAGGCCGACAGTCGGCTCGTCGAGCACGAGAAGGCGCGGCCGATGTAGCAGTGCGCGCGCGATTTCGACGCGCCGCATCTGCCCGCCAGAGAGATGGCGCACTTTGTCGCGGGCGCGGTCTGAGAGCGCGATGCGCGCCAGAACCTCCTCAGCGCGGGCGCGCGCGGTGCGTTTGTCGATGCCGTGCAGGGCCGCGTGATACATCAAATTCTGCATCACCGAGAGATCGAGATCGAGCGTGCGCGATTGGAACACGACGCCGAGGATGCGCAGGGCTTCGCCCGGCTCGCGCGCGACGTCATGACCGAAGATGCGCACGTGGCCGCGCTGGGCGCCGTAGAGCCGCGTGATCAGCGCGAACAACGTGCTTTTACCAGCGCCGTTGAGGCCGAGCAGTACGGCGAAGGTCGCGGGCGGCACGGCGAAGGCGACATTGTCGAGCGCCTGCCGTGCGCCATAGGAATGGCTCACGTTCTCGATCGCGAGCGCCTGCGGACCTTTGGTCGTGCCGTGCATCATGCCGTGCCGCGCGGCTCCTCTCGGTTCAGTGCTGCGTGATGGTCACGCCCCAGGGCAGTTCGCCGACCTGGATCGACTTGATCACCTTGAGGCTGGCGACGTCGACGACCGATACGTCGTTGGAGATGCCGTTGGTGGTCAAAAGATACTTCGCGTCCGGAGTGAAGGCCATGTGCCAGACGCGCTGGCCAACGAGGAGATACTTGGTCACCTCATGCGTCTTGCCATCGATTACCGCCACGCGGTTGGCGGGGCCGAGCGCGACAAAGCCGGTCTTGCCATCCTTCGTGAGATTGATGCCGACCGGCTGGATCGCTTCGCTGCGCAGCCCGGGAATGGAGAAGGTGACCTTCTTCGTCACCGCGTGCTTGACCGGATCGATGATGCTGAGCGTGCCGCCGACTTCCGCCGAGACCCATAGCTCCGAGCCGTCGCTCTTGAAGGCGGCGAAGCGTGGACGCGAATCCACCAGCACATTGGCGACGATCTGCCGCGTCGCGGTGTCGATGAAATGCGCCATGTTGGTCGTCTCAGACGTGTTGACTATGATCTTGCCGTCCGGGCTGATGCCCATCCCCTCCGGCTCGACGCCGACCTGCACCTCGCCGAGCGGCACGCGCTTGTCCATGTCGATGATGGTGACGGTGTTGTCGTTTTCGTTGGCGACATAGAGCGTCTTGCCGGTCGGATCGAGCGTGAACAGCTCGGGGTCGGGCCCCGACGGTAGATTGGCCGTGATCTCACCGGTTTTGGTGTCGATCATCTGGATCGTGTCGTCGTCGCCGACCGCGACGAGGCAGTATTTGTCGTCCTTGGTCAGCTCGATGCCGCGTGGCCGCTGCCCGACCTTGATCGTCTTGACCACTTCCATCTTGTCGGTGTCGATGACGCTGACCGTGTTGCTCTTCTCGTTCGACACATAGGCCATGTAGGCGTGCGCCGGATTTGCGATGGCTATGAACGACGCCGCTGCCGCCATGATCTGCAAAGTCGTCATCGCATGAACCCCATCACTGCAATTTGCATTTGGTTTCGGGGCGGTCGTAACCGAGCGTGTCGAGTTCCGAATATTGATGCAGGAATCCCTCCTGCGGCGAGACCGAGACGATCGTTCTCGAGTCGGTCAACAGGATCGGCTGACGAAGCTGCAAATCCCAATCGCGCAGTGTCAGCTTCTGGCCCTTGAAGGCGGCGAGTGCGAGTTGCGGGCTCTTGAGATAATCCAAAATGACCTTGGGATCGACGGAGGTCCTGCGCGACACAGCTTCGCCGATCATGCGCACGGCGGTCCAGGCTTGCATGTCGAGCGCGGTCATCAGCCGCTTGTATTGCGCAGTGAAGCGGCTCTGCATCTGGACGCCGCCCCATAGGCCGTTCGAGGCGTCCCAACTCGTCGGCATCAGTCCAGCCGAGCCGGCCACCGGCCGCGCATCCCAGGTGCGGTACGGCAGATACGAGGCGAACACCTCGCTCTCGTCGGCGGCGACCAGCACATCGTAGTCCGGCGCCTGCTGGGTGAAGACCGGAATCTGCCGCTGAATTTGCACGACGCCGCTGTCGGTGCGCCGCGCGCCGCCGGTGTCATTGAATTCGCGCTCCTGCACGATCTTGGCGCCGAATTTGGTTGCGGCGCGCTTGAGCGCAGTGGCGAAGAGCTTGTCGTCGTCATGCGAACCGGTGACCAGCAGCCAATGATTCCATTTTTTCCAAATGAGATATTGTGCGAGCCCATCGGCCAGCATGGCGCGCGAAGGCGCTGTGTGGATCACGTTGGCGCGACAGTCCTCTTGCCGCAGCCGGTCGTCGGTTGCCGCGACGTTGAAAATGAGCATGCTGCGCGTCCTGCCGGCATCGGCGGCCTTGAGCAATGCGTCAGCCGGCAGATCGGCAACGACAAGCGAAACGCCCTGGTCGGCCAATTTCGTCACCGCTTGCGCCGGATCGTCATTCGGATTGAGATGCACGTCGATCAACGAGAATCGCTGATTGAGGAAGCGCCCGGTGGTGTCGTTATCCTTCGCCGCCATCTCCGCACCGGCCAAACCATCGTCGGGCGGCGGCATCTGCGTGAGTGAGATCGTCTCCGGGTGCGCAGCGCGCCGGAGATAGCCGATCTTCACGTCGAGCGGTTCCGACGCAGCGGCGGTTGCGATGCAAAAAATGACGATGAGAGCGCAGATTGGGAACCGGATCACGGCAGCCTTCCGATCAACGGCGCCCCCACGTTTCCTCACGTTTATATTTTGGTAAATTAGACTGCCATTCCGGGTTCAAATCAAGGCGCATATTGCCTAAGCTCGGCCCTGGCATTCTTCCCCGGCCGAACGTGGCGTGCTGCGATGGTTCGTATTTTTTTCGCGTTCCTGCTTCCTTTCGCCGCGCTGGGTACAGCGATGGCGGAGGCTCCCACAAAACAGCCGGTGGCAGTGTTCGATTTCGAACTGATCGACACCAGTCTCGATGGTGAGATGAATGGGCCGCGCGCGGACGAACAGCAGCGCACCCAGCTCATCAGCAACACGCTGCGAAACCGCATCGGTGAAGACGACAAATATAAGGCCGTCGATATTGCGCCGGTGAACGCCAAGGCGCACGCGGTTCATCTGCAGGAATGCGGCGGCTGCGATGCTGATCTCGCCGCCAAGGTCGGCGGCAAACTGTCTATCACCGGCACGGTGCAGAAGGTGTCGGACCTGATCCTGAACATGAGCATCTACGTGCGCGACGTCGCGAGTGGCCGCGTCGTCGCCAGCATGAGCGCCGACATGCGCGGCAATACCGACGAGTCCTGGTCGCGCACCATCGATTGGCTGGTGCGAAACCGGCTGCGTCCGGCCCTGGATGGAGTCGCACAATGACCTTGCTGCTGGCGAGCGTGACCGGACCGGCCGAGGCTGAGATCGCGGTCGCCTATGGCGCGGACATCATCGACTTGAAGGACCCGGCACAGGGCGCGCTTGGCGCGCTCCAGCCTGCGGCGGTGCAGGCGACAGTCGCGGCCATTGCCGGCCGGCGGCCGGTCAGCGCCGTCACCGGCGACCTGCCGATGCAGCCACTCATTATGTGCAGGGCTGTGGAGGCCATGGCCGCCGCCGGGGTCGATTACGTCAAAGTCGGGCTGTTTCCGGATAGCCAGCGCGACGACTGCGTCCGCGCCCTGGCGCCCCTGGCGCGGCTGACCAAGATCGTGGGCGTGATGTTCGCCGACAGCGGTGCGGACGATGGTTTGGTGCCGCTGATGGCCGAATGTGGATTTACCGGCGCCATGGTCGATACGGCCAATAAGGGGCAGGGCCGCCTGCTCGACCATGCCGATGTCGCCAGTCTTGGCGTGTTCGTGCGAGCCTGCCGCGACCATGCTCTGCTCAGCGGACTTGCCGGATCGCTGGAGGCGCCGGACGTGCCGCGCCTCTTGCTGCTCGCGCCGGACTATCTCGGTTTCAGGGGCGCGCTGTGTGCAGCGCACGACCGCAAGGTCGGGCTCGATCCCGCCGCGGTGAACCTCATTCGTGCGCTCATCCCGCGCGATGCACGCAGTGCCAAGGTCGAGCCTGTCGAACGTGGCAAGGCCGATCTCCGGCTTCTCGCCGCATACGGCTATTCCGCCGATGCGGCGAAAGACAGCGGCGACGCCGACCGCGTCTTCGTGCATGACCTCGTGCTGCCGGTGCGCATCGGCGCTTACGTGCACGAGCACGCCGCGGCGCAGAACGTCCGCTTCAGCGTCGAGGCCGAGATCGCGCGCTTGAGCCAGCCCGCGCAGGATATGCGTGACGTGCTCTCCTACGACGTCATGACCGATGGCATCCGCCTGATCGCGACGGATGGCCATACGGCGCTGGTCGAGACTCTGGCGGAGCGCATCGCCGCCTTTGTACTCGGCTTTCCGCGCGTGCAGCAGGTGACGGTGAAAATCGAGAAACTGGACATCGGCCCTGGCCGCGTCGGCGTGGAGATCAGGCGGCAGCGGCCGGCAGAGGTCGCCAAGATCTATCAGCTCTATCCCGCGGCGCGGACATGGTCCGCGGATTAGATGGGCAGGTCCGACATCATTGTTGTGAAGCTCGGTGGCAGCCATGCCGGCACCGCGCATCTTGACACGTGGCTCGATGCGCTCGCCGCTTGCGGCGGGCGCGCCGTCATTGTGCCCGGCGGGGGTGCTTTCGCCGACACGGTGCGCGCGGCGCAAGCCAGCATAGGATTCGACGATGCCGCCGCGCACCATATGGCGCTGCTGGCCATGGAGCAGTTCGGGCTGGCGCTGGCCAGCAAGCGGCCGGGCCTTCGCATTGCAGCATCGCGCGACGCCATCGTTGCGGCGTTGGCATTGGGCAAAGTGCCAGTTTGGGCACCCACAGCCATGGTGCTCGCCGCGAAAGAAATCCCGGCAAGCTGGGACGTGACCTCGGACAGCCTCGCCTCCTGGCTCGCCGGACGTATCGGCGCGGCGCGGTTGCTGCTGGTCAAGCACGGCGCACCGTCCGAGCCTCTATCGGCGGCCGAACTTGCCGCGCGCGGCATCGTCGATCCGGCCTTTCCGCGCTTTCTGGGCGGGAGCGGCGCGCAAGCCTTTATCGCCGGGCCGGAAGCGTACGCGGCGGCCGCTGCCGCCATCCGGTCAGGCGGCGCGCCGGGGGCGTGCATCGGCTTGCACCAGCAGGACGCAACGGGGTTACACTCATCCGCATGGCCAAAGTCAAAACGCCGCGGTGGGGCTGGGCCCTGACAGGATCCGGACATTTCTTCAAGGAATGTCTCGCGCTGATCCGTGAGCTTGACGAGGTGGACCTGTTCGTCAGCCGTGCGGCCTCGGAAGTCATCCGCATGTACAAGCAGGACTTCAAGCTCCCGAAGTCCGCGCGCGTTTTCCGCGACACAGCCGCGAGCTCGCCGCCGGTCGGCAATTTCTATTACGGGGTCTACCACACGCTGGTGCTCGGACCGGCCACATCCAACACGGTCGCGAAATGCGTGGTGGGCATTTCCGACAACTTGGCGACCAACGTCTTCGCCCAGGCCGGCAAATGCCGTGTGCCTTCGATCGTCTTCGCCTGCGACACCGCGCCCGAACTCGAGACCGAAGCGCCGAAGGGCATCGTCAAGGTCTATCCGCGCAAGATCGATCTCGAGAACACCGCACGGCTTAAAACCTTCGACGACGTGAGCGTGGTCGAGACGCTGGTCGAACTCGGCGAGGCGCTGGCGCGGCGAAAAGCTGAACTCTCATGACCGAGCGCATCGCCTTCCTCACCGGACATCTAGCGCAGCCGCGGCTGGAGAAGGTTTTGGCCGGTATGAAGAATCCCGGCTTCGCCTGGTCGGTGATCAATGTCGGGGTGAAGGTCGCGGCCTTGATGACCGAGGCGATCATCGCGCGCCGCGTGCCGCGTCCGGTGGATGCGACGCGCATCGTCGTACCCGGCCGCTGCCGCGCCGATCTCGCGCGCCTGAGTGCCGAATTCGGCATTCCCTTCGAGCGCGGGCCGGAGGAACTGAAAGACCTGCCCGCGTATTTCGGCAAGGGAGGCCGCGGCCTCGATCTCTCGCGCTACGATATCCGTATCTTTGCCGAGATCGTCGACGCTTCTGCTCTCGGTATCTCCGACATCCTTGATCGCGCTCGTGCCATGCGCGCGGCCGGCGCCGATGTGATCGATCTCGGCTGCCTGCCGGACACGCCCTTTCCGCATCTGCAAGAGTCTGTGCGCGCTCTCAAGGGGGAAGGCTACGCGGTCAGCGTTGATTCAGCGGAGCCGAAGGAATTGCGCGCCGGCGCTGAAGCGGGTGCGCAGTTTCTGCTCAGCCTCACCGAACACACACTCGACATCGCCGCTGATACGGGGGCTATGCCGGTGCTGGTGCCGGCGAACCACGGGGATATGG
>DASXOK010000408.1:0-2360 GCA_036494425.1 Pseudolabrys sp.
TGCCCGCCTGGCGGATGGCGCCTCGGTGGCCGAGACCGCCGCTTCCGTCGGCTACGCCAGCCCGAGCGCCTTCTCGGCCATGATCCATCGCACGCTCGGTGACCCGCCGCGCCGTCTCACCAAGGCTTCGGTCTAGCGCTCAGTCGATTCAACTCGACAACAACCGCATTACAATCTTTCGTTGTATCTTACCGCAGTGCTTACGGCCGAACTGTCGGTGGACGGTAAGGGGCCGCAATGGTTCGCAGTTGGCGCGTACACGCGGCAGCTTCCGCCGCCGCGGCCATCATTGTCTGTTGCGTCTGCGCATTGGGCGTCCCGGCGCGGGCCGGTGACGACGAGGACGCGACCGTCATTCTTTTTTCCGGCCGCGACCTTTGGCGCAACGGCGCATTCGCTTACGGCGGAATGCTGATCGCGCCCGGCGGCTTCGAGGATGACGGGCTGATGTTCAAACTCCTGCTATCGGGCGGGCTCTATCGCTACAATGCGGGCAACCTTGGTGGACAAGAGGTGATCGGCTCGGAGATGGTCGGCCAGATCATGCCGGGCTGGCGGATCAAACGTGGCGGCGTCGAAGCCAAGATATTCTTCGGCCTCGATATCGAGCGGCACAATCTGTCGCCGGACGATCCCGACAACAAGCTCCGCGGCAGCGACGTCGGCGCACGTTTCGCCGCCGAGCTTTGGTACGAGCCGACCAAGCGCACGATGATCACCGGTGACCTGTCGCTCTCGACCATCGCCACCAACAATTCAGCGCGCATCGCCTACGGCTGGCGTGTCTTCGAAGACTCCTCGGTGGATTCTACATTGGGCCGGAGACGCAATACTTCGCCTCCGATGGTTACCGGCAGCTGCGCCTCGGCGCCCACGTCACCGGGCTGAAAGACGAAGCTTACGAATGGTCGGCTGCTTTCGGCTGGGCGGGCGACAGCGACCAACGTGCGAGCCCTTACGTGCGGCTTGGCGTCGCCGTGAGGCACTAGTCAATCCAGCGTCCGCCTGAACCGCGTGACGGCGATGCTCATGGCAATCAGCATCAGCACCAAGAGTGCGATCGCGTCGTATCGCAGGTCCCCCACCGACGAGCCCTTTAGCATGATCGAGCGCACGATGCGCAAGTAGTGCGTCAGCGGCAGCGCCTCCCCCACCCATTGCGCCCAGGCGGGCATGCCGGCGAAGGGAAAAAGGAAGCCGGACAGCAAAATGTTGGGCAGGAAGAACATGATCGTCATCTGCATCGCTTGGAGCTGGTTCTGCGCGATGGTCGAGAAGGTGTAGCCAATCGACAGATTGGTGGCGATGAACAGAGTGCTCAGGACTGCGAGCACCGCGAGATTGCCGATGATCGGCACGCCGAACAGCAGGACGCCGATGCCGATGATCATCGAGGCCTGCACGATCCCGACCATCACGTAAGGGATGATCTTGCCGAGCATGATCTCGAACGGCGTGATCGGCATCGAGAGCAGGTTCTCCATGGTGCCGCGCTCGATCTCGCGCGTCACCGACAACGCAGTGAAGATCAGCATGGTCATGGTGAGGATGGTGCCAACCAGGCCCGGCACGATGTTGAGCTGTGTCACCGCGGCCGGATTGTAGCGCGCATGGGTGCGTATCTCGAACGGCATCACCGCCGGATCGGGCACCGCATGATCGTGCGAGAGGGACGAGAGGATGACCTGCCCCAGCGCGCCGAGCGCCGTGCCGGACGCTACGGGATCGGTGGCATCGGCCTCGACCAGCATCGCCGGCTTGTCGCCGCGCCGGACGTTGCGCTCGAAATTCGCGGGGATCTCCACGCCGAACAACACCCGCCCCGACGCGAGCAGTGCATCCATCTCCGCCTCGTTGCGCGGGAGCTGCGTGACCTTGAAGTATTTTGTGTTCTGCAGCGCCGCGAGCACCGAACGCGCGAGATCGCTCTGCTCCTGCAGCAGCACCGCCGTCGGCAGATCGCGCGGCGTCGTGTTGATGGCGTAGCCGAACAGCATGAGCTGCACCAGCGGCACCATAATGATCATGGCGAAGGAAACGCGGTCGCGCTTGAGCTGGATGAACTCCTTGATCAACATGGCGCCGGTCTTGCGCCAGAAACGCCGCCCGCTCAGCCGCCGCGGCGCCTCGCTGGGGATGAGATGCGTCATTGGAAATTGTCCTGAGACCGGCTCATCAGGTCGATGAACACGTCCTCAAGCGAAGGCTGCGAATGGCGCCACTCCAGCCCCTGCCGTTCGCGAAACGGTGCGATTCCGGCTTCGAGCGCAGCCGCATCGCGGCCCGACACATGCAGGCTGGTGCCGAACGGCGCAACCATGTCCACGCCTTTGGCCTTATTGAGCTCCTCGCCGAGTTCG
>DASXOK010000409.1:0-3869 GCA_036494425.1 Pseudolabrys sp.
CAGCCGCGCAGTCCGCATTCCGGATCCCTGGATAGGGCCTTGCCGAGAGGGTTAAGGCGCCGGCGAACCTTCAAGATTCAAAATTCGAGGTAAGTCTTGCGCTTCTGCGCCAAGCAACCCGCCGCCGCATGCCCGCGGGCATAACCCCGGGCCTTTTTGTGATAATCGATTGTGATTAGCAGGTCGTAAATCTTACCGGACCAAGTTGTCGCATCGTGTCCGGGCGCTTTCGTCTCACGGGCCGGCGGCGCGCACCGCGACCAGAACCGCGGCGCCGAGCGCGAACATCAGCAAAGGATGCAGGCGCGGCAGCCACCACAACATGCCGGCCGAGCCGAAGGCCACCGCCCAGGACGCCAGCCCGCCGCCGCCGATGCGCAAGAGCGACACCACACCGGCCAGGATCAGCCCGCCGCCGATGGGGGCGAGACCTTCTTCCAGCGCCGTGTGCCAGCGCTTGCCGCGATGCCGGTTCCAGACACGCACGACGCCGTAACACAGCAAGGACGACGGCAGGAACAGCGCCAAGGTCGCGATCAGCGCGCCGCTCCAGCCCCAGACGTGATAGCCGATCAGCGTTGTCAGCATCGATCCCGGGCCGGGCGCCGCCCGCGAAATGGCGAAGAAATCGATGAACTCGCGCGCCGTGACCCAATGATGCACGTCGACGGCCTGATGCTGGATGCCGGCGACGATGCTGGTGCCGCCGCCGATCGACGCCAGCGAGAACGGGACGAAGACAACCAGGAGCGACCAGGGCAGATCATCACGCATCGGCGGCGCTCCGTCTCCATGCGGCCATGACCGATAGCGCGCCGATAACGGCCACCACCGGCAGAAGCGGCCAGTGCAGGAGACCGACGGCGACGAAGGTGGCAGCGAAGGCCGCGAGCGTCGCAAGGTGGCGCGCGGCCCGTTGCGCGCTCTTCGCAACCACCGTGAGCAGCAGGCCGATCGCCGACGCGGCTACTCCGTCGAGCGCGGCGTCAGCGAAAGGCAGCGTCCTGACGACATGATAGACGCTCGCGAGCCCGATCACCGCGAAGAAGGGGCCCGAAAACAGACCGAACAGCGCCGCGGCGGAGCCGACCGGCCCGATCAGCTTCTGGCCGATATAGACGCCGAGATTGGCGATATTGGCGCCGGGCAGGATCTGGCTCACCGCCATCCCGGAGAGGAACTCGTCCTCGGTCAGCCAGCCGCGCTGAACGACCACCTCGCGATAGACCCAGCCGGACAGACCGCCGCCAAAGCTGAACAGGCCGATACGGAAGAAGACCGAGAAAAGTGCTGGGACAGATACGCGCTGGACGGGAGCATTCACGACGGCAGGGCCCGGATACGACTCAGAAGGAAGGCGCGCGGAATTTGCGCCCCTGGCCTTTGCTTGGCAATGCACGCGGCGGCTCATGCGCCGCGCGTTCTAGGCAACCTTGGAAGACGCGGGCGCCGTTGCCGTGCCCTCCAGCGCACGCGCGAGGCGCTCGGCAAAAACCGCGGCAGGCACGGGCAACGTGCGTCCGCGCAACTGACCCAGCACCAGCCGATCGCGCGCGAGATCGCGGTCGTCGATGTCGCGTGTGACGATGCCGAGCTTGTTGCCGCTCGCCGGCGCGCCGATCCTGATCTGGAACGATATGACGTCGGCATAGGTCACCAGGGCGCGCAGCAGCTCGAACGAATTCGACTCGGCGACGATCTGGAAGCGCAGCCCGGTGCGGGCGCAGAAATCGTCGATCAGTTGCCGTCCGCCGAAACCACGCCTTGCGATGGCGACGGGATAGCGCGTGCAATCGCTCAGCCGCACCGTGCGCTTCTCCGCCAACGGATGCTCCGCGCCTATAATGGCAACGAGGCGCTGCTCAACCGCCATCAATGGCTGGAAATTGGCCAGGAATGGCGGCCGGAACACCAGGACGAGGTCGACGGCATAGGAGGCGAGCGCCTCCATCGCCTGCTCGTGGTCGAGCACCTGTACGTCGAAATTCACCAGCGAATAACGCTGGCGGAACTCGGCGATCTGCTTCGGCAAAAATTCGAGCGCCAAAGCCTGGCTGCAGGCGATGCGCACGGTGCCGCGCCGTAGACCTTTTAGCTCCTCGATCTGCGACTTCATGCGCTCGACGTCGCTGTCCTGCTGGCGCAGGAAGCCGACGAAGACCTCGCCCGCCGCGGTGAGCCGCACGCCGCGCGGCCAGCGCTCGAACAATTGCGCGCCGAGCTCTTCCTCCAGATCCATGATCCGGCGGTTCACCGCTGAGGAGGTGACGCTGAGCTGCTCGGCCGCCTTGCGGATCGATCCACAGCGGGCGACCTCGTCAACGTAGCGAAAAATCCGCAAGTGCTTCATCGGACGGGGCTACCGCGTGAGTGAGGCATTTTCGGCATCACTCTAGCAAGAAATCAGCGGCAGAAGGAAGCACTCGGGCCCGCTAGCCTTGGCGAGCCGTGGACCCGCAACACTCCAGGAGCCTTTCGATGACGTCGCCGTTCCGTGCCGGCCTGTTCGCGCTCGCCGCAGCCATCGGATTTTCCAGCCTCGCCATCCCGCCCGCCCAGGCGGAGACCAGGCTCAAGATGGTGCTCAATTGGAAGTACCAAGGCCCGCAGGGCTGGTACTTCCTCGCCCAGGATCGCGGCTACTTCAAAGAGGCCGGGCTGGACGTGATCATGGATCAGGGCAACGGGTCCGGCGCCGGCGTGCCGCTGGTCGCCAACGGCACCTACGACGTCGCCTTCGGCGACATCAACGCGCTCATCGAACTCGCGGCCAAGAAGCCGGATGATGCGCCGATCGCGGTTTATGTCATGTACAACCGTCCGCCTTTCACCATCGCAGTGAAGGCCGACAGCCCGATCAAGTCGCCAAAGGACTTCGAGGGCAAGACGCTCGGCGGTGCGGCCAATGACGGCGCGCTCAAGCTGTTCCCCGCCTTCTGCAAGATCGCCAAGATCGACTGCACCAAGGTCAACATCACCAACATGCAGCCAAACCTGCGCGAGCAGATGCTCATGCAGGGCCAGGTGGACGGCGTGTTCGGCTACGTCAACACCATCCGTTTCTCGGCCAAGATGCTCGGCGTCGACGACTCCAATATCCGCTACATCAATTACGGCGATTACGGCATGGACCTCTATTCCAACGCCATCATCGTCTCGAAAAAGCTGGCGAAAGAGAACCCCGCCGCGGTGAAGGGCCTGATCGTTGCGATCAACAAGGGGCTGAAGGATGCGCTGAAGGACCCGGACGCCGCCGTCGCGGCGGTGGCCAAGCGCGAACTGCTCATCAAAATTCCGGTCGAGCGCGAACGCTTCGACGCCACGATCAAGGACGAGATGAACCATCCCGAAATCGCCAAGATCGGGCTTGGCGCCGTCGACATGGACCGGCTGAAGCGCTCGATCGACATTCTCGTCGATGCCAACAAGCTGCCGCGCACGCCGGCGGTGAGCGAAATCTTCACGCCGGAGTTCCTCCCGCCGGCGGCCGACCTGCCGCACAAGCTGTTCTGACCACACCGCACAGACCTAGACCGGGGCATCCGCCATGCATCTGCGCTTGAAAGGAAAGGCCGGTGTGATCACCGGCCCCGCCAAGGGGATGGGCGCCGCCATCACCCGAGCCTTCGCCATGGAAGGCACGCGTCTTGCATTGGTCGGACGCGACACGGACGCGATCGAACCCGTTGCCGCCCGCGCCCGTGCCGCCGGCGCGGAGGCCATCGTGATCGGCTGCGACCTGACCGACGCCAAGCAATGCGACCGCGCGGCGCAGCAGACCAAGGCCGCCTTCGACCGCATCGACTTTCTCATCAACATCGCCGGCGGCTCGGGCCCTATCGGCAAGACCGGCGTGGAGACGACGCCGG
>DASXOK010000410.1:0-2507 GCA_036494425.1 Pseudolabrys sp.
TGTCAAATCGCTTCCAATTATGACCCCTGTTTCGCGTTCAAAAACGACCCCCCTTATGAGTAGCGCGGAACAGGCCACGGAGGGACCCGCGCGCGCAGCGTAGCCCTTTGGGGCAGCGCAGCGGAGCGCGTGGGAGGCGCCGTGGACTGCCTGTAAGAGAGGCCCTGGTGCCGGGGATCAGTTGCGGTTTTTGAATCGCCAGCTGGTGTTGCCGGTCTCGATGATGTCGCAATGATGGGTGAGACGGTCGAGCATGGCGGTGGTCATTTTGGCATCGCCGAACACTTGCGGCCAATCGGCGAAGGCGAGGTTCGTTGTGATGAGCAAGGATGTGTTCTCGTAAAGCTTGCTGATCAGGTGGAACAGCAATTGGCCGCCGGATTGGCTGAACGGCAGATAACCGAGTTCGTCGATGGCGATGAGATCGTATCGCAACAGCTTTTCGGCCAGCCTGCCTGAGCGACCGGCGGCCTTTTCCTGTTCGAGCTGATTGACCAGATCGACGAGGTTGAAGAAGCGGCCCCTGGCGCGGCTGCGGATCACGGCGGAAGCGACGGCGATACACAGATGGGTTTTGCCGGTGCCAGTGCCGCCGATGAAGATGGCGTTGCGCTTGGCATCCAGGAAGTATCCGGTGGCGAGTTCGCGCACCAATCCCTCATCGACGGCCGTGTCGGCGAAGACGAACTTGTCGAGGTCTTTGAGCACCGGGAACTTGGCGCCGCCAATGCGATAGCTGATCGAGCGGGCTTGCCGGTGGGTGCGTTCGGCGCGGATCAGGCTGGCGATCAACGGATAAATCTCATCGCGCCGGGTGAGGCCTTTGCCTGCAACTTCATCGAAGCTGGCGCGCATGCCGTAAAGCTTGAGTTCGCTCATGGCTTCCAGAATCTCTTGACGTTCCATCAGGCGACCTTCCTTATGCTGTCGTAGCGGCCACAATCGGCCAGGGGTTCGATCTTCAGCCGCAGAGCATCGGGTGTGGTGATGCTGAGCGGCATCGGCGGTTGTCGGCGGCGCGCCAGCACTGTCAGGATCACGTCGCCGCTGGCGATGCCGGCTTGCAGGGCTTCGGCACAGGCGGCCTCGACCGCCTCCAGTCCGTGATCGAGTACCGTGCCAAGCACTTTGACGAACTGTCGGTCGCCATCGCTGTGGTTCTTCAGTTTGGTGCGAACCTGACTCAGTGCCGGCGGCAGCGCCCAGCCCTTGAACGGTGCGCCGTTGCGAAGAGCGCCGGGCTTCTTCATCAGCACCGGCACGTAATGCCAGGGATCGTAGATGATTTGATCGCGGCTGAAGCTGCGCCGATGATCGGCGACAATCTCGTCGCCCAAGAGCACGACGATGCGTTCGGCATGCGAGCGCACCAGCACCATCCGTCCGGCAGCGTGGGCATCGACGCTGTAGCGGTTGCGATCGGCCATGACGAGGCAGGTTGTGGTGGCCCTCACGGCCTTCTCGACGAAGCCGTCGAAGGAACCGCGCAACGCTACCAGGTTCGGGCGCTCTTCCTGGAACACCTCAAAGATCGTGCGCTCTTTGAACTCCGGGTGTTTGGTGCGCTTTGCATAGGCGATGCACTGATCTTCCAGCCACGTATTGAGCTCGATAAGGCTCTTGACCCGTGGCTTGGGCCGGAAGAACTGATCGCGCAGCGTGCCGACCTGGTTCTCGACCTGACCCTTCTCCCAGCCCGAAGCCGGCGTGCAGGCCACCGGCTCGATCAGATAGTGCGAGCACATCTGCAGGAAGCGGCGATTGTACTGACGCGCCTTGCCGACGAAGATCGCTTCCACCGCCGTCTTCATGTTGTCGTAGATACCGCGCCGGCAGACGCCGCCATAAAACCCGAACGCCTTGTCGTGGGCGTCGAACACCAGTTCCTGCGTCTCGCGGAAGTAGACGCGCACGAACGGCATGCGGCTGTGCGACAGCTTCATATGCGCCGCCTTGACCGTCAGCGGCAGGCCGTGGAGCGTGATCCCCTCGTGGCTCCAGTCGAACTGATAGGCCTCGCCCGGCGCAAAACTCATCGGCACATAGGCCTGTGCCGGAACCCGCGCGCGCTCGTCGCGCCAGGTCTTGACGAAGCGGTGCACGCTGTCGTGCGCACCGTCATAACCGCGTCCGCGCAGCTCTTCGAACAGCCGTTGTGTCGAGCGCCGCTCCCGCCTGGGCAGGTTCGCTTCCTTCGTCAGGATCTCCGTCAGGACTTCGACCCACTCCCCGAGCTTCGGCGTCGGCTGAACCACGCGCTCGTACCTGAACTCGGTCTTTTGGCTGCGAACGACCTTGCGTACCGTCGCGCGCGATACCGACAGCGCGCGCACGATCTCCTTGATTGGTCGGTGCTGCTCAAAATACGCACGCCGGATCGCGCCGATCGTATCCACGCCAATCATCCCCAACAGTCCTTCCCGGCCACCTGAAGCCAAAGGAAGAACGCTGACACATCACGTCACAGGGGTCGGAATTGGACGCGAAAACCGCCCCTCAGGGGGTCG
>DASXOK010000411.1:0-18549 GCA_036494425.1 Pseudolabrys sp.
GTTGGCGCACGCTGTAGCCTTCCTCGATCGCCAGCTGCGCCAGCACCAGCGGGTTGGCATGGCCGACGAGCAACCGCGCGTGACCAGCCGACAGCTTGCCCTCGCGCACGAACGTCTTCACCGCATCGGGCAGCTTCAACAGCCGCACCAGGTTGGCGACATAAGGCCGGCTCTTGCCGACGACCTGCGCCGCCTGCTCCTGCGTGAGATTGCACTGCTCCATCAGCGCGACGTAGCCGGCCGCTTCCTCGATCGGATTGAGATCGGCGCGCTGCACGTTCTCGATGATGGCGAATTCAAGCGACTGCATGTCGGTCGCGTCGACGATGGCGATCGGCACTTCGTGCAGACCGGCGCGCTGCGCCGCGCGCCAGCGCCGCTCGCCGGCGATGATCTCATATGTATCGAGGTCGCCGGTGAGCTCGCGCACGACGATCGGCTGGATGATGCCGCGTTCCTTGATCGACGTGGTGAGCTCCGCGAGCTCCGTCTCGGTGAAGTCGCGCCGCGGATTGCGCGGGTTCGGGCGCATGCTTTCAACCGGCGCACGGCGCGGCTTGCGCGCGGTCGTCTCAGGCGCCGACGTGTTCTCGTCGCCGACGTCGCCGATCAGCGCGGCAAGCCCGCGTCCCAATCGCGAATGATCCGCCATAGCCGAAGCTCCTGACTTTGCCGCCACGCCTATCTTCCCATCTTAGAATTGTTTCCGCGCCGCCTTTTGCTCTGTCATTCCGGGACGCGCCACCCAAGTCGGCTATAGCCGACTTGGGCAATATTACTCGCCGATCTCGGGAAAACCCGAGATCGGTGGCGCGGGCCCGGACTCCATACTCCGCAGCGCTTGGGGTTATGGATTCCGGGCTCGCCGCTTCGCGGCGCCCCGGAATGACGAGGCGTCACCCCGCCTTCAACTCGCGCTCGCGCTGGATGATCTCGGTCGCCAGCCGCAAATAGGCTTCGCTGCCGACGCACTTCAAATCGTACACAAGCACCGGCTTGCCGTAGGACGGCGCCTCGGAGATACGCACATTGCGCGGGATCACCGTGTCGTAGACTTTGCGGCCCATGAACTGACGCACATCGGCGACGACCTGGTTGGAGAGGTTGTTGCGCGAGTCGTACATCGTCAGGACGACGCCGTGGATCGACAGCTTCGGATTGAGCGTGGTCTTCACCTGCTCGACCGTCTTCAACAGTTGCGACAGCCCTTCGAGCGCGAAGAACTCGCATTGCAACGGCACCAGGATCGAGTCGGCCGCGGCCATCGCGTTGACGGTGATGAGGTTGAGCGACGGCGGGCAATCGACGAGCACGTAAGTGAAGTTGAATGCCGGCGTGCCGTTGTTGATGTTGGTGAGCGCGGTGCGCAAGCGGAAGGCGCGGTCGCGCTCGCGGCCGATCTGCAGTTCGAGGCCGGAGAGATCCATCGTCGAGGGCGCGATGTAGAGCTGCGGCACCGCGGTGGGGATCACCGCGTCGCGCATCGGCGCGGGGCCGGCGAGCACGTCGTAGGTCGAGGTGCGGCGCGCTTTGCGTTCGATGCCGAGGCCGGTCGAGGCGTTGCCCTGCGGGTCGAGGTCTACAATCAGGACGTGCTCGCCGATGGCGGCGAGCGCCGTGCCGAGATTGATCGCGGTGGTTGTTTTGCCGACGCCGCCCTTCTGGTTGGCGATGGCGATGACGCGCGGCGGCGGCGCGGGCGTGGCGGCGACCGGCTTTTCGAACGGCACGATCTGCGGGTCGGCCGGCGCGGTGGTCGGCGAGCCGATGGTGGCGGTGCCCGGCGGTGCGCTTGGCGCGTCGGCGCTGGGCTCGGCCGGAGTGGTCGGAGTCGCCGGGGCAGGGGGATCGGTAGGGGCGGGTGCGATGGCGGGGGGATCGATCGTCGGCGTGTCGGTCATTGGCCTATAGCCTTTGTTATCGCTCGTTGCTGGAAACCCGTCGCAAGTTGCGCTCAGCGTCGCTGCAACCCTCGGACGACAACGATACAGCCTTCGGGACTCGTTTTGCTCGGCACCTTGTCCGCCTCAATATTCCAATATTTAGCGGCTTCGGTCAATTCGGCATCTACATCTTGACCCTTGGGGAAGAGACCGATGGCGCCCCGCGCGATCAGAGGAAACGCTTGATCGCACAGTGTTTTCAATGGCGCCAAGGCGCGGGCGCTGACCACCTCAATGTTATCCCCGCTCCTCTCCCCATAATTCTCCACGCGCACTTGGTGCACCTGCGCCGGCACGCCGGTGACCCGAATCGCTTCGCGCAGGAAGGCGGCTTTTTTCCCGTTGCTCTCCACCAGGTGGATTTGTGCACTTGCCCGTTCGGCCAGGGCGCAGGCGATCGGGATCGCCGGGAAGCCGCCGCCGGAGCCGAAGTCAGCCCAGTGGACGACGTCCTTCGGTGCCAGATCGAGGAGCTGGAGCGAGTCCGCGACGTGGCGGGTCCAGAGCGTCGGGATCGTCGACGGCGAGATGAGGTTGGTCTTTGATTGCCAGAGGAGCAGGAGATCGACGAACCGCTCGAGGCGCTGCTGTGTTTCACGTGAAACAACGGTGAGCGTGAATGCGCGGGCGCGGTCTTCGGAAAGGTCGAGCACGCCCTGCCCGTTTTTACTCAAGCGGTCTTCGCGGGCTTACCCCGGCCCCGACGGACATGCGCCACGAGGAGAGTCAAAGCGGCTGGCGTCACGCCGTCGATCTTGCTGGCATGGCCGATGGTGCGGGGCCGCTGCGCGATGAGCTTCTGCTTCACCTCGTTGGACAGGCCCGGCAGCGCCGCATAATCGAGGTCGTCCGGAAGCGTAAAGCTTTCGTCGCGCCGATAGGCCGCGACGTCGGCCGCCTGGCGCGAGAGATAGACGTCGTATTTGGCGTCGATCTCGATCTGCTCGGCGATTTTCGGCGCCAGATCCCCGAAACGGGGCCAGATCCTGGCGAGATCGGCCATCGAGACCGCCGGATAGGAGAGCAATTCGAACGCCGTCCGCCGCTGGCCGTCTTTATTGAGGGCGAGGCCGTGCTTATCTGCTTCCTTCGGCGTCAGCGACACCGATTTCGCGAAGGCGCGGGCATCGTTCAGGGACACGCTCTTCTTCGTATGGAATTCGGCGCGTTGAGCACCGACGCAGCCGAGTGCGATGCCTTTATCGGTCAAACGCTGATCGGCATTGTCGGCGCGGAGCTGAAGGCGATATTCGGCACGCGACGTGAACATCCGATAGGGCTCAGCGGCGCCACGTGTCGTCAGATCGTCGACCATGACGCCGATATAGGCCTCGGCGCGGTCGAAAATGACCTCAGAACTGCCGCCGGCCACCGCCGCCGCGTTCAGACCCGCCAAAAGGCCCTGCGCCGCAGCCTCTTCGTAACCCGTCGTGCCGTTGATCTGGCCCGCCAGGAAAAGACCTTTGAGACGTTTCGTCTCCAATGTCGGCTTCAGCTCGCGCGGATCGACGTAGTCGTATTCGATCGCATAGCCCGGCCGGATGAATTGCGCCTTTTCCAGCCCAGGAATGGTCGCCACGATGGCGTGCTGCACCTCTTCCGGCAGCGAAGTCGAAATCCCGTTCGGATAGACCGTGTGATCGTCGAGCCCTTCCGGCTCCAGAAAGATCTGGTGGCCGTCGCGTTCACCGAACTTGACGATCTTGTCCTCGATCGAGGGGCAATAGCGCGGCCCCCTGCTCGCGATCTGGCCGGAATACATCGGCGACCGATGCACGTTCGCCCGGATGATCTCATGCGTCGCTGGAACGGTGCGGGTGATCCCGCATTCGATCTGCGGCGTGGCGATCCGCTCGGTCAGCATCGAGAACGGCTCGGCCGGATCGTCGCCGGGCTGCATCTCGAGGCTCTTCCAGTCGATGGTGCGGCCATCGAGGCGCGGCGGCGTGCCGGTCTTCAGCCGGCCGAGGGCAAAACCCGCCGTTTCCAAGGTCTTGGAAAGGCCCATCGCGGGCGCCTCCCCGACCCGGCCCGCCGGAATCTGTCTTTCACCGATATGAATGAGGCCGCGAAGGAACGTCCCGGTGGTCAAAACCACCGCCCCGGCCCCGATCTCCCGGGCATCGGCGAATTTGACCCCGCAAACCCGGCCATCGGCCAAAATCAGGTCATCCGCCTCGGCCTCGATCACCGCGAGATTGGGAATCGCGCGGACCGCCTCCTGCATCGCCGCCGCATAGAGCTTGCGATCGGCCTGCGCGCGCGGGCCTCGCACGGCTGGCCCCTTCCGCCGATTGAGAACGCGAAACTGGATGCCGCCCTGATCGGCCACCCGGCCCATGAGGCCGTCCAGCGCATCGATCTCGCGGACCAGATGCCCCTTTCCCAATCCGCCGATGGCGGGATTGCAGGACATGGCGCCGACGGTGTCGAAGCGATGCGTGACCAGCGCCGTCCGGGCGCCCAGGCGCGCAGCCGCGGCCGCGGCTTCACAGCCGGCGTGGCCGCCGCCAATCACGATGACGTCGAACGGGGTGTGCATAACTCGCCTCTGATGCTGAGCTTGTAGCGGAGGCGGCGAAGCGGGTCAAAGATCGCATGGAGACCGCATCGAGACGAAACGTTTCACGTGAAACATCCCAAGGCCGCCGCGTGGCACATTTTACCACCGTCCAGTTCGCTGGGCTCCTTTCCTATTTGCCGATGCAGAAGTCCCGGAAAATAACGTCCAGGATCTCTTCGACATCGACACGTCCCGTCAAGCGGCCGAGGGCCGCGGCGGCAATGCGCAACTCCTCGGCCAGCAGATCCTCGCGGCTGGCAAGGTCGCCGCTCAGCGCGCGCCGCAGCGCGACAAGCGTGTCCTCGAGCGCCCGCCGATGGCGCTCGCGTGTGACCAGCGCCGACTCGGCGCCGGCGAGAAATTGCTCGGCGTGCCCAGTCAGCGCGGCGAGAAGGCTGTCGAACCCATCGCCGCTCACGGCCGAAATATTGAAGCCCTGTTCTGTATTTTTGAACCCGGGAGCATCACACCCCGTTAACCGACTGTTTACCACGTTTTTTAACGCATCATTAGTTCGCTGCTTCGCTTCACTTCTTGCTCCTAGGCCTTGATTCACGGTGCTTTTTAACGTGTCATTAAATTGCTTTTCAGCTTCATTCCTACATATATCCGATATCCGAGATTCATTCCTTGTAAGTGTCTGATCAACAAGATCACTTTTGTTGCGCACAGTCCAAACCGGCGGCTGCGGCGCGGCGAACTCTGCCATGCTCTCCGCCCCCTCCCCACCAATGCCCCCTCCTCCCTCGCTCGCATCGATCACCCACAACACCAGGTCGGCCGCCGACGCGCGGTCGCGCGCGCGCCGCACGCCTTCCAGCTCCACCGGATCGTCGGTCTCGCGGATCCCCGCCGTATCGAGCAGCGTCGCCGGCAACCCGCCAAGATCGAGATGCACCTCGATGACGTCGCGCGTCGTGCCAGCGTAAGGCGAGACGATCGCCGCCTCGCGCCGCGCCAGCCGGTTGAGCAGCGTCGACTTGCCGGCGTTCGGCGGTCCGGCGATGGCCACCACCAGCCCCTCGCGCAGCCGCTCCCCTCGCCCGCCGTCGGCCAGCGCCGCAGCAATCTCCGCCGCGAGCGCGCGCGCGATAGCGAGCGCCGGCGCGACCAGGTCATCCGGTACGTCAGCCTCGTCGGAGAAATCGATGCGCGCCTCGACCAGCGCCAGCGCCTGGATGATCTGCCCGCGCCAGTGCTCGGCGCGGCCGCCGAGCGCGCCCTTCATCTGGCGGAAGGCGTGGCGGCGCTGGCCTTCGGTCTCGGCGCTCACCAGATCGGCGAGGCCTTCCACCGCGGTGAGGTCGAGCTTGCCGTTCTCGAAGGCTCGGCGGGTGAACTCGCCGGCCTCGGCCGGGCGCAGGCCGTCAATGCGGGCGAGGGCTCTGAGCGTCGCCGCGATCACCGCGCGGCCGCCGTGCAGTTGCAGTTCGACAATGTCCTCGCCGGTTTCGCTGCGCGGGCCGGGAAACCAGAGCGCCAGGCCCTCGTCGATGATTTCGTTCGTGGCGGAATCGCGGATGCGCGCGAGACCAGCGCGGCGCGGCTCAGGGATTTTGCAGCCGAGCGCGGTCAGCGCGCCGCCGGCGCGCGGACCGGAGATGCGCACCACCGCGATCGCCGCCGGCCCACGGCCGGAGGAGAGGGCGAAGATGGTGTCGCGGGGGCTTTCAGACATCGCGGCGCACCGAAGCGCCCAAGGGGAGGGGAGGTCAAGGGGACAAAGAACAGTGCGGCGCCCGCAAGTATTTCACGTCCGGAAGTTCTGCTTTCTTAACGCTCGAATGAATCGGCAGTTGCCGCAGTGCCCATCCTGAGCGGACAAGGTGCCTGTTCAGATGGACGCCCTCAACGAGATGCTTAAGGAAACGCCGGTTTACACGTTTCGCATTTCGACCCTTCGTCGAGGCGCCGACCCGACGATTATTTCTGTCGCCCCGCGCAACGTCGTCCAGGCTATCTTTGGCGGCGGCGGCCCCAAGGGTATTGCGGGCCTCGACAAAGCTTTCGGGGGCGGCACGGTTTTCGAGAATCATCGATCCGGAGGAGCCTTCCTGGGAGTTTGGGGTCGCAGGAACGCCTCGCGATTTTGCGCTCTGATTCGTCAGAGCGGATATATGGTCAAGGCAATCAGCGAACCGCCGCCCGCACGCCAAGTGCTCTCTGCAAAGACGAACACGCGGCCCCCGCGGCCGACACTCGAAAGCATTGTCATTGTCGATCCACGACACGACGAGCAATGAGCACCGGCCGCATTCATCGAATGGCGAGATAGAGACAGATGCCGCAGGACGGTGAAACCGCAAAGGTCTTGGAAGGTCTGCCTGGCGGACGAGAGCTTCTCGCGTGGCTGGGCGGCATTCCAAATTTCGGAGATGCTGAAGTATTAGGTCTCACGCTCGATCGCTCCGGCGCGTCGGAATTGCGCATACTTGTGATCAATGTTGAGCATGGCGCAAGCAGGCGCTTCAAGAAGGCTATCGTCACCTTCGCCCTCATGAACATGATGGACGTGTCTGTCGAAGGCTTCAGCCATCAGAACGTGATCGGTGGCTTGAAAATTCATCGCGCTCCTCGCAAACAAAAACATCCAGGCCTGTTCGGGATCGGAATTATCGATAGTGAGCACGAAATTGAATTAGCGCCATGCGCGGGTGCGTTCGGAACGATCCGGGCTACCATCGCCAGCATATCGATAGACCCCACCTCATGACGAGCGATTGGCGCGATCTGTCAGAACGAGAGCGGCTTGTTCTCGACCGGTTGCTAACAAAAAACTTCAGCGGCCGGGATGAACTCGTCCTACCGCTACAGTCTGCGATGGTTCGGTCAATCGACGATGAGGGGAGTCTCAAGATAAGGACGTCAGGACCGCGAGCGCCAATAAGGCGCAACGTCCCCGTTGAGGGACGCTATTTCGATACTGAGACAGCCGACGGCTTTGATCCGGCGATCAATCTTCTTTTGCATGCCATCGACGGCATGCTGGATGAACTCGAAGGCTACAAGGACGATGGAAGCGAAATAAGAATCGGGGCATTTGAAATCGATCCGGCGCGGATCGAGGTGTACTGACGCTATAATTCTTTTCATGGCCGGGCTCGTCCGGCCATCCGCGTCTTACTTGCCATGGTCAAATGAGAAGTCGGAGCCCGGCACAAGGCCGGGCATGACACTGTGCACGTGGCAATGCTAACCGAAATGCGGTCGCGGGCGCGGGCGTCCGTTGGCGTAGCAATCCGTCGGGTGCGCAAAGCGAAGCGTGCGCACCGTCAGGCAATTTGCAGTTGGAGGCATTTGACGCGTGGGCTCGGCGCGTTTCCGCCTTCGCCCGGCGGGCTTCGGCGGACAAGCCGCGCCTTAGCCCGGCCCCGCCCCCAGCACAACCACAAGACGAGGCCGCCGACGTCTGTTAGCATCGCGATCTACGCTTGGGGGAGGACTCATATGACTCATATTACAATGAGCAAAACAACACGAACGCTGATCGCTGCGACGGCCGTGACGGCCCTTGGCTTTCTTTCGGCTGCCGCGCACGCGGCCGAGCCTTACGGCACTTGGCTTCGTCCGTCGACGGGCACGCAAGTCAGCTTCTACAAATGCGGCGGCAAGCTCTGCGGCAAGATCGTCGCGGTCAAGGACCAGAGCCGCAAGAAGGAGGTCGGCACCGTCATCATGACAGGCGCGGTCAGTTCGGGTGCCAATACCTGGGCAGGCGATCTGCTCGACGCGGAATCCGGCAAGGTCTATTCCGGCGTCGTCACCTTGGAAGGGCCGAACGCCTTGAATCTCAAAGGCTGCGTCGCGATGGTCCTGTGCCGCGGTGAGACCTGGTCCAGGATCAATTGAAGCTCGGCGTGACGTCGGCCGCGCAAGTCGCGCAAGTGATGACAAGTGAAGAGGTGGGGCCGCCCTCGTCCTTCGAGACGCCCGCCTTCGCCAAGGCTTCGGCGGGCTCCTCAGGATGAGGGCGGAGAGAGGTATCAAGCCCGGGCATGACTCTGGGTGCGTTGGGCGGCTGCCGACAACTCCCGCAGCTTCGTCGCCACAGCCAGATGGATCAGCAGATAGATCGGCACAAGCATAGTCGGGATCATGATCCACGGAAGCTGTGTCATCGCCAGCGTGCCCGGCTCATCGGTGAAAATACGAAACGGCGTGCCCGGCGCCGACATGATTCCGAGCGATATCGCGACAACCAGGTCGAGCGTGCCGAAGGCGTTCCACAAGGCGATCGGCAACACCGCTGCGCGATCGGATTGCGCGCGCATCATCAGGACCAAGGGAATGGCCGCTAGTCCGGTGATGACGTCGCCCCATCCGGCGCTTGGCGCGAAGGGCGCCGACAGGCGACCTTGTGCGTACAGAAGCACAAAGAAGATGCCGGCCACGCGGGTGATGTTCAACGCGACCAGCGCCGATAACGGCAGCGACAGAAGCGCGCTGCGAACTTGTGGGATGAGGAACCAGGCGCCGAACAGCAGCGCCACGAGCGCGACGAAGGGCAGCAGATTGACCGGGACCGGACCGAGCGCGACCGCCCGCAGATCGAAGCCTCCGGCGGCCGCGACGATGAGCGCGAGCCACGCGGCGGCAAAGGCAAAGGCCGCCAGCTTCGCCGCAGGGCGCGCCTGCGACAGGCCGATCAGAACACCCACCACTGTCGCGTAAACGGCCGTCGCGAAGATGGCGCCGACGATATCGAGCATAGCAACCTCCCTTGGTGTGCGGCGGGGCCAGGGGCCGCGCTGCCTGTGACGGACCGCGTGCCACCCACAGGCACACGGTGTATGTTACCGAACAAGATGTATGGGATGTCCATCGGACGGAGCAGCGGCCAAAGTCCCGTATTGGACAAACGCCGCCATTCGTCCGGGAATTCTGGTGCCGCACATGAGCGAATCGATCGACCGGCGCGCTGCACGCACGCGAAAGGCGCTGTATGAGGCGCTGATTTCCCTGATCCTGCGCAAAGGCTACGAGGCCATCACGATCCAGGATCTCATCGATGAGGCCGACGTCGGCCGCTCAACGTTCTATGCCCACTATACCGGTAAGGAGGACCTGCTGCGCAGCGGCTTCGAAACACTGCGCAAGCTGCTCGCCGAAGCGCAGCGAAACGCTTTGGCAAAGTACGACAGGGGAGAGGGCAAAAGACTTGGCTTCAGTCTCGCCATGTTCGAGCACGCCTGCCAGTACCGGACAGTCTATCGCGCGCTCATCGGCAGCCGGGGCGGGGCGGTGGTCGGCAACGAACTCCGCCGTGCTCTTTCCGAGGTGGTGAAGAAGGACCTGGCGGCCGTTCCGGACGATGGCGCGATCGCGCGCGAGCTGCGCGTCCAGTTTGTCGTCGGCACGTTCCTGAATGTGCTTTTGTGGTGCCTTGAGCAGAAATCCGACATCACGCCGCCCCAGATCGACGCGATGTTTCGCCGGCTGGTGCTCAACGGCCTTGGGCTGCCGAGGGCCAGTGCCCGCGCCTCCGCCTGGGCCGACGCTAACAATTCGTTAAGGAAAAATTAAGCGGAAAAAAACTCGGATGACATAAACCCTTCACATCGAAACGCGGCCGGAAACACGTTCCGATGGTTGGCTCCCTCTCATTGACGCGTGCGTCGCGGCTGACGATTTGCGTTGGCCTTGCCGCGTTTGCGATCAGCTTCGCTCTGCTAACGCTCTTAGCGCCCGGCTGGGTCGCCGCCGTGCTGCCCACGCTATCCGAGACAGCGCTGACCGCTATCGTCGCGGCCATGCTCGCGCAGCTTGCGACGAGCGTGACCGGCGCCGCGCTCACGCGCCGCCAGAGCGCCGAGATCGAGCAGATGCGCCGCGCCATCGACAGCATGCCGCAAGGCCTCTGCATGTTCGATGCGTCAGAGCGGCTCGTCGTCTGCAACGCGCAATACTCCAAGATGTACGAGCTGACGCCGGACGATGTGAAGCCGGGGTCGACGTTGTCCGAGGTCCTGGAGAAGCGCGTCGCCAGGGGCACGTTCTCGCGCGAGCCGCAGCAGTATCGAAAAGAATTTCTCGCCGCCGTCGCCGAAGGCAAGACGATGGTGCACGAGGTCAAGTCCAGGGGCGACCGGCTGCTGCTCGTCACCAATCATCCGATGCGCCGCGGCGGCTGGATCGGCACGCACGAAGACATCACCGAGCGGCGTCATGCCGAGCAGCAGCGCACCACGATGCAGCATCAGGAAGAGCGCCGCGCCGTCATCGAGAACGCGATCGCGACGTTCCGGCGGCAGGCCGAAGATCTGCTGCGCACCGTGTCGAACAGCGCCGGCGAAATGCGCGCGACGGCGGCGAGCCTGTTCGATACATCGGGGCAGACGTCGGAGCGCGCCGAGGGCGCGGTGCGCACGTCGAACGAGACTTCGCTGAATGTCGAGCGGGTGGCGTCGTCGGCCGACGAGCTGTCGCATTCCATCGCCGACATCACCAACCGCCTGAGTTACAGCGCCGACGTCGTACGGCTGACCGCCGGCGAAGCGCAGGCGACCAACCGCGATATCGAAACGCTGGCACAGGCGGCGCAGAACATCGGCAATGTGGTGAAGCTGATCCGCACCATCGCCGGACAGACCAATTTGCTGGCGCTCAATGCGACGATCGAGGCCGCGCGCGCCGGCGAGGCGGGCAGGGGTTTCGCGGTGGTGGCGTCGGAGGTGAAATCGCTGGCGGTGCAGACGGCGAAGGCGACGGAGGATATATCCAGCCAGATCCTCGCCGTGCAGAGCTCGACCGACAAGGCAGTGGACTCGATCGGCCGCATCAGCCAGCGCATGGGCGAGATCGATGCCTATACGTCGTCGGTCGCCGAGTCGGTGCGCGAGCAGAACGTCGCCACCGGCGAGATTTCGCAGAACGTCGCCGGTGCGGCGGAGGGCGCCAAGCTGGTCGTGACGGTGCTGAGCGAGGTGGCGGGGGCCACCGCCAAGACCCAGCAGGCGGCGCGCACCGTGCTGGCGGCATCGCAATCGGTCGCGGAGGCCGCGGCAAATCTGCGCAGCGAAGTCGAAGGCTTCCTCACCAAGGTGGCGGTGTAGCGCGGCGATGACAATGGCGGCGATTGCGGCCTATCCTTGCACGACCCAGGAGCACCGCATGCCGAAGCCGAAGCGCGCATTGGCCCTTGCATTCATTGTTGCCGCCGTCATGGCCGCGCCCGTTTATGCGCAGAGCGATCTCGCGCGCGCCTATCGCGTGATCGCGTCGAAACAGTTCGTCGATCTCACGCACAGCTTCGGGACGGATACGCCGGTGTGGTCCGGATTCGGCCAGGCGAAGATGACGCCAGCGGCGGACCCCAAGACCAAGAGGCCCTATACGATCAAGGAGGACGGCTTCCGCGCGACCTATTACGAGATGGTCGGTCAATACGGCACGCATGTCGATCCGCCGGCGCATTTCGCCAAGGACGGAAAGACCATGGACGAGATCCCGCTCAAGCAGATGATCCTACCGCTGATCGTGCTCGACGATACGCCTTATCTCGGCAAGGACGAAAACCACGCCTTCTCGGTGGCCGACCTGATGGCGTGGGAGAAGAAGCACGGGCGCGTGCCGCGCGGCTCGTTCGTGGCCCTGCGCACCGACATGTATAAAGACTGGGATACGAACCCCGAGCGCTTCAAGCGCCAGCCGTTCCCGGCCTGGGCCTTCGAGACGATCAAGTTCTTGTACGAACAGCGGGGCGTGACTGCGACCGGCCACGAAGCGATGGATACCGACACCACCGACAAGATGGAGTCGGAGACTTATCTCTTGCAGCACGGCCATTACCAGATCGAGGTGATGGCCAATCTCGACAAGATGCCGGCCAAAGGTGCGCTGATCGTGGTGACTTGGCCGAAGGTAAAACAGGGACTGGGCTTCCCCGCCCGGGCCTTTGCGATTTTACCTTGAGCGTTTCCGAGCGCGCAAAGAGTCGTAGCGCGACATATCGCGGCGCGGAACAGGAACTGCGCCATAACCGTCGCGTTGAACAGGCAAAAGGGGGGCGCACTTCTTGAAGGAGGACGCCCATGCCAGACACCACCCGTCGCTCGCTGCTCGCCGGAGCCATGGTGCTCGGCGCAACCGCCGCCGCAGCGGCGCAAGACCAGACGAACCAGCCGATCGAAGGCAAACGCGGTGCCCCGATCCTCGGGCCGCGTAACCCGCCGCGCGAGGCGCAGAATCCGGATATCCTGCGCCCGCCGCCGACCGATAGCGGTGGCATCCCCAACCTGCGGTTCTCCTATGCCGACGCGCACGTGAAGATGCGCGAAGGCGGCTGGTCACGCGAAGTCACAGAACGCGAACTGCCGATCGCGACGACTATTGCGGGCGTCAACATGCGCCTGACCAAAGGCGGCGTGCGCGAGCTGCATTGGCACAAGCCGGACGAGTGGGCCTTCATGCTGGCCGGCAAGGCGCGGATCACCGGATTCGACAAAGACGGCTACAACTTCGTCGCCGACGTTGGCCCCGGAGACCTCTGGTATTTCCCCAGCGGCATTCCCCACTCGATCCAGGGCCTGGCGCCGGAAGGCACCGAATTCCTGCTCGCCTTCACGGACGGCGCCTTCTCCGAGGACAGCACCTTCGCAATCACCGACATGTTCGCGCATTTTCCGCCGGACGCGCTCGCCAAGAATTTCGGCGTCGAGCAAAGCCTCTTCGACAAAACTCCGAAACACGAGAAGTTCATATTCCAGGCCACAGAGCCGCCGGAGCTGTCCCAAGATGTGATCAAGAGCCCGGCCGGTCCGATCCCTTCGGACAGAGGCATGAGCTTCCAATTGACCGCGCAGAAGCCGATCGAATCGCCGGGCGGCAAAGTCCGCATCGCCGACAGTAGCAACTTCCCGATTTCGACCAATCTGGCGGCGGCGCTGGTGGAAGTGAACCCCGGGCACATGCGCGAGATCCACTGGCATCCGAACGCGGATGAGTGGCAGTACTTTGCCGCCGGACGAGGACGCATGACCGTGTTCGGCGCCGCCGGCACTGCGCGCACATTCGATTATCAGGCGGGCGATGTCGGCTATGTCCCGAAGTCGATGCCGCATTATGTCGAGAACACCGGCCAGGAGCCGCTCCGGTTCCTCGAACTGTTCCGGGCGCCGCGCTTCGAGGACATCTCACTGACGCAGTGGATGGCGCTGACACCGCATGAGCTGGTGGCGCAGCATCTCGACATCGATCAGCAGTTCGTCAATTCGCTGCCGACCGACAAGCGCCCCATCGTGTAGCCGGCAAAGGAGGAACGTTGGCCGCCGCAGACCGTTGATTGGATGGCGGCTGTCCGTCGCGTGATGCGCGAGGGACAGCCGTCAACAGTCGACAACGGAGAGTGTCATGCGCGCATCGGCGAGTGCGGGCTGTATTTGCGTCGCACCTTGCTTCAAGCTCCTTCTGGCTGCTTGTCTTGCAACGGCACTGGCCGGCTGCAACGACCAAGCCAAACTTCCACCGCAAGCGTCGACCGGAAACTCGCCGACACTGCCGGCGCCGAACACGTCAATCATTCCGACGGTGAACATCGCGCGGGCGGAGGGATGGCCCGCGGGCGCGCAGCCGAAAGCCGCGCAGGGGCTCGCGGTCGAAGCCTTCGCCACGCAGCTCGACCACCCGCGTTGGCTTTACACGTTGCCGAACGGCGACGTGCTGGTAGCCGAAAGCAACGGGCCGAAGCGCCCCGACGACAGCAAGGGCGTCAAAGGCTGGATCTATCGCACCGTGCAGTCTTGGGCCGGTGCGGGCGTGAAAAGCCCGGATCGTATCGTGCTGTTGCGCGACGCCAAACATGACGGCATCGCCGAGACGCATACCGACTTCCTGAAAAACCTCTATTCGCCGTTCGGGATGGTGCTCATCGGCAACGATCTCTACGTCGCCAACAGCGATGCAGTGGTGCGCTTCCATTATCAGGACGGCCAGACCGAGATCGCCGAGCCCGGCGAGAAGGTCGCCGATCTGCCGGCCGGCCCCATCAACCATCACTGGACGAAGAACATCATCGCCAGCAAGGACGGTAGCAAGCTCTACGCGACGGTGGGCTCGAACAGCAACGCAGCGGAGAACGGCCTCGACGCCGAGAAGATGCGCGCGGACATCCTCGAGATCGATCTCAAGACCAAGCAGACACGCGTCTACGCCTCCGGCATGCGCAATCCCAACGGCATGGGCTTCGAGCCGCAGACCGGACAGCTCTGGACCGTGGTGAATGAGCGCGACGAACTCGGCAGCGACCTGGTGCCGGATTATCTGACCTCGGTGAAGGAGGGCGCTTTCTACGGCTGGCCGTTCAGCTATTGGGGCCAGCATGTGGACGACCGCGTGCCGGCGAATCCGAGCATGGTGGCGAAGGCGATCAAGCCGGACTACGCGCTCGGCAATCACGTCGCCCCGCTGGGCATGACCTTCGCCAAGGACGCGCAGAGCAATACCGTGAAGCTCGGCGAGCAGTTCGCAAACGGCGCCTTCATCGGCGAGCACGGCTCGTGGAACCGCAAGCCGCTCAGCGGCTACAAGGTGGTGTTTGTGCCCTTCGCCAATGGCAAGCCTTCGGGTGAGCCGGTTGACGTGCTCACCGGCTTCGTCACTAACAACGACAAGGCGCAGGGGCGGCCGGTGGGCGTGACCATCGCCAAGGACGGTGCGCTGCTGGTTGCGGACGACGTCGGCAACACCATCTGGCGCGTTACGCAGGCAACGCAGACGAGCGAGCGATAGTCGTCATTCCGGGGCGCGAGCGAAGCTCGCGAACCCGGAATCCAACATATGCGCATTGCATCCGTTCTGGATTCCGGGTCCGGCGCTTCGCGCCGTCCCGGAATGACGAATGCAACAATCCGGGTTAGTCTCGCTCCATGTCATCCGCACCGAACACCGCGCACGAAAACCGCCTCGCGCAGGCGACCTCGCCCTATCTGCTTCAGCACAAGCACAACCCCGTCGACTGGTGGCAGTGGGGGCCGGACGCTTTGGCCGAGGCCAAGCGCTCGAACCGGCCGATCCTGCTGTCTGTCGGCTACGCCGCCTGCCACTGGTGCCACGTGATGGCGCACGAGTCGTTCGAGGACGAAGCGACCGCGGCGGTGATGAACAGGCTCTTCGTCAGCATCAAGGTCGATCGCGAGGAGCGGCCGGACATCGACCAGATTTACATGAACGCCTTGCATCTGCTCGGCGAACAGGGCGGCTGGCCGTTGACGATGTTTCTGACGCCGGCGGGCGAGCCGGTGTGGGGCGGCACTTATTTTCCGAAGGAGTCGCGCTTCGGCCGCGCGGCCTTCGTCGATGTGCTCGAGGAAGTCTCACGGCTGTTCCGCGAGGAGCCGAACAAGATCGAGCAAAACCGCGCGGCGCTGTTGGCGCAACTCGCCAACAAGGCGCGGCCGGAGGGCAAGGTCGTCATCGGACTCAACGAGCTCGACGGCGTCGCCAAGCAGGTCGGCAACATGTTCGACACCGTGCATGGCGGCTTGCGCGGCGCGCCGAAATTTCCGCAGCCGGCCATTCTCGAACTGTTCTGGCGCGCCGGGCTAAGGAGCGGCGATGCGCGCTTCTTCGACACAGTAGAGCATTCGCTCGAACGCATGAGCGAAGGCGGCATCTACGACCATCTCGGCGGCGGCTACTCACGCTATTCGGTGGATGAACGCTGGCTGGTGCCGCATTTCGAGAAGATGCTCTACGACAATGCGCAGTTCCTCGAGCTCTTGGCGCTGGCGTATCAGCGGAACCACAATCCGCTATTCGCGCAGCGCGCGCGTGAAACGGTCGGCTGGCTCAAGCGCGAGATGACCACGAAAGAGGGCGCCTTTGCCGCCTCGCTCGACGCCGATTCGGAAGGCGAAGAGGGCAAGTTCTATGTCTGGTCGAAGAACGAGATCATCGAGCTGATCGGCCCGGAGGCTGGCGAATTCTTCGCGCACCATTACGACGTGAGCGACAGCGGCAATTTCGAGGGCCACAACATCCTCAACCGTCTCCAAAATGTGGAGCGCGGCCCCGCTGAGGAAGAACGGCTCAAGGCGCTGCGCGACATCCTGCTCGAAGCGCGCGCCAGCCGCGTGCGGCCCGGTCTCGACGACAAGGTGCTGGCGGACTGGAACGGCCTGATGATCGCGGCGCTGGTGAATGCCGGCGTGATCTTAAATGAGCCGGAGTGGCTGACGATGGCCAGGCGCGCCTTTGATTTCATCGCTAAGGCGATGACGAAGGGCGACCGGCTCGGCCATTCGTTCCGCGAGGGAAAGCTTCTGTTCCCCGGCCTCGCCTCGGATTTCTCCGCCATGATCCGCGCCGCGCTGGCGCTTTACGAAGCGACCGGCGACCGCGGCACTCTCGAGCAGGCCCTGCGATGGCAGGCCGCGTTCGACGCGCATTACGCCGACGCCGACACCGGTGCCTATTATCTCTCGGCGGACGATGCGAACGATCTGCTGCTGCGCCCGCATTCGACGCAGGACGATGCCATTCCGAATGCGAATTCGACGGAATCGCAGAACCTGGTGCGGCTCGCCGTGTTCACGGGCGACGAGCAATGGCGCGCCAAGGCCGACCGGCTGATCGAGGGTGTGCTCTCGTCCGGCGGACGCAATCTGTTCGGCCATCTGGGGCAGCTCAATGCGCTCGACCTGCGGCTGCGCGCAGCCGAGATCGTGTGCACCGGACCCGAAGCCGAACGCTTCGCGCAAGCCGCGCTCAAGCTGCCGTTCCTCGACCGCATCGTGCTGCGCGCCGCGTCGGCGTCGGATCTGCCGGCGTCGCACCCGGCGCAGGAGAAGCTCAAGGCCACGTCCGGCAGCGCCGCGTTCATTTGCGTCGGCGAACGCTGCTCGCTGCCGGTGGGTGATGTGGGCGGCATTCCCGCGACGATCACAGCCATGCGAGGTACTTGATTAGTGGCGGACAATCGCCACAATCAGCCTCCACCAAATCGGGGGGCGGCGATCGGAGAATCGCCATGCGATTTGCGACTTGGCTTGCCGGCGGCGCGCTGGCGCTCGGGCTGACGACGGCTGCCTTTGCGGACGATGCCGCATCATCCCCGCCCGACAATGCTTCGCAGTATTGCGGTTTCCACGACAAAGCCGGCGCGGAAGTGCAGTGCGGCTATTCCAACGTCCAAGACTGCGAGAAGGCGCTGGACAATGACAAGGACGCCGTCTGCGTGCCCGATCCGGCGTTCGGGTTCAACACGGTTTCTCCCCCGCAAGCGGCGGAGAGTGCCTAGCTCGCCTTCCGTAGCGCCGGCTGCTCTGCATTCTTGGCCAGCCAGCGGCTCCAGGGCTCGGGCGCGATGAGGCCGTCGCTGTTCCAGACCGGCTCGATGACATTGCGGTCGTCGAAGCGGCCGATGATCGCCGGCTTGTGCAGGTGCTGCGTCTCGGTATCGAAGCGCACATCGAAGCCGGACGGGGCGCGGATCGAACGGCCGGCCAGTGCACGACGAACGGCCTTCATATCGGTGGTGCCGGCATCGGCCACCGCCTGCGCCCAGAGCTGGAAGCCGATCCAGCAGGCTTCCATCGGATCGTTGGTCGAGGCCTCCGCGTCGCCGATGAAATCGCGCCATTGCGCGATGAAGGCGCGGTTCTCCGGCGTATCGAGTCTGTGCAGATAATTCCACGCCACCATGTGGCCGATCAACTTTCGCTCGGTGAGCGCCGGCAATTCGGCTTCGCCTAACGAGAGGCTCATCACCGGCAGGATGTCGGCATCGAGGCCCTGCTTGGCGCGCTCGCGGAAGAAGTGCACGTTCGAATCGCCCGAGAGCGTGGCGACGATCGCCCCCTCACGTCCGGCGAACTTGCGCATGCGATGGACCGTCTCCGCGAACACCTTTTCGCCGAATGGCACATAAAGCTCGTCCACGGCGTCATCGCCGATGCCGCGCGAGCGCAGATAACCGCGGATGATGGCATTGGTCGTGCGCGGATAGACGTAATCGGTGCCGAGCAGGAAGAAGCGGCGGCGGCCGAGCCCAATGAGGTGATCGACGGCGGGGATCGCCTGCTGCGCCGGCGTCGCGCCGGTGTAGAC
>DASXOK010000412.1:0-2447 GCA_036494425.1 Pseudolabrys sp.
CCGCGATCGCCGCGCTGTTGAACAGGCAGAAGCCCATCGGCCGCGCCGTCTCGGCGTGATGGCCGGGTGGACGCGTGGCGACGAACGCGTTGCGCGCCTTGCCGGTCATGACTTCGTCGACCGCCAGCACGCCGCCGCCGACCGCGCGCAGCACCGCCTCGAAACTGCCGGGCGACATCGACGTATCGGCGTCGAGCCGCACCATCCCCTGCGACGGCGAGGCGTTGCGGATCTCCTCGACGTAGTCCATCGGATGGCACAGCGCGATGATCTCGGCCTCAGCCATTGGCGCCTGCTCGCGCGCCAGCGTCTGGAAGGTTTCGGCTTCGAACGCCTGCTCGACCGCGCGCAGGCGGTCGGGCCGTTCGGGATGGCCCGCGGGCGTGAGGTGATCGAGACAGGCGGCGTGTGAGATGAGGAGTGTGGACATGGGCACTTTCTAACGCGGCTCGGATATCGCGCGCAAACCTTTCCGAGGGTGTGAAGGGCGGGCCAGTCCTACAACCGCTCATTCCCGCGCAAGCGGGAATCCAGGGCCACGAGTCATAAAGAGCTGGGCCCGCGCTTTCGCGGGGACGAGCGGCTGAGAGTTATGTCTTCGCCTTCAAACTCACGCCCTCCGGCGGTTTCGCATCGTCCGGCACGAAGAAATCCACCTGCAGCGGCTGGCTCGGATCGGCGCGGTATTGGTCGAAATCGGTCACGCCCTCGCCGGCGAGGAACGTATCGTCGATAAGGAACTGTCCGGTGAAGCTCGCCGGCTTGTGGAACACGCGATAGGCCGCGTCGGCCAGAATTTCCGGCTTGCGCGACATGCGCATCATCACGTCGCCGCCGAGGATGTTCTTGATTGCGGCGGTCGCAATCGTCGTGCGCGGCCACAGAGCGTTCACCGCCACCTTGCCGCGCAATTCACCCGCCAATCCAAGCACCACGAGACTCATGCCGAACTTGGCCATCGAATAGGCCGTGTGCGGCGCGAACCATTTCTCCTTCATGTCGAGTGGCGGCGACAACATCAGCATATGCGCGCTCGCCGATTTTTCCAGATAGGGGATGGCGTATTTCGACACCATGAAGGTGCCGCGCGCGTTGATCTGATGCATCAGGTCGAAGCGCTTCATGTCGGTGTGCTTCGCCGCGGTGAGCTGGATGGCGCTGGCGTTGTTCACCACGATGTCGAGGCAGCCGAAGGTCTCGGCGGTTTTCGCCAGCGCCGCCTTCACCGCCTCCTCGTCGCGCACGTCCACCGCCAGCGGCAGCGCGCGGCCGCCGGCCTTCTCGATCTCGGCCGCGGCCGAATGGATGGTGCCTTCAAGCTTGGGATGCTGCTCCGTTGTCTTGGCGGCGATGGCGACATTGGCGCCGTCGGCCGCCGCCTTGAGCCCGATGGCGAGCCCGATGCCGCGCGAGCCCCCCGTGATGAACAGCGTCTTCCCCTTGAGCGACATGCCCGGCCCTCGTTTTTTCACGTTCCTGCCCTACATGACGCTAGCAGCATTCGAAGCCGATGTTCAGCCGTCATCTTCAGCCGCTTTGGGACCCACCATGCAGTTGTCCGGCATTCATCATCTCACCGCCGTCTCCGCCGATGCGCCCGTCAATGTGAAGTTCTACACGAAGCTTTTGGGACTTCGGCTCGTCAAGAAGACGGTCAACCAGGATGACGTCTCGGCCTATCATCTCTTCTATGCCGACGGCCTCGCCTCGCCCGGCAGCGACATCACCTTCTTCGATTTCCCGGCGCCGCCGGAGAGCCACGGCAACAACTCCATCACCCGCGTCGGCTTTCGCGTGTCGGGTGAGGCGTCGCTGCGATGGTGGCGCGATCGCCTGATCAAGGCCGCGGTCACCGTCGGCCATATCGCCGAGCGCGACGGCCGCCTCACGCTCGACGTGACGGACCCGGAAGGTCAGCGCCTGTCGCTCGTCGACGACGGCGGCACAGGCGAGGCGCATCCGTGGGACAAGAGCGCCGTGCCGGCCGCGCATCAGATCCGCGGCCTCGGCCCCATCGTGATGACGGTGCCCGATTTGACACCGACCGATGTCGTGCTCACGCATGTGATGAACATGAGCCAAGTGCGTGATTATGCGCACCCCGAGTCGAACCGCGACCGCGTGCACGTCTATGCGATGAACGGGGAGGGCCCCGCCGCCGAACTGCATGTCGCGGTGCGCCCCGATCTGCCGGTCGCGCATCCCGGCGCCGGCGGCGTACATCACGTCGCGTTCCGTTCGCCCGACAAGGATTACGATTATTGGGCGGATCGCCTGCGCTCCATGCGCATTCCCAACAGCGGCAAGGTGGATCGCTACTGGTTCCACTCGCTCTATTTCCGCGAGCCCAACGGCGTGCTGTTCGAAATCGCCACCGACGGCCCCGGCTTCGCGGTGGACGAGCCGCTCGACAGGCTGGGCGAGACGCTGGTGCTTCCGCCGTTCCT
>DASXOK010000413.1:0-2198 GCA_036494425.1 Pseudolabrys sp.
CATCGTCCGCATCAACCAGCTCGGCGCGAGCCTTGCGGAGGTGGTGCAGGATTGGCGCGGGCTCTGGTTGTTGGCCGCGGTCTATTTCGTGCTGGCGGCGGTTTCAGTCGATGTGGTCAGGCGGTGGGGGAGGGCGAGCCATGCTTAGGGCCAGGTACCTTAGGGCCGGATACGCCGTCGTCGCTGCGCTCGTCCTCGTCGCTGGGGCCGGCTTCTATCTGCTGCGGCGCGCCGAGACGGCGGAGCCGATCGTTGGCGTCGTACGCACGACCGAGATTCGCATCGCGCCCGAAGTCGGCGGCCAGCTCGCCGCCATCAAGGTCGAGCCTGGCGCCCGCGTCCGCGCGGGCGACGTCGTCGCCGAGCTTTCCGCCGTCGAGCTGACCGCATCGGTCGGCCAAGCGCGCGCCGAACTCGCGGCCGCGAAAGCCTCGCGCGACAACGTCTATGCTGGCGTCCGCGCTGAACAGGTCGCCTCGCTCGCGGCCGAGATTTCCAAAGCGAAAGCGCGGCTCGACTACGCGCAAGCGCAATTGATCCGTGCGAGCACGCTCGCGAGCAGCGATTTCGGCACGCAGCAGACGCTCGATCAAGCCCAGAGCGATGCCGCGAATGCGCGCGCCGACGTCACCGAGGCGGAAGCAAACCACGACGCCGCGGTCGCCGGACCCACAGCCGAGGAGCGGGCGATCGCCGATGCCCAGGTCGAGGCCGCGACCACGGCGCTTACGGTGCTTGAGCGCCGTCTCGACAAAACTATTCTGCGCGCGCCGGCCGACGGCGTCGTCAGCGTCATCGTCGCCGAGATCGGCGAGAATATCCATGCCGGCCAGCCGGTGCTTGTGATCGCGGCGAGCCGCCAGCAATTTCTGTCGTTCAATGCCCGCGAGGACCTGCTCCACGGGCTCACCGTCGGAGCGAGGGTCGATGTGCGCCGGTCGGGTGCGGCCGAAGCGACCCCGGCCCTGGTTACCGAGCTGCGCCCGCTCGGCGTGTTCGCGACCTGGCAGGCGGAACGCGCTGTCGGCGATCACGACCGCAATACGTTACGCCTGCGGCTTGATCTCGATGGAGACCGGCCTGGCTTCGAGCCGGGGATGTCGGTCTGGTTCGCTCGCTGAGCGTGCTGCGTATTGTTGGATGGCTTCCAGCACTTCGTGACTTGTTATCCTTTCGTAAAGCATAACGAATGAACAAGACTTCCCTGGTCATTTTATTGCCGCGCGCCCAACAGACCATTCGCCGGCGTGGAACTCGCGTTTGGCGATTTGCACCTGCTTGTGTGGGCGACAACGGCAATGGACGCACAAGGCATCAGCGAAGTTGCTCCGAATCCGGGACCGCCCGGCCAGCCTAAGTTGCCTCGTGACGAGCGCGACGAGGCCCTGCTGGCTCTCTCAGGGGTCGTGAGAATTGGCATCCTCAACCAAATCGAAAGCCAGTTATCGATCCTCTCCTGCGCCGCAGATGAAGTTACCCGTCCCGCACCGCCAACTGACGCCAGAGTTTCAATTGGAACGCCTCCTCTTCCTCAGAGGCACGAGAGTCTTGTCGCTCACCAAGGCGAAGCCTTGCATGCGGCTCGAAGCGCACGAGGATTTCGATTTGGCATTGTGACAGCGGCATTTCTGGTGGCGCTTTGTTTGGGCGGGTTGGGCGCGTCGACCGTATTTCAGTTTTTTGGCAACGGGGATGAACTCACCGGAAGCGCTGCTGTCGACGCGGTCGTTGACCGGATCATCGGCGCTGAATCGAGCGGTAAGCTGGGCGCAACGAACAAAAACTCAACCGCAGCCGGGCCTGGTCAATTTATCGACGAAACCTGGCTCGACATGGTTCGAATGTATCGGCCCGATCTGGCGATGGCACATACCAAATCCGAAACCCTGGAACTCCGACGAGAGGTGAAGCTCTCCCGCGAGATCACAACGCGATTTGCCGAGCGAAACGCTGCATTGCTGAAGAAGCGCGGGTTGCCTGTCACCGCCGCAAACGTCTACTTGGCCCACTTTGCCGGAGGCGCGGGCGCCATTGCGATCCTCCTAGCGCCGGAGAATGCTGATGCCGCACTCGTTATGGCGAACGCCGATGCCACGGGACGGATTAAACGCGACCAGATCATCAAGGCCAACCCATTCCTCGAACGGTACTCAGTAGCCGATCTTAAGCGCTGGGCGGACCGAAAGATGCACGGTCCT
>DASXOK010000414.1:0-2074 GCA_036494425.1 Pseudolabrys sp.
CGTCAATACCGCCAGCGGGACGAACCACCTGTCTTTGCGATGCGGTGCGTATCTCGCAAGGAGCAAACGATGTTGGACACAATCTTCGTAGTCGCGACCCTCATCTTCTTTGCGGTGTCGATCGGCTACGCTTACGCCTGCGATCGTCTCTGAGGAGGCATCCATGATCTTCGACTATTCGCTCGCCGCCCTCGTCACCGCGGGGCTCTCAATCTATCTCGTCTACGCTTTGCTCAAGCCAGAGCGGTTCTGACAGAGGCACGACCATGACCGTCATCGGTTGGATTCAAATTCTTCTCTACTGCGCGATCATCGTCGCAATCACGCCGCTACTCGGCGGCTACATGACGCGCGTGTTCAATGGCGAGCGGACCTTCCTGTCGCCCGTTCTTCGTCCGATCGAAGTCTCCCTCTACTGGATCAGCGGCGTCGATGAGCGTCGCGAGCAGCATTGGCTGACGTACACCGTCGCGATGTTGCTCTTTCACGTTACCGGTTTCGCGATCCTCTATGTGCTGCTGCGCATCCAGGATCTGTTGCCGTTCAATCCAGCCGGTATGTCGGCCGTCGCGCCCGACCTGTCGCTGAATACGGCCGTCAGCTTCATCACCAATACCAACTGGCAGAACTACGGCGGCGAAAGCACGCTGTCGTATCTCGTGCAGATGCTCGGCCTGACGCACCAGAACTTCCTCTCGGCAGCGACCGGCATCGTGCTTGCGGTGGCGCTGATCCGCGGCTTTGCCCGCGCGTCCATGCGGACCGTCGGCAATTTCTGGGTCGATGTCACCCGCTGCGCGCTCTACATCCTGCTGCCGATCTGCGTCGTCTATACGCTCTTCCTCGTCTGGCAGGGCATCCCGCAGACGCTCGGGCCCTATGTGGACGCGACGACGCTCGAAGGCGCTAAGCAGACCATCGCGGTCGGCCCGGTGGCGTCGCAGGTGGCGATCAAGATGCTCGGCACCAATGGCGGCGGCTTCTTCAACGCCAATGCCGCGCATCCGTTCGAAAATCCGACCGCGCTATCGAACTTCGTGCAGATGCTGTCGATCTTCGTGCTCGGCGCCGCGCTGACCAACGTCTTCGGACGCATGATCGGCAACCAACGCCAGGGCTGGGCGATCTTCGCCGTGATGGGCGTGCTGTTCCTCGCCGGAGTCACCGTCTGCTATTGGGCTGAGTCCAACGGCACCCATACCCTTGATGCGCTCGGCCTTACCGGCGGAAACATGGAGGGCAAGGAGGTCCGCTTCGGCATCGTCGCCTCGGCGCTGTTCGCCGTGATCACGACCGCCGCATCGTGCGGCGCGGTCAACGCCATGCATGATTCCTTCACCGCGCTCGGCGGCATGATCCCGATGATCAACATGCAGCTCGGCGAGATCATCATCGGCGGCGTCGGCGCCGGCCTCTACGGCATGCTGCTGTTCGTCGTCATCGCCATCTTCGTCGCCGGTCTGATGGTCGGCCGCACGCCGGAATATGTGGGCAAGAAGATCGAGGCCAAGGAAGTCAAGATGGCCATGCTCGCCATCCTGGTTCTGCCGCTGATGTATCTCGGCTGGACTGCGATCGCCGTCGTCTATCCGACGGCTGTCGCTTCGATGGCCAACGCCGGACCGCACGGTTTCAGCGAGGTTCTCTATGCCTTCGTGTCGCAGACCGCCAACAACGGTTCGGCCTTCGCCGGCCTGACCGGGAACATCATGTTCTACAACCTGGCCGGCGCTGTCGCGATGTTCATCGGCCGCTTCTGGATGATCATTCCGGCCATGGCCATCGCCGGCTCGCTCGCGGCCAAGAAGTCGGTGCCACCGTCAGTCGGTACGTTCCCGACCACCGGAGGGCTCTTCGTCGGCTTGGTCGTCGGCGTCATCCTGATCGTCGGCGGCCTCACCTTCTTCCCCGCGCTCGCGCTCGGACCCATCGTCGAACAGCTCGCCAATAATGCGGGCACGGTCTTCTGACCGGATCCTCTTCGGAGTCTTCCTATGGAAACCTCACAAATCCGCAAACGCAAGCCGGTGTCGGCGTTGCTGGACCCCAAGATTGTCGTACCGGCCATCGGGCA
>DASXOK010000415.1:0-58510 GCA_036494425.1 Pseudolabrys sp.
GGTCAGGCGCTGATCGACTCAGGCCTCAGCGCCAACGAGCAGGTCGTCGTCGACGGGCAATATAAGCTGAAGCCCGGCACGCATGTGACGATTCTCCATGGCACCGCGGCGCAAGAAGCCGAGCAACAGAGCGCAGAGCAGGCTCCCATCCCGTGAACATATCAGCACCATTTATCAAACGGCCGATTGCGACCGCGCTGCTGATGGTTGGACTGTTGGCCGGCGGCCTCGTGGCTTATCCGCTACTGCCGGTGGCGGCACTGCCGAACGTCAACTATCCCACCCTCACGGTCACGGCACAGCTGCCAGGCGCGGATCCGCAGACCATGGCGGCTACGGTGGCATCTCCGCTCGAACTGCAGTTCGGCGAAATCCCCGGCCTCACGCAGATGACGTCGGCGAGCGCGCTCGGCTATACGCAAATTACGCTGCAATTCGATTTGAGCCGCCCAATCGACGGGGCCGTCAGTGACACACTGTCGGCAATCCAAACTGCGAACGCATACCTGCCCAAGGACCTGCCGTATCCACCCATGATCCGCAAGGTCAATCCGGCGGACACGCCGATCCTGGTGATCGCGGGCACCTCGGACACTCTGCCGATAACCGTCGTCGATGCGTACCTGCAAAATATCCTGATGCAGAAGATCTCGCAGATATCCGGGGTCGGCCTGGTGGGTATCGGCGGTGAGGAGCAGCCGACTGTCCGCGTCCAAGTCGATCCGGATGCGCTGGCGGCGCGCGGCATCAGCCTCGAGGACGTGCGCAACGTGCTCAACCAGGCGAACGTCGATCTCCCGAAGGGGCAGCTCAACAGCCCGAGCCAGACCTTCACGCTCAATACCAACGATCAGCTGTTCAAACCGGAGCAGTACGCCAACCTGATCGTCGCCTATCGCAACGGGGCGCCCGTCTATATTCGCGATATAGGCCGCGTTATCAGCGCCGGCCAAAACTTGCTGATCGCCGGCTGGTACAACAACCAGCGGGCAGTCATCCTGGCAATCCAGCGCCAGCCAGGAGCCAACGTCATCGAGACTGTGCAGCGGATCAAGGCGATGATGCCGGTGCTCCAGGCGTCGATTCCCCCGGACATCAAGCTCAGTATCATTTCCGACCGTACGGAGACCATCCGCGCGTCGGTTAACGACGTACAATTCACGCTGCTTCTAAGCGTGGCGCTCGTCGTGATGGTGGTATTCATATTCTTGCGTAGTTTCTGGGCCACCGTTATCCCGGCCATCACGGTGCCGCTGGCGCTGATCGGCACCTTTGGGGTGCTTTACGAGCTCGGCTACACTCTCGACAATCTGTCGCTGATGGCCCTGTCGATCGCGGTCGGATTCGTGGTCGACGACGCGGTCGTCGAGATCGAAAACATCTCGCGGCATATCGAGGATGGCCTCTCGCCCTATGACGCGGCGATGAAGGGATCCGGCGAGATCGGCTTCACCGTCGTGGCGATCACCTTCTCGCTGATCGCCGTGTTCATTCCTTTGTTCCTGATGAGCGGTTATGTCGGCTTGCTGTTCCGCGAATTCGCAGTGGCGGTGAGTGTCGCTCTCCTTCTCTCGCTGCTGATCTCGCGAACGCTGACGCCGATGATGTGCGCTTACCTGCTCAAGCCGGAGCGCAAGGAACACGGCTGGCTCTATCGGATGTCTGAACGCGGCTTCGACGCCATACTCAATGTATATGAAGCCGGTCTCAGAATCGTGCTGCGCCATCGCTTCATTACGCTCATGACGTTGTTCGCCACGATCGCGCTCACCGGATATCTTTACGTGGTCATTCCCAAGGGATTCTTCCCCCAACAGGATACGGGATTGATCGAGGCGCAGTCCGAGGCGGCACAGGACATTTCCTTCGCGGCCATGCAGGAGCGCCAGCAAGCGGTGCTCGATGTGATCACGAAAGACCCGGCCGTGGCCTCAGTGGGTTCCGCGGTGGGTGCGGGCGGCGGCCTGTACACGCTCAATGACGGCCGCGTCTTCATTCAGCTCAAGCCGCATGGCCAGCGCCCCCCGATTTGGCAGGTGATGGCTCGCTTGCAGAAAAAACTCGCCAACATCCAGGGCATCACGCTCTACATGCAGGCGGCGCAGGATATCACGGTTGGCGCGCGTCTGAACAAGACCCAATTCCAGTACACCCTGAATGACGCAGACCCGGGCGAACTCGACCACTGGTCTAACTTGTTCATGGACAAGCTTAAGTCCATACCCAGCATTACCGACGTTGCCACCGACCAGCTCAATTCCTCTCCGCTGCTCGACGTCACAATCAAGCGCGACGTCGCCTCGAGCTATGGCATCTTGCCCTACACCATCGACAACACGCTCGATGATGCCTTCGGCCAGCGCATCGTGTCGACGATATACACCACGCTGCAGCAGTACCACGTCATCCTGGAGGTCAACCCACAGTTCCAATACAGCCCCGAAGCGCTCAACCGCATTTATGTCAAATCCTCGACCGGGCAGCAGGTGCCGTTGTCGACGTTGGTCGACAGCGCCATCAAAACGGCGCCGCTTGTCGTCAACCACACGGGCCAGTTCCCCTCGGTGACGATCTCGTTCAATCTTGCACCGGGCGCCGCGCTTGGCGATGCGGTCAACGCCATCAAACAGGCCGAAAAAGAGCTGAGCCCGCCATTGTCGCTGCAGACGAGCTTCCAGGGCAATGCCGCGGCGTTCGGCGATTCGCTCAAGAGTGCGCCGATCCTCATCCTCGCCGCGCTTTTCGTCATCTATCTCATCCTCGGCATTCTGTACGAGAGCTTCATTCACCCGATCACCATCATCTCGACGCTCCCATCGGCCGGTGTCGGCGCCCTGCTGCTGCTGATGGCGGTTCACATCGATCTGAGCGTCATCGCGATCGTCGGCCTCATTCTGCTGATCGGTATCGTCAAGAAGAACGGCATCATGCTGGTCGATTTCGCCCAGCAAGCCGAGCACGAGCAAGGCCTATCGGCGGAAGAGGCGATCTATCAGGCCTGCACGAAGCGCTTTAGGCCCATCCTGATGACCACGATGGCGGCCATGCTTGGTGCGGTGCCGCTGATGCTCGGTAACGGGAACGGCGCGGAGATCCGGCAACCGCTTGGCTACGCCATCGTCGGCGGCTTGGCTCTGTCGCAGGTGCTTACGCTGTACTCGACCCCGGTCGTCTATCTCTATTTCGACCACTTGCAGACGTGGCTGTTCGGTAAAAAGAAGAAGGAACACATTGGAGCCCACGCCCATCCGGTGCCGGCGGAGTGATCTCCGGACGAGCTACTATCGGCCGATATCGGGATCGGGAATAACCGCGGTCGTCTCGATCTCGAGCCGTGCGTCTGGCTCGACCAGGCTCCGGACTTCGACCAGTGCCATCACAGGGTAATGCGAGCCCATGATCGCGCGATACACCGCGCCGAGTTCCGGCAAAGATTGCCGATACTCGTCCATGTCGACGACGTACCACGTCATGCGCGTGACGTGCTCGGGCCCTGCTCCGCCCTCATGCAGGACGGCGACGATATTCTCGAGCGCTTGCTTCATTTGCGCGACGAAACCACTGGGAAACTTCCCGTTCACGTCCCAGCCGACCATGCCGCCGACGAACACGGTCTCGCCGCGCGCGAGGATGCCGTTGGAATAGCCGCGCGGGCGCGGCCAGCCTTCCGGCAGCAGCACCGTGTGCCCCTGCGATGGGGTTGATGGTTTATGCGCGGTCTGTTGCGCCAAGGAAACCTCCGCTGAATGCCGTCATAGCTGTCCGCCCTCTCAGGACGCCAACTTCTGGCCGGCGCCTTGCGCTGCGATCCGACGCAGTTCGAAGCGTTGCAGCTTGCCGCTCTCCGTGCGCGGCAGGCTGCCGACGAACTCGACGGCGCGTGGATATTTGAATGGAGCGATACTGGCCTTCACGTAGTCCTGCAAGGTGCGCACAAGCGCCGCATCGCCAGTGTGGTCGGGCCGCAGCACCACATAGGCTTTCACGATCTGCCCGCGCTCCTCATCAGGCGCTCCCACCACGCCGCATTCCGCTACGGCCGGATGCAGAAGCAGCGCCGACTCGACCTCTGGACCGGCGATGTTGTACCCGGCCGAAATGATCATGTCGTCTGAGCGCGCCTGATACCAGAGATAACCGTCGGCATCCATGATGTAGGTGTCGCCGGTGATGTTCCAGCCATTCTCGACGTAGTTCTTCTGCCGCGCATCGGCGAGATAGCGGCAGCCGGTTGCGCCGCGCACGGCAAGCCGCCCCGGCGTTCCCGGCGGCACCTCATTGCCGGCGTTGTCGATCACCTTGGCTTCGTAGCCGGGGATCGCCCTTCCGGTGGCGCCCGGCCGCGCCTCTTCCTCGCGGGCGCAGACAAAGATGTGCAGCATCTCGGTCGAGCCGAGGCCATCCTGCATCACAATGCCGGTGGCCGCGCGCCAAGCTTCGAAGGTCGCCTTGGGCAGCGTCTCGCCGGCGGATACCGACTTACGCAGTGACGAGATGTCGTGGTCCTTCGCCTTGGCCGCCATCACGCGATAGGCCGTGGGCGCCGTAAAAGAGATCGTGGCCTTGTATTTTGTGATCGCTGGCAGCAAGTCGTCTGGCGACGCTCTTTCCAAGAGCACCGTCGACGCGCCGACCCGTAGCGGAAAAAGCACGAGCCCGCCAAGCCCGAAGGTAAAAGCGAGCGGCGGCGAGCCGATGAAGCGGTCACTGGCGTTCGCCCGCAGCACATATTTGCCGTAAGCGTCGCAGATCGCGAGCATGTCACGATGGAAATGCATGGTGCCTTTCGGCTCGCCGGTCGTGCCGGAGGTGAAGCCGATCAGGCAGACGTCGTCGATGGCCGTGTCGCAGGCGATGAAGGTCTCATAGCCGGGCTTGGCCATCATGGCTTCGAGACTAGTCGGCGCACGGTCGCCCCAATAGATGATGCGTTCGAGATTCGTCGCGGCCTTGGCCTTCTCCATTTCGTCCGAGAGCCGCGCGTCGCAAAGCGCGAGTTTGATCTGCGCCTTGTTGATCGGATAGATCAACTCCTTGGCGCGCAGCAGAGGCATCGTTGCGACCACGACACCGCCTGCCTTGATCACAGCGAAATAGGCCGCAACCATCATCGGACTGTTCGGCGAGCGCAGCAGTACCCGGTTGCCCGACACCATGCCGAGATCGCGTGTCAGCACATTGGCGATGCGGTTCACGCGCTCGGCGAACTGGCCGTAGGTCAGCGTCTCGGTCGGTGAAATCAAACAAGGGCTGTCGCTGTGGCCCTCGGCAATCCAGCGGTCGACGAACTCAGTGATGCAGTTGAGGCGTTCGGGATAATGCAGCTCGGGCAGCGTGAACCGGAATTCCGGCCATTGATCGCGCGGGGGAAGGTTATCGCGCGCGAAGGCATCGACATGCGCAGAAGGAGTCATGATCCTCGCTCCATAATCATGGATCCATCGCTCATTCGGCGGCAAGCGCTGATTTCGTAGCCCGGATCTTCAGCATCTCGCGCGCGATAATGATTTTCTGAACCTCGGTCGCTCCCTCGTAGATTCTCAGGGCACGGATCTCGCGATACAGCTCCTCGACCTTGACGCCCTTGGTGACGCCGAGGCCGCCGTGGAGCTGAACCGCGCGATCGATAACCTGCTGCGCCGCCTCGGTAGCGAACATCTTCGCCATGGCCGCTTCGCGCGTGACTCGCGCGGCGCCGGTGTCTTTGGCATGGGCGGCGCGATAGACGAGCAACGCCGCGGCGTCGACATCCGTCGCACTGTCGCCGATCGCGGCCTGTGTGAGCTGCAAGTCGCCGAGCGGCGCGCCAAATAGTTTGCGAGAGACTGCGCGCGCCAGCATCTCGTCGAGCGCGCGGCGGGCAAAGCCGAGCGCTGCTGCGCCGACCGTCGAGCGAAAGATATCGAGCGTCGCCATCGCCACCTTGAAGCCTTCGCCGGGCGCGCCCAGGCGATTGGCAACAGGCACGCGGACGCCATCGAAGCGCAACGTCGCCAAAGGATGCGGCGCAAGAACCTCGATGCGCTCGGCAATCGACAGCCCAGGCGCATCGGCATCCACGACGAAAGCCGAGAGCCCACGGGCGCCAGACGCCTCGCCGGTGCGGGCGAACACGACGTAATGGTCGGCGATGCCGCCATTGGATATCCAGGTCTTGGCGCCGTCGATGCGCACATGATCGTTGCCGTCGGGCACCGCGGTGGTCGCGATCGCAGCGACATCGGAGCCGGCTTCCTGCTCCGACAGCGCGAAGGCGGCGATCGCCTTGCCTTCGCGCACGCGCGGGAGGTAGCGCGCCTTCAATTCCGGCGAACCGTGGAGCGTGATGGAGCCGGTGCCGAGCCCCTGCATGGCGAAGGCGAAATCGGCGAGGCCATCGTGATAGCCGAGGATTTCGCGCGCCAGGCACAGCGTGCGCACGTCGAGTGCGCGATGCAGACCGCCGAATTCGCGCGGCACCGTTGGGGCGAGGAACCCTGCCTCGCCCAGCGCATTCACGCGCGCGCGGCAGGCGTCATCGACATCGTCATGCGGCAGCGAAGGCAAGGTGGCCGGGGCCCAGTCCGACAGTTCGCGGGCGAAGCGCCGGTGCCCGTCGTCGAAGAACGGCCAGCGAAGCGTCTCGGCGAGGGTGTCGGTCAGCGCCATTCAATTGCCCTCGAACACTGGCGTGCGCTTGTTGGCGAAGGCGTGATAGGCGCGGGCGAAATCCTCCGTCTTCATGCACAGCGCCTGGGCGACCGCTTCCGCTTCGATCGCCGTCTCGATCGACATGGCCCATTCCATGTCGAGCATGCGCTTGGTCATGGCGTTGCCGAAGGTCGGGCCATCGGCCAGCTCGGCGGCAAGCTTCCCCGCCTCGGCGAGCACCGTCTCCGGCGTGGCGAGACGATTGAAGAAGCCCCAGCGCTCGCCCTCCTCGCCGCCCAACACCCGGCCGGTATAAAGCAGCTCCGCGGCGCGGCCCTGGCCGATGATGCGCGGCAGGATCGCGCAGGCGCCCATGTCGCAGCCGGCGAGGCCCACACGATTGAACAGGAACGCGACCTTGGCCTTCGGCGTGCCGATGCGGATGTCGGAAGCCATGGCCATGATGGCGCCCGCGCCCGCACAGACGCCATCCACTGCGGCGACGATCGGGTGCGGGCAGGCATGCATGGCCTTCACCAGCGCGCCGGTCATCGTGGTGAATTCGAGAAGGCCCGTCGTCCCCATTTCGATCAGCGGGCCGATGATCTCGAACACGTCGCCGCCGGAGGAGAAATTGCCGCCGGCGCCGATGAGGACGATGGCCTTGACCTGCTGATCCTTGGCGGCAGCGCGGAAGATATCCGCGAGCTCCGCGTAGCTGTCGAAGGTGAGCGGGTTCTTGCGCTCGGGCCGGTTGAGCGTGAGCGTCATGACCTTGCCCGTGACCTCGCAGCGCAAATGGCGCGCCTTATATTGCGCCAGAGGCAACGTCACCGGATTGGCGGCGGTCATCGTGGGTCTCCAATCGTCCTGCGCGCCGAGGCCTTGGCCTTGCCGAGGAGACGCATCAATGTTTCCTGGTCGCTCGCCGAGAGATCGCCCAGTATGTCGGCGATCCAGCTTTCGTGCGCGTTAGCCATGGCGCGGAAGCTGCGGCGGCCTTCGGCGGTGAGCTTGACGAGTTGGGTGCGGCGGTCATTTGGCGCCGGCTGACGGTCGAGCAACCCTTGCGTCACCAGGCGATCGACCAGGCCGGTGATGTTGCCATTCGATACCATCAGGCGCTGCGACAGCTCGCCGAGTTTCATGCCGGCCGGCGCTTTGTCGAGTTGCGCCATGAGGTCGAAGCGCGGCAACGTGATATCGAAATTGTCGCGCAGGCGGCGGCGGATTTCGCTTTCGATCAGGGTCTTGCAACTGAACAGGCGCAACCAGAGACGCAGCTCATCCTTGTGATCGCTCGGGCGCTCGATCACCTTGGTCTCGACATCAAGCGGAAGCGCGGCGCTGTCATCCATCGCTCAGACCTCCCCGCCCGCAACGGTGATCGCCGTACCGGTAATGCCGCTGGCGGCAGTCGAACAGAGGAACGTCACCGCCGCCGCGACCTCTTCGGGCGCGATCAGCCGGCCGAGCGGGTTCTGCCGCGTGAACTCTTCGAGCGCCGCGTCCCTCGAACGGGCGGTCTTTTCGGTGATGCGCGTGATGCTGTCGCGCATCAGATCGGTGTCGGTGAAGCCCGGGCAGACGGCGTTGACGGTGATCCCGCTCGTCGCCGTCTCCAATGCCAACGATCGCACAAGGCCGATCAGCGCGTGCTTGGCGGCACAATAAGCCGATACGTAAGCGTAGCCTTTCAGGCCGGCGGTGGAGGCGACCACGACAATGCGGCCGAACTTGCGGGCTGTCATGTCACCGATCACCGCCTGCGCGGCGTGAACGGTACCCATCAAATTGAGATCGATCATGCGGCGGAACGTGTCTGCGCCCGTCTTCGCGAACGGCGCGGACTCGGCTCCCCCGGCATTGGCCACGAGGACGTCGATTGGGCCTCGCTCGGCGACGGCCCGTTTGATGCCGTCAGCAAGCGCGCCTTCGTCGGTCACGTCGGCCGCGAAGTAACCCGCTGCGCCTTTCTGCTGCACCGTTTCACGCAGCGGCGCCTCGCTGCGGCCAGTGACGGTGACGGCAACGCCACCTGCGGTCAGGGCCGTAGCGATGGCGCGACCGATGCCGCGCCCGCCGCCCGTGACCAAAGCATGCTTTGCCGTGAAGCCGTTCATGCCATCCCGCCGAACACACGGGCGCGATCCACGCCTCGTCAATTACTTTAAGCTTAAAACTTATCGGCCTCAACCGCCGCCGAGAAATTATTTTATACTTGAAATAAATGCCCCGGCTCCTAGACTTGATGCCTATGTGGCGCCCGCCTGAACGCATCCGCTACGAGGCCAGCCGTGGCCACGTGCCCTCGCGTGAAGAGGCTGGAAAGTCGCGGCTTTTTTCTCCGGTCCGGGTCGGCCCGGTGACACTTGCGCAACGCACCTGGGTACCGGCCATGGTCCCGTGGCGCGCGACCGAGGACGGCTTCGTCACCGACGACGTCATCGCCTGGTACGCACGCTTTGCCCGGGGACGCCCGGGCGCCATCGTGGTGGAGGCCACGGGCATCCGCGATATCCCCAGTGGTCCGCTGCTGCGCATAGGACACGAACGCTACCTCCCCGGCCTGAGGAGGCTGGTCGAGGCCGTACGCGAGGCGAGCGCCGGCGAGACCGGGCTGTTCATCCAGATCATCGACTTCCTGGCGATCCGGCGGCGGCCCGACCCGCAGAAATTCCTGCAACGCTTCCTCGCCGTCACCGACGCGCACCGCCGCGCACTCGGCGACGAAGGCATGAGCGACGACGCCGTGCGCGAGCGTCTAGCGACGATGGGGCATTCCGAGCTGGCGCAAGTGCTGAATGCCGGCGAGATGGAATCGCTTGACTACGGTTATCGCGAACGCGTGACCGACACACACCTCGCGCATGTCCGCTCGCTGCCAGAAACATTGCCGACGCTGTTCGCGGATGCGGCGGTGCGAGCGCGAACCGCCGGCTTCGATGGTGTCGAGCTGCACTACGCCCACGCCTATACGATGGCCTCGTTCCTCTCGCGTACCAACACGCGCGACGACGGCTACGGCGGCACGCGCGAGAGCCGTGTCCGGCTGCCGCTCGAGGTTTACGCCGCCGTGCGCGAACGTGCCGGCCACGATTTCGCCGTCGGCTGCCGCTTCCTCGCCGATGAATGCATCGCCGGCGGCAGCGAGGCCGATGACGCGCGCACGTTTGGCCTCGCTTTCGCCAAGGCCGGCATGGACTTCCTCTCGACCTCGCGCGGCGGCAAGTTCGACGACGCCAAGCAGCCCGGCGTCGGCTGGGCCGCCTATCCGTATACGGGGCCGAGTGGCTACGAATGCATGCCGCAATTCATTTCCGATGCACGCGGGCCCTTCGGCCGCAATGCCGCGGCCACGGCCGCGATCCGCGCCGACATCCACGCCGCCGGCCTTGAAACGCCGATCGTCTGCGCCGGCGGCGTGCACAATTTCGAGATGGCGGAGTTAATGCTTGCCGACGGGGTCTGCGACATCGTCGGCGCCGCGCGGCAATCGCTTGCCGATCCCGACTGGTTTCGCAAGATCGCGCTCGGCCGCGGCGGCGAAGTCCGTGTCTGCGAATTCACGAACTACTGCGAAGGCCTCGATCAGAAGCACAAGGCGGTGACGTGCCAGCTCTGGGACAAGCTTGATCTCGAAGCGCCGGGGGTTCGTAAATCCACCGACGGCAAAAGGCGCATGGTCGCGCCGGACTGGGACCATGCTACGGACGTGAACGGCTAAGGCTCACGGCAAAACGGAACGAAGAACCATGCGCATCGTATGTGTCGGAGGCGGCCCGGCCGGTCTCTATTTCGGCCTTCTGATGAAGAAGGCCAATCCGGCGCATCAGGTGTCGGTGGTCGAGCGAAACAGGCCCTACGACACCTTCGGCTGGGGCGTCGTGTTTTCCGACGCCACGATGGAGAACATGCGCGTCTGGGATGAAAAGACCGCGCACGAGATCGAGGTGGCGTTCAATCACTGGGACGATATCGAGGTACTGATCAAGGGCCGGCGCATGCGCACGACCGGCCATGGCTTCGTCGGCATCGGCCGCAAGCGCCTGTTGAACATCCTGCAGGCGCGCTGCGAGGAGCTTGGCGTCGAGCTGGTGTTCGAGCGCGAGGTCGACAGCGACCTCGAATATCCCGGCGCCGATCTTATCATCGCCTGCGATGGCATCAATTCCAAGCTGCGCAACCGTTACGAGGCGGCGTTCAAGCCCGATCTTGTTGTGCGGCCGAACCGGTACATATGGCTTGGTGTCGAAAAGAACTTCGACGCCTTCACCTTCGACTTCCGCCGCACCGAGCATGGCTGGTTCCAGGCGCACGTCTACAAGTTCGACGACAAGACCTCTACCTTCATCATCGAGACGACCGAAAAAACCTTGCGCGCGCACGGGCTCGACAAAGCCGGCCCCGACGAGTCCATCGCCTTCTGCCAGAGGCTGTTCGACGAGGTGCTCGAAGGCGCGCCGCTGATGACCAATGCGCCGCACATGCGCGGCTCGGCCTGGCTCAACTTCAATCGCTTGATCTGCGGGCACTGGTGCCACTTCAACGGCAAAAGCCATGTGGTGTTGATGGGCGATGCCGCCCACACCGCGCATTTCGCCATCGGCTCCGGCACCAAACTGGCGCTTGAAGACGCCATCGAGCTCACACGCCAGTTCGAGAAATTCGGTCACACCGCCGACAAGATCCCGCAGGTGCTCGCCGCTTACGAAGAGGTGCGCCGGGTCGACGTGGCGCGCATCCAGAACGCCGCGCGCAACGCGATGGAATGGTTCGAGGTTGTCGGCAGCCGCTATGCCGACACGCTCGAGCCCGAGCAGTTCATGTATTCATTGCTGACGCGCTCGCAGCGCATCAGCCACGAGAACCTGCGCCTGCGCGACAAGGCGTGGCTCGAAGGCTACGAGCGCTGGTTCGGCCAGCGGTGTGGTCTCAACGTCGAACCGAACCACCGCCCGACGCCGCCGATGTTCACGCCTTATCGGGTTCGCGGCGTAACGCTGCCGAACCGTATCGTGATGTCGCCGATGGCGATGTATTCGGCAGTCGATGGTGTGCCGAACGACTTTCATCTGGTGCATCTTGGAAGCCGTGCGCTTGGCGGCGCTGGACTCGTCTTCGGCGAAATGACCTGTGTGTCGCCCGACGCGCGCATCACACCGGGCTGCTTGGGCCTGTGGAACGACGAGCAGGCGAAAGCGTGGAAGCGACTTGTCGACTTCATCCATACGACGCAGGCGAAAGCCGGCTTGCAGCTCGGCCACGCCGGGCGAAAGGGCTCGACGCGACTCGCCTGGGAGGGGATCGATCAGGCCCTGCTCTATGACAACTGGCCGCTGATCTCACCCTCCGCGACCTCCTATTTGCCGGACGGTGCGGTGCCGCGCGAGATGACGCGCGATGACATGAATCGGGTGAAGGCGGATTTCGTCGCAGCCGCCAAGCGCGGCGCGGCGATCGGCTTCGACGTGCTCGAACTGCACTGCGCGCACGGCTATCTGCTGTCGAGCTTCCTGTCGCCGCTCACCAACCGGCGCACGGACGAGTATGGCGGCCCGCACAAGAACTGCGCGCGCTTTCCGCTCGAAGTCTTCGCGGCCATCCGCGCGGTCTGGCCACAGGACAAGCCGATGTCGGTGCGGCTCTCCTGTCACGATTGGACCGAAGGCGGCAACACGCCCGAGGACGCGGCGATTTTCGCGGGCCTGTTCAAGGCGGCCGGCGCCGACTTGGTCGATTGCTCGTCCGGCCAAGTCGATAAGGCTGAACAACCGGTCTACGGCCGCCTGTTCCAAACGCCCTTCGCCGACAAGATCCGCAACGAGATCGGCATCGCCACCATCGCGGTCGGCGCCATCTCGGAGGCCGATCACGCCAACTCGATCATCGCCGCTGGGCGCGCCGATCTCTGCGCGGTGGCGCGGCCGCACCTCGCCGATCCGGCCTGGACGCTGCATGAGGCGGCCAAGATCGGCGTGAAGACGGTGTCTTGGCCCAAGCAATATTACGCCGGAAAGGCGCAGTACGAAGCCAATCTCGAACGGGCGGTCACGGCAAAGCCCTAACGTCGGCGGTCACACGAAGCGGAAATCGTCGGCGCTCAGATGCCCGATGCTCGTATCCTTGATCGTGACCGTGTCGTTCGCATCGGCCGTGATGACGACATCGCCGCCCTGCTCCGACATATGCGCTTGCACGGCGTTGAAGTCCGCGAACACCGTGTGGTCGAACTGGATGATATCCTGCTCGCCGTTGGTGTTCTGGAAATCGGCAATGATGTCCTTGCCGAAGGTGGGGGCGAAAATGAAGGTGTCGTTGCCTGCGCCGCCGGACAGATAATCGTTGCCGCCACCGCCAGTGAGTTTGTCGTCGCCGCTGCCGCCATACAGGAATTCGTTGCCGGTGCCCCCCGCCAAGGTATCGTTGCCGTCGTCGCCAAAGAGCTGGTCCGCCGCCGTCCCCCCTTTCAGCGAATCATTGCCGGCACCACCGTGCATAATGTCAGCACCACCGCCAGTGCTGAGATAATCGTTTCCGTCACCACCCTTGATGGTGTCGGCGGCGAAGTTTCCATAGAGCTGATCATTGCCCGCGCCGCCATCGAGCAGACTGCCGAAGGTCTGACTTCCGGCCTTGATGATATCGTTGCCGGCATCGCCGTAGAGCTGATCCATCGCACCGGCAATACCTTGGCCGCCGCTGATGTTGTCATCACCGTTGCCGCCGTGGATCACATCGGCGCCGGCGCCGCCGTTGATCGTGTCGTTACCGTCGCCGCCGTCGATCGTGTCATTGTCGCTTTGCGTGCCGTAGAACAAGTCCTGGTGCCCGGTCATATCGAAATGGATGGTCCGGTTGCCGTACAGGTTCCAGGTTCCAGGTGAACTCAGATTGGTCGAATCGGCGACGGACAACTCGTCGCCATTCACCGAGATGTCCTTGATGTAAAGATTACGGTCCCCGTCCGCAGTCGATGCATCGTTGACGAAGGCAACATCCAGACTCGAGATCGTCCCCGGATTATGAAAGGTGAAGGTATATGTCTGGTATTCCGTCGAATCCGCCGCATCGTGATATTCGACAGTGCTGCCGATCTGCTGGCCGTTGATCAAGAGCTCCATCTGGGCGCCGACCCCGTCCACGACGGAGCCATAGCCGGTGACGGTGACTGTCGTGTCGGTGAGCGGCGCAATCGTATTGGGGCCGCCGGTGATCGTGTCGTCGCCGGCGCCGCCGCGTATGATGTCGTTGCCGAGCCCACCCGACAAAGTGTCCGATCCGCTACCGACGTCGATCACGTCGTCGACCGCCGAACCGTTGACGGTCAGCGCCGGGGCCTGGTGATCCCCGCCGAACCACTCGGTGATGAGTTCCTGCGCCGGCTTACCCATCGGCGAATAGCCCGTCGGGGAATAGAGGTTGTCCGCATCCCAGTTCCAGATCTCGGCGCCTTTGAACCAGCTTCCGCCTTCCGAACTCCACACCTGGAAGAATGCGTTGAACGCGTCGGCCTGCTCCTGAACATCCGGTGTGTTCCCACTGCCTCCGCCGGGACTGATATTGGTTCCGTCGAGGCTTCGATAGCCCGTCTCTGTGAAAAGCACCGGCTTGTTGTATTCGAGCGAGAGCGAATGGAAGAAGTCGACGGGCGACTGATAATCCATCGAGGCCGCCCAATAATTATCTTTCGGCACATTGTTCCATGCCGCAACCATCTCGTTGACCGATGGATCCATCTTCGAAGTGAGCGGCGGATAAGCATTGATGCCGATCTCATCGACCTGGTTCCAAAAGCTTACATTATGTGCTTCGTCGGTCGCCGCGGAATAAGTGATGGTGCCACTATAGACCGCCCGCACATCGTTGATCAGGGTGGTCCAATAACTCAGGTATTGCGGGCCGCTCAGCTCCTGGAGTTCGTTTCCGATCGAGAACGATTCGGCGCCCGCGGCCTGCGCATCCTTGGCGAAATCGACCATCTGGGCGGTGTAAGACGCAAAGAAGGCGGCAGGATCGCTAGGATCGATACGTGCCTGGTTGGTGCCGTCGAGGCCGGTGAGCATCGGCTTGAGCAGCACCGATAGACCGAGATCATGCGCATTGGCGATCGCCGTCTCGATGTTGGCGTCGCTCTCCGTCTTGACCGGATCGTCGATGACGTCGTTCGATGTTCCGGTCTGAACATAGATGCGTGGCGCCAGCTCGATCGAATTGGCATTCGTTCCGGCGACCTCACTCATCGCGGCTTGTGCTGCGCTGCTCAGGAACTGACCATTATAGTTCGACAGAACTCCGAAGCCCTGAACGTCAAAAACGCCCGCCATCATACACTTCCCATGTCCATGTCACCCACCTCCCGACGTCACTATTCCCGCAAACTCGTTCGGTCACGCTCCGTTCCTCTGTCAATTTTGACTTCGCCTTTCGGCGCACCAAAAAATGCAGAGATACGACTTCAGTCGCGAGCATAGAGTCGAATAGAAGTGTCGCGAGTCAAACATTTGTCTGAATCGCGCACCATTATTGCCACGCTTGCTGAAAATCTCGCCGAACCTCGACGCACAATAAGATGCCTCTGTTCCGGATTGCTCCAATCTTAGCGATCGCAGAGCGAATCCGGCGCTGTGTGACGCAAACACGCGGTCGCATCAAACTCGATTAAGTCGACCTGGTTTCGATCGACATCGAGGAAATGGAAATGAGGAAACGCGGCAATGACATTCCTTGGCAATGACTATCTCATCAACTCCACCACGGCCGACTTTCAGTTCGATTCCACGCAGACCGCATTCGGTGACGGACATATCCTTGTCACATGGAAGTCGGACGAAGGCATCGACTATCCCAATGAGATCCGAGCCCGAATCCTGAACCCCGACGGGTCTGTCGGTTCACCGGATTTCATCGTCAACACGGCCGCGGAGGACCAGAATCAGATCGCACTGACGACGCTGGCGAACGGCAATGCTCTCGTGACATGGTCGGCCAGCAACCTGACGACGGGAGTAAGCGATATCCACGCGCGAGTCGTGGACTCCGATGGGACCACCGGACCCGAGTTTATCCTCAACTCGGCGACCAACAGCGCCGAAGTCTGGGTCGGCGCCGCTACATTGGCCAATGGAGAAACTCTGGTCGCCACCACAGGCTACGGTGCCAGCGCGAACAGCCCGGATATCGTCGGCCACCTTCTCAGTGCGGATGGAAGTCCGACAGGTTCCGAATTCACCATCAACGGCGCGGTGTCCGGCCTGCAGTTCGAGCCGGAGGTCGCCGCGTTGCCGGACGGGAACGCGTTTGTGACCTGGGTCTCCTCGCAGGGCCACGGCGACGACGTGCTTTACGGCCGCATCCTCGGTCCGGACGGCGCCGCGAATACGCCAGACTTCAAGATCAGTTCGGCGGACACGATCAACCAGCTCGGTGCGCAGCCAACGGCTCTGGCGAACGGCGACGTGCTGGTGACGTGGAACTCCGGTGCCGCGATCGAGGGACGCATGTTTGATTCTCACGGCACGGCGATCGGACAGGATTTCCTGATCGGCCCTCCGAACGGCAACGGCGTCTCGTCATCGGATGCATCAGTGACGGCGCTGGGAGACGGACGTGCCGTCGTTGTCTGGGATCAGCACAATGGAAGCGGCGACAACATTTACGCTCGCGTCGTGAATGCAGACGGCACGATGAGCAATCCGGAATTCGTCGTCAATTCGGCCACCGGCTTGGGCGAAAGCGCGCCTCACGTGACCGAGTTGCCCAATGGCGAGATTTTTGTGTCATGGTCCTCCACCAGCGGCCCCCCGCTCCAGTCAGACATTTATGGCCGGCTGCTGACGCTCGACGACGACACGATCAGCGGGACCGACGGCAAGGACGCGCTCTTCGGCACCGCCGCGGCCGACCACCTCTACGGTGGCGGTGGCAATGACGATCTGACCGGCCGGGGCGGCGACGACGTCCTGTCCGGCGGTTCAGGCCACAATCATATCTGGGGCAACCTTGGCAACGATACGTTCCTCGGCGGCTCGGGAACCGATGTCTTCGCCGGCGGCGGCGGAATCGACACGGTGCTCTACGAGCAGTCCACCGCCGGGGTGACGGTCAATCTCTCGACCCACATCGGCAACGGCGGCGATGCGGCCGGCGATGCGTTCTATTCGATCGAAAACGTCGTCGGCAGCGCCTCTAACGACTCCCTCATCGGCAACGCCGCCGGCAACCACCTGGATGGCGGTGACGGCAACGACATGATCTGGGGCAGCAGCGGTAACGACACGCTGATCGGCGGCGCCGGCGCCGACACGTTGTCCGGGGGCGCCGGTGTGGACACCGCCGATTACAGCAAGTCGCTGATTGCCGTCACCGTCAATCTCGCGCGCGGGACGGGAAGCAACGGCGACGCTGCGGGCGATAAGCTCTTCTCGATCGAGAACGTCACGGGCAGCGCCTTCAACGATCAACTCACGGGCAGCAATGGTGCGAACCATCTCTCCGGCGGGGCCGGCAATGACATCCTCACCGGCGGGCACGGACAAGACGCGCTAACCGGTGGAACCGGTGCCGATACGTTCGTGTTCAAGGATGTCCACGACAGCATGCCCGGCCACGCGGACCAGATCACTGACTTCTCGCATGCTCAAGGCGATCATATCGACCTGTCGCAGATCGACGCCAATGGAACGGTTAAGGGTGATCAGGCCTTCACGTACATCGGCACTGCCGCTTTCACCGATGTCGCCGGCCAGCTTCACTACGCGGATCACATGCTCGAAGGAGACACCAATGGCGATGGGAAAACCGACATACAGATTCATGTCAATGTCGCAAGTCTCTCCGCGGGCGATCTGATCTTGTGACGGCAAGCGTGAACTGCGCCGGCGCGATGCCCGGACTTATGCCTGCATGGGGTAGCGCGTGAAAGGAACTGCCGATTGCCTCAAGGCCTGCCGCGGCGCCTTTGCCGCGGTGGCTGTTTCTGCGTCAAAATTGACAGCAACTTTCGCAGTATTCTGGCGTGCAGAGTTGTGTGCGATTACAACTCCAGACAAACATTTGTCTGAGTGTCGCATGATCGTCATCAGGGGCGACAAACTCAGCAAATTTCGATGCGTAGTACGAAGCCTCTGTTCCGGGCAGCTTCAGTTCCGGCAACTGCGGAGCAAGCCCGGCGCTGCGTTTCTTCGATGAGCGGTCGCATCATTTCTCGACAAGTCGATTGAACGGCGTCGGGACAAACAAGGAAGTGCGGCAATGCCATCATTTCAAGGCCAGGAGTTTCTCATCAATTCTCCGTCGGCCGACAACGAAATCCACCAACTCTACCCGACACAGACTGCCCTCTGGAACGGCGACATTCTGGTCGCATGGGAAACCGGAGATCGTTTCGATGAACATCCAACCACCGAGATTGACGGGCGTATTTTGAACCCCGATGGAACCGTCAAGACGCCCGAGTTCGTCGTCAAGACGAACACGACCATGGAGGGTTCTCTGACGATAAAGACGTTGCCCGATGGTGATGGGCTCGTGGCATATGGGTCGACTGGGTGGGTCGTTGATGCGCAGGGCCACGTCGGGCCCGAGTTCATGCCGCCCGCCAGCGAGCTGGCACCGGAACCGACAGTGCTCAGCAACGGCAACGTGCTGGTGACGCAGACTGAGAGTGACGCGACGGTTCACGGCCATGTAGTCGATCCCGACAGCGGCGCGGTCGGACCGGACTTCCTGATCAGCACGCCGGGCAGCGGGGCGGAGTTTGAATCCGTCACCGCGCTTGCCGATGGACGGGCCATTGCCGCCTGGGAACAGTTCGATCCGTCCGGTGGCGAAGACATTTACGCACGCGTCGTCAATGCTGACGGAAGCATGGATCCGGAATTTGTCGTCAACTCGGTGACCGGCGAGGGCGGAGCCAACCCGCACGTCACGGACCTTCCCAATGGCAAGATCTTTGTGACGTGGAGCTCGGCGAGTTCGTTTGACGCCTCCGGCGATGACATTCATGGGCGGTTGCTGACGCTCGATCACACGATCAGCGGAACGCCAGGCAACGATGTTCTCCACGGCAGCGCCGGGAACGATGACATCTATGGGGCGGGTGGGAACGATAATCTAACGGCCGGCGCCGGCGATGATCTCCTGTCCGGCGGAACGGGACACAATGTCCTCTGGGGCAACGATGGGAATGACACCTTCCTCGGCGGTTCGGGAATCGACGTTTTTGCCGGCGGCGGCGGCAGCGACACTGTCCGTTACGAGCAGTCCGATGCCGGCGTGACGATCAACCTCGCGACCGCCACCGCAAGCGGCGGCGACGCGGCCGGAGATCTCCTCAATTCGATCGAGAACATCACCGGGAGCGCGCATAACGACACGCTCACCGGAGACGCAGGCGCCAACCGCCTCGACGGCGGCGCCGGCGACGACCGGATCTGGGGCAGTGACGGCAACGATACCCTTGCCGGGGGCCACGGCGCCGACGTGCTTTCGGGCGGCAACGGAATCGATACAGCCGATTACAGCGCGTCGCTGAGTGCGGTCACCGTCAATCTTTCGCTCGGGACAGGAAGCGGCGCCGACGCTCAGGGCGACAAACTGTCGTCGATCGAGAATGTCACGGGCAGCGCATTCGACGATCAGATCACCGGCAACGCGGGCGCGAACCAGCTCTCGGGCGGCAATGGGAATGACACGCTCAATGGCGGCGCCGGGACCGACGTCCTGACAGGCGGCAACGGCGCCGACACATTCGTCTTCAAGTCGGTTCAGGACAGCGCGCCCGGGCACGAAGACCAGATCACCGACTTCTCGAGCGCGCAGGGCGACCACATCAATCTCGCAGGCATCGATGCCAACACGCAGGTCGCCGGCGACCAGGCCTTTGGCTACATCGGCGACGCGGCGTTCAGCAACAGGGCCGGCCAATTGCGCTACGCCGACCATACTCTCGAAGGGGATATCAATGGCGACGGAACCGCCGACTTTCGCGTTCATGTCAATGTCGCGAGCCTGGCGCATGGTGACTTTGTACTGTAGTGCCGGGGCACGGACGAAAAACCATGTGACCCCGCCCGCCACGCGGGCGCTGTCGTCGGGCGCGCCGTGACGACGCCCGCCGATTGTCTCAAGGCCTGCCGCGGCGCCTTCGCCGCAGTGGCCATCTATAGTGGTGCGATCAACATCCTCATGCTCACCGGCTCGTTATTCATGCTCCAGGTCTATGACCGGGTGCTGCCGAGCCACAGCGTACCGACGCTGATCGGCCTGCTCGTCATCGTCGTGGTGCTTTACGCAGCGCAGGGCGTGCTCGACATGATTCGCGCGCGCATCATGGTGCGCATCGGCCGTTCGCTCGACGACGGCCTGAGCGAAAGCGTGTTCCACACCGTCGTACGGCTCCCGTTGCAGACGCGCAGCGGCGCAAGCGGCCTGCAGCCGTTACGCGATCTCGACCAGTTGCGCGCATTCCTGTCGAGCACCGGTCCGACCGCGCTGTTCGATCTGCCGTGGATGCCGCTCTATCTTGCGCTTTGCTTCGCGTTTCATGTCTGGATTGGCGTCACCGCTCTGGCAGGCGCGCTGATCCTGGTCGCGCTCGCCTTGCTGACGGAGATCATGGTCCGCAAGCCGACCAAGGAGGTTTCCGGCCACAGCATGGCGCGGCTCACGCTCGCCGAGGCAAGCCGCCGCAACGCCGAAGTGCTGGTGGCCATGGGCATGGCGCAGCCGCTCGGTGCGCGCTGGCGCGAGGCCAACGCGCGCTACATGAACGGCCAGCAGCGCGCCTCCGACGTGTCAGTGACGCTCGGCGCCTTCTCGAAGGTGCTGCGCATGCTGCTGCAATCGACGGTGCTCGCGGTCGGCGCCTATCTGGTGATCCAGCAGCAGGCGACCGCGGGCATCATCATCGCCAGCTCGATCCTCACCTCGCGCGCGCTGGCTCCGGTCGAACTCGCGATCGCGCATTGGAAGAACTTCCTGGCGGCGCGGCAGAGCTGGCGCCGGCTGTCCGATCTGCTCGCGAAACAGGCGGCCGAACAGGCGCCGATGCCACTGCCCGCACCGTGCAGAAGCATTTCGGTCGACGCCGTCAGTGTTGCCCCACCGGGCTGTCCGTCGCTCTCGGTGCGCGGCGCGACCTTCGCGCTCAATGCCGGCCAGGCGCTCGGCATCATCGGGCCGAGCGCGTCGGGCAAATCCTCGCTGGCGCGCGCGCTGGTCGGCGTGTGGCTGCCCGCGCGTGGCACCGTGCGCCTCGACGGCGCCGCGCTCGACCAATGGTCGGCGGTGGCGCTCGGGCGCCACGTCGGCTTTCTGCCGCAGGACGTCGAGCTGTTCGACGGCACGGTGGCCGAGAATATCGCGCGCTTCGAGCCTGAACCCGACCCCGGCGCCGTGATCGCCGCGGCCCGGGCAGCCGACGTGCACGACATGATTCTCACCTTACCGGACGGCTACGACACCCGCATCGGCGAGGCGGGGCAGGCTCTGTCCGCCGGTCAGCGCCAGCGCGTGGCCCTCGCGCGCGCGCTCTACCGCGACCCCTTCCTGGTGGTGCTCGATGAGCCCAATTCCAATCTCGACGCCGATGGCGAGCGGGCGCTGACCGCGGCCATCGCCGGCGTGCGTGCACGCGCCGGGATCGTCGTCGTGGTCGCGCACCGGCCGTCGGCATTGACCGCAGTCGATTGCGTGGCGGCAATGGCGCAAGGCGAAATCCACGCCTTCGGCTCCAAGGATGAGGTCTTGCGAAAAGTGCTGCGGCCGCCGCCGCCCGCAAACAGACTAAACGTCGTTGCCGAAGCAAAGTTGACCTCGTCATGAGCGTGATAACTGTTCCAGCATCCGGCCCCGCGCTGCGCTCCGCGCGTCATCACGCAGTGGCCGGTGCGATCATTCTCCTTGCGCTGGTCACTGGCTTCGGCGGCTGGGCGGCAATGACGCAGATCGCTGGCGCGGTGATCGCGCCGGGCGTCGTGGCTGTCGATACCGACGTCAAGAAAGTGCAACATCCGACCGGAGGCGTGGTCGGCGCTCTGCGCGTGCGCGACGGGGACGCCGTCAAAGCCGGGCAAGTCGTCGTGCGGCTCGACGATACGGTGACACGCGCCAATCTGGCGATCGTGGTGAAAAGTCTCGACGAGCTTTATGCGCGCGAAGCGCGGCTCGAAGCGGAACGCGATGGCACAGACAAGCCGGTATTTCCGCAAAGCCTGATTGCTCGTGCCGACGACCCCGAGATCGCCCGGCTGATGACCGGAGAGCTTCGGCTGTTCGAGCTGCGCAAGACCTCGCGGCAGGGGCAGAAGGACCAGCTCCGCGAACAGGTCGCCCAGCTCAAAGAGCAGATCCAAGGTTTTCTCGGCCAGGCAGAGGCTACCAAACGTCAGCTCGCACTGGTGCACACCGAGCGCGAGAGCGTGCAGGATCTCTGGGAGAAGAACTTGGTGCCGCTGTCACGCATCACCTCGCTCGAGCGGGAGGCCGCACGCCTGGACGGCGAAAGCAACCAGCTCGTTGCCTCCATCGCGGAGGCAAAGGGCAAGATTTCCGAAACCGAGCTCAAGATCATGCAGGTCGATCAGGATCTGCGCAGCGACGTCGCCAAGGAGCTGCGCGACATCCAGGGCAAGATGGCTGAGCTCGACGAGCGCAAGATTGCCGCCGAGGACCAGCTCAAGCATATCGACATCCGTGCGCCGCAGGACGGTTTCGTGCACGAACTCTCGGTGCACACCGCCGGCGAGGTCATTTCGCCGGGCGATAAGATCATGCTGATCGTTCCCGACCACGACGCCCTAATGGTGGAAGCAAAGGTTGATCCGCGCGACATCAACGAACTCACGATCGGGCAGATGGCGCGGCTGCGCTTCTCCGCCTTCGACGCGCGCACGACGCCGGAGATCAACGGCACCGTCGCGACGATCGCGGCCGATACCACGCAGGACCAGAAGACCGGCACGAGCTATTACCAGATCCGCGTTCGGCTGCCGCCCGAAGAAGTCGCCCGGCTCGGCAACAAAGACAAGCTCGTTCCCGGCATGCCGGTCGAAGTATTCGTCGAGACACGCACGCGGTCAGCGATGTCCTATCTCGTTAAGCCGCTGCGCGACCAGATCGCGAAGGCGTTCCGCGAAAAATAAAGTCTGCCGATGGGTACGATCGTATTGTCGGCGGGCCGAGTCGCGTGCGTGTCGCGACAAATCCAAACAACCGGAAGACGCCAGCCCGGTTCGCGCATGGCCGCACACGCCGCGTTCATGATTTGTGACCATGCGGCATATACGCGCCAATGCCCAGCAATCCGACCGGCTGCACATTCGGCATCGAGATGAAATAACGGGCCCGCCTGGACATGTTGCCATTGAAGTAGACTCTGCCGGGTACTCCGTGGCCGACAAAATCAAATCTTTGCCGAATGATTTCGTTTGACATCTAAAAGCACGCCCTTCTGCTGAACCGCGGCACGTTGCGATCGCACCACGCTGACCCCAGGCGTGCCATAAACCAGTCGTCGCTGTCGCAAAGTTTGCAGAGCCCTTTTCCCGGACGCAGCGTTCGCCTCTTGCGCTTACCCCCCGGGAGACGTCGCGGCGGTCACATGACGCGGCCAGACCTGAATGGCCTCCGGATCGATATCGACGCGGGACGCGCCTTCGGCCGGGCAGTTCGGATCGGCCATGAATGTGAGTACGTTTTCGCCCAGTCGCACTTGCACGCGGCCCTGTCCGTCATGGACCGGCTCGCGCCGCAGCAGCGTTGCACGATAGCCGCGCCTCTCATTGAGGCGAAGCTGATGCGGGCGAACCGCCCAGCCGACTCTTGTGCCGGCGGTCAAACCAAGACCGGCCACGCGCATCTCCGTTGCGCAACCGATGTCGATCGTCTCGGACGTGGTGACAACACCATGCCCGATGACTTCAGCACCGAGCAGGCGCGCGGCGGTCTCGTCGGCCGGCCGCGTGAAGACCTCGCGCACCGGGCCCGATTGCAGCACCCGCCCCTCGGCGAGCAGCAGCAGATCATCTGCGAGAAGCATCGCCTCGGCGGGATCGTGGGTGACCAGGATGGTTGTCATGTCGAGTTCGCACTGCAAGTTCAGCATGTCTTGGTGCAGCCGTTTTCGCAGCGGCGTATCGAGCGCGGAAAACGGCTCGTCGAGCAGCAGGAGATCGGCCGACTTATATGAGAGAGCGCGCGCCAGCGCGACCCGCTGCTGCTGTCCGATCGACAATTCGTGCGGCTTGCGCGCGTCGAGCCCTTTGAGACCCAATCTTTCGGTCCAATAGGCCGCACGTTTCAAATCGCAGTCGGTGGCGAAGCGGATCTGGCTGGCGACGTTCAGATGCGGCGGCAACGCGTAAGTCTGCGGCACATAGGCGACGCGCCGCGCCTGTGGCGGCAAATCGCTCAGGTCGCGGTCGTCGAATTCGACGCGGCTTCCGTTCGTTTCGCCAAGGCCCGCGATCAGGCGCAGCGTGAGCGATTTGCCGGAGCCTGACGCACCAAGGATCGCTAGCCGCCGCGCGCTGGTATGCCATTTGACGTTCAACGCGAAGCCATCCAATTGGCGATGCGCCATGATTGTCAGCAAACGCCCTTCCGCGCGCGCGGTGTCTGTTGCAGGTGGCGATACGCCCTGCGCGGCAAGATCGGATTCAGGCCGAACCGCCGGTCGGCGCCGCGTGCGCAACACAAGCTGGCTGCACGCCATAATGCCGACCGCCGCCAGCAATGGCGGCGGCAGCACCGGCAACATCGCCGGCAGACCTTCGCTGCCGAAGGCGACGTAGGTGTAGACCGGCAAGGAGAACGGATGATAGGCGACCATCACCGTGGCGCCAAACTCGCCAAAGGCGCGCAGCCACGCCAGCAAGAGCCCGGCCAGGATCGTACGTACCGCGAGCGGCAGGCTAACGCGGCGGAAGATCGTCGCCGGGCCGTGACCGAGTGACGCCGCGACATCCTCAAACAGGGGATCGACCGCGGCAAAGGCGGACCGCGCCGCCACGATCAGAAACGGCGCGGCGACGAAGGCTTCGGCGAGCACGATGCCCACGAACGAGTCGGTCAGCGCACCATTCGTCAGCCGTCCGAGCGGGCTCGAGTAGCCGAGCAGAAACAACAGCAGCACGCCGCTGGTCAGCGGCGGCAGCGCCAGCGGTAATTGCACGAGGAAGCCCAGCACCGCCAGGCCGCGCGACGGTACCCGCGCCAGCACATAGCCGAGCGGAATGCCTCCGAGCGCGATCAGCAGCGTGGCCAGGGTCGCGCTGAGGACGGAGACCTCGGTCGCATGCAGGAGGCCTGCGACATCGGCGCCGCGCCAATCGGCACCGCCGAACTGCGCGAGGCCTGCCACGAAGGGCGCAATGAGATAGAGTGCGAGCAGTCCGGCGAGGACCGGAAGCAACGCTGGCAGGCGCGTCATTTCCCGGCGTCTAATGCCGAACGTACGCTGGATGGCGCCGCTTGAGCATCCCCCGTCACGGCCGGCTTTATCGCATCGAGGCCGTGCTGCCGCATGATCGCCTGTCCCTGCGGCCCCAAGAGGAACGCAACGAAGCGCGCCGCGCCCGACGGATTGGCCGCATCGCGCAGGACCGTGACCGTGTAATGCGCGCTGAGCGCCACGTCCGCCGGCAACGGGATAGCCGGAATCTTCATGTCGGACGTTTCGGTTGAATAGAAAAAGCCGGCATCGATCTGGCCCGATTGCAGACGGCCAACCAAGTTCTCCTCCGGCCGCACCTGGACCGGATTTTCGAGATCGCCGAGCACCTTCTGCGTCAGGCCCGGCAGCTTATAGACCTGCTCGGCGTGGTTCAGCAGTTGCACCGTCAGCGCGCCTTTCGGATCGAGCCTGGGATCGGTGCGGCCAATCCTGATGCCCGACTCCTGCAAGACCTCGTACCAGGGCTTCGTCTTCAGGTCGGCCGCGAATTTGCTCGACGGATTGTAGCCGATGACGACGGGCGACTGTGCGAAGGTGATGTACCACTGCACCCAGTTGCCGTTGGCGGCGCCCATGAGCGTATCGTTGACGTTGGCCGCCGCGCTGACGAACGCGTCGCCGCGGCGCAGCTGGCCCTTGACCTGATTGGCGAGGCCGTTCGATCCACCGGCGAAGCCTTCGAACGTGCCGGCGGTCGCCTTGTCGAAGGCGGGCCCGATGCCATGCTCCATCAGGTTCACCAGCGAGCCGGCATAGAGCACGCTGACGGTGCCGGTTTGTTGCGCCCGCGCGAGCACAGGCATCGCAAGAGCGCAGGCACCGAGAATGAAAGAGCGTCGCAACATCGATCGACTTTCTATCTTGAGGGCGGAGTAGACGCACCATGCCTCCGCAACGGAGGCGTGATATCCCAGCGGGAATATCGTCACCAAACGAGCGGGCGCCAGTTTCGTCCGCGCATGGCCGCATGGCGCGGCGTTCATTGTTTTGTGAACGCACGGAAAACATTGCCATCGAGGCGGGGCGGTAGACTCGGCGCAGAGCAAGGCGCGTGTGACGCATCTTTGAGGATTGTCACGGATGAAGGCGCGAACGCCATCAAAGAGGCATTCGAGCGATAATTGTGCGTGGCTCGTCGCACCCAAGAAGGAAATATGACCCGACGAATTTCTTCAGCCTCGACCAGAACATCCTGCCGAAGCGCTGAGGACGCCTTACCTTACCGGGATTCCATCATCAATGCCAACTTTCACGCCGATTTCGCAACCGGGTGTGGCGTGCCCGCTGGAACACTCTCCGCGATCACGCGGTCTACCCTTCAATCGCTGCACGTGACCGACCAGTTGCTGCATGTCACACGGCAGCATGTGGCGACTGGAAAGCGCGTGAATTCCTTTATCGACGGTGCGCGCCGACTTGTTCCCAGTGGTGGACAGGGACGTTCTCACAAGCCGCGGCCAAGAAAGCGGAAGTCAGATGCTTACTCCTACATCTGGATTCCATGCTTCTATCGTCATAAAATCTATCTGCCGAAAAGCGGCTACAACCCGATTGGACTTCGCAAAGCTTCCACGGCGCTCGCTCATTTTTTTCCCAACCACGGAGAGCGGGCGCCCCCATGGGGCTGTGGAGCCAACGGGTTCCGATCGGGCTTATTACGGTGGCTGCAAACCTTTGTAGCCCGAGGGCCAATGGCGCGAACGCGGAGTCCGCCAGATGAACTTTCCCTTGTCACTCGGAGCCGGCGGGACAGGCCGCCTTGTCGTGTTGTGCGAGGATGGTGAGCGTGTCCTCTGCCGAGGATGGCGTGATGACAGCGACGGCGACCGCAAGGCCATCTTGGCCGCGCTTTCCGGCTCGGAACATCCCACGCCAGCATTCAATGATCGGCTTGCTCACGAATATGCGCTGAAGGATGAATTGGATGGTCGATCAGCAGTGCGGCCGCTCGCGCTTATGCGCGAGCACGGGCAAACCATGCTACTGTTTGAGGACCCGGGCGGCGAGCCGCTCGACCGGCTCCTCGGTCGGCCGATGGAGATGGATCGGTTCTTACACATCGCGATCGGTCTGACGCTTGCGTTAGGGCAAGTGCACGAACGCGGTCTCATCCATAAGGACCTCAAACCGGCCAATGTGATGGTGAACGCCGCGACGGATCAGGTCTGGCTCATGGGCTTTGGGATCGCTTCGCGCCTCCCGCGTGAGCGGCAAGCGCCCGAGCCGCCCGAGACCATCGCAGGAACCCTCGCCTACATGGCGCCCGAACAGACAGGGCGAATGAACCGATCGATCGATTCGCGCAGCGACCTCTATGCACTCGGCGTAATCCTCTACGAAATGCTCACGGGTTCACTCCCGTTCACGGCGGCCGATCCGATGGACTGGGTCCATTGCCATATCGCGAGAAAGCCGCGACCACCCGTCGAGCGGTTGGCGCATATACCAGCTTCCGTCTCAGCCACAATCATGAAGCTGCTCGCCAAGACGGCCGAGGAGCGTTACCAGACCACGGGCGGCCTCGAGCGCGATCTGCGGCGCTGCCTGAATGACTGGGAATCCCGAGGCTGCATCGAGGACTTCCCGCTGGGCCAAGAGGACACGCCCGACCGGCTGCTCATCCCTGAGAAACTATACGGACGCAAGCGCGAGGTGGAGACCCTGCTCGCCTCGTTCGATCGCATCGCAAAGAGCGGACCGCCCGAGCTGGTGCTGGTCTCAGGGTATTCCGGCATCGGCAAGTCGTCTGTCGTCAACGAGTTGCACAAGGTGCTGGTGCCACCGCGCGGACTGTTTGCGTCCGGCAAGTTCGACCAATACAAGCGCGACATCCCTTATTCGACGCTAGTGCAGGCCTTTCAGGGCCTGATCCGGCCACTTCTCGCGAAGAGTGACGCCGAACTCAGCGGCTGGCGTGACGCTCTTCTGGAGGCGCTGGGCGCGAACGGGCGGCTCATGGTCGACCTTGTTCCCGAACTAAAGCTCATCATCGGAGAACAGCCGCCAGTCCCGGAGCTCGAGCCGCAGCAGGCGCAAAGCCGCTTTCAACTCGTGCTGCGGCGGTTCATCGACGTCTTCGCCCGGCCGGAACATCCGCTGGCGCTCTTCCTGGACGACTTGCAATGGCTCGACGCTGCGACGCTCGATCTGCTGGAAGATCTTTTAACCCGGTCGGATCTGCAGTCCTTGATGCTCGTCGGCGCCTATCGCGATAACGAAGTCACTGCCTCCCATCCGCTGATGCGAAAGCTCGACGCCGCCAAGGCCGCCGGCGGAAAGATTGTGGAAATCAGGATCGCGCCGCTCGCCCAAGAGCACCTCAGACAGCTAATTGGGGATGCGCTTCACTGCGAACCGATGCGGGCCGCACCGCTTGCGCAACTGGTGCACGAGAAGACAGCCGGCAATCCATTCTTCGTGATTCAGTTTTTAAGTGCGCTCGCCGAAGAGGGGTTGCTCACGTTCCATCCCGAATCGGCGCAATGGTCATGGGACCTCGATCGCGCTTACGCCAAGGGTTACACCGAGAATATTGCCGATCTTATGTCCGCCAAGTTGACCCGCCTGCCGGCCGACACCCAGGCCGCATTGCAGATGCTGGCCTGTCTTGGAAATACCGCCCAAATCGCCACGGTTTCCCTCGTTTTGGATGCCCCGGAGCAAGTCGAGGCAAGTTTGCTGGAGGCTGTCCGTCAGGAACTGATCCAGAGGCTTGAAACCTCTTACAGGTTCACCCACGATCGCGTGCAAGAGGTTGCCTACGCGCTCATTCCCGAACAGGAACGCGCCGCGGTCCATCTGCAGATTGGCAAGAGGCTCCTCGAACGGACGCAACCGGAAGATCTCGACGAGAAACTCTTCGAGATTGTGAACCACCTCAACAGCGGCATCGAATTGATTACGGATCCGGCTGAACGCGCGCGTCTCGCGGACCTCAACGCGGCCGCCGGGAGACGAGCGAGAGCGTCGATAGCTTACTCTACGGCACGAAACTTCTTCGCGGCCGGGGCGGCCATCCTCCCAGAGGAAACATGGGACTCAAGATACGATTTCAAGTTTGGACTTTTTCTGGACTGGGCAGAAAGCGAGTATTTGCGGGGCAACTTTGAAGAAGCGGAAACCCTCTTCGAAGTGCTCCTTGCTCGCGCGAAAAGCGATCTCGACCAAGCTGCAGTGTATGAACTTCGTCTGAAAATGTACCAGATTGCGAGCAAATACGATGACGCGCTCTTGATGGCCGTCAAGGCCCTTCAACTTTTTGGGCTGGAAATACCGTCCGACGACGGAACGCTCCGCAAAGAAACGCAAGAGGAAGCGGCGGCGGTCAAAGTGAATTTGGGTGGGCGAGACATCGCGGATTTGGCCAACGCACAGGAGGCCACCGATCCCAGAATCAAAGCCATGATCACTCTCCTCGCCAACGCCATTCCAGTGGCCTATCTGGGCAACACGCCGCAATACTTCCCGCTCATCACGCTAAAATTGGTCAACTTCTCCCTGAAGTTCGGGCACACGAAGGAAACCTGCGTCGGTTACACCAGCTATGCCATCATGCTGGTTTCCCTCTACGACGATCCCTACTCTGCCGATGCCTTCGCCAAAATGGCAATCGAGCTCAATTACAAGCTCGGCGACATCACCCGCAGGGGCACCATCCTTCACCACTATGGAGATCACATCAATTTCTGGCTTCACCCTGTCAGCACAGGCTTCCCCATTCTCGACAAAGCCTTCCTTGCCTGCATGGACGCGGGAGATTTCGTGTTCGCGGGCCATATTGCTTTCGAAGTGATCTGGCAGGCGGTGGAACGCGGTGACCGGCTCGAAGACGTTCTAACCTTCTCCGAAAGATTTGCCGATTTCGCGAGAGGATCGCGGAATGACGCGGTCTATCAGACGATTTGTCTGGAACAGCAGTTTGCCCGATGCCTTATGGGCAAGACTGCCGGAGCCTCCTCTTTCTCCGACGAAACGCTCAACGAGATGCAGTGCATCGACAAGATCGTCGGGGCGGCCTTTATTACAGGCCAGAATTTCTATCACACAATGAAGCTATTCGCGGCTTATCTGATGGGAGACGACGCGGATTGGCGAGATCACGCTGAGAAAGCCAAGACGGCATTGCCGGGCGCCATGTCCATGCCGATGGAGGCTACCTTTTACTTCGTCCATGCGGTGGTGCTCACCCGAGCTTACCGCAATACGGCGGATGCAAGCCGGAACGAGATTTTGAACACGTTGACGGCTTACGAAAAGAAGCTCCGCTTCTGGGCGAATAACTGTCCTGAGAACTTTGGCAGCAAACACGCTCTTGTTGCGGCAGAGATCGCTGAGATAAGAGGAGACAAGCGATCGGCAGAGAGGCTTTTTGAGAAAGCGATTGAATCGGCTAGGCGGAATGGCTTTATTCACTGGGAAGGCATGGCCAACGAGGCTGCCGCCCGGTTCTACGCTGCTCGCGGCCTCCAAGCGGTCTCGCTCGCTTTGCTCCGCAACGCCCATCGTTGCTATGTCCGCTGGGGTGCGACTGCGAAGGCACGGCAGCTAGATCGGTTACATCCCCAGTTGAGGGATGACCCTGTCGTCGGGCCGACCAGCACGATCGGAACGCCAGTCGCGGAGCTCGATCTCGCAACCGTGATCCGCGTCTCGCAGGCCGTCTCGAGCGAGATCGTCCTGGACAAACTGATCGATACGCTCATGCGTACGGCGGTAGCGCAGGCGGGCGCCGAGCGGGCCCTGCTCATGCTCGTGCGCGGAGCTGAGCAGCGGATCGCCGCGGAAGCCACGACCAGCGGCGATACCGTCGCTGTGTATGTGCGCGACGAACCAGTCTCGGAGAGCACGCTGCCCGCGTCGGTGCTGCAATATGTGGTGCGCACGCGCGACGCTGTCATCGTGGACAATGCCGCGGAGCAATCCCCGTTCGAAGATGATCGCTACATCCGGCAGCGGCAGGCACGCTCGATTCTCTGCCTGCCGCTATTGAATCAGGCCAAGCTCTTGGGGGTTTTGTATCTCGAGAACAACCTTGCCCCGCGCGTCTTCGCGCCGGCCCGGACAGCGGTCCTTAAGCTGCTTGCGTCGCAGGCTGCAATTTCGCTCGAGAATTCCCGATTGTACCGCGATCTCGCAGAACGCGAAGCTAAGATCCGACGTCTCGTTGACGCAAATATCATCGGTGTCTTCATGTGGGATCTCGAAGGTCGCATTCTGGAAGCCAACGATGCGTTTCTCCGGATGGTGGGCTATGACCGCGATGATCTCGTTGCCGGCCGTCTGGACTGGTCCAGCCTGACGCCCCCAGAATGGCGCGGCCGAACAGCACGGGCCCTCGCGGAAAAAGAAGAGACCGGGACGATCCAGCCGTACGAGAAGGAGTACTGCCGGAAAGACGGCAGCCTAGTGCCCGTGCTGATCGGCTCGGCGAGCTTCGACGAAAGTGGGCAACAAGGCGTCGCCTTCGTGCTCGATTTAACCGAGCGCAAACGCGCCGAAGCCGAAGCCTGCGAGAGCGAGCGACGATACCGTGAGACGCAGATGGAACTCGCCCATGTCAATCGGGTCACAACCATGGGGCAGCTGACAGCCTCGATTGCCCATGAGGTCAATCAGCCGATCGGAGCCACCGTCACGAACGCGGGCGCTGGACTACGCTGGCTTGCAGCCCAACCACCGAACCTTTCGAAGGTTCGGGATACGTTCGAAAGTATTATCAAGGCTGGCAATCAAGCCAGTGACGTCATCGGCCGCATTCGAGGCCTCATCAAGAAAGTCCCGGCGCAAAGAGCTACGTTAGACATCAACGAAATGATCCTCGAAACAATCGCGCTGACACGGAGCGAGATGCAGCGGCATTGCATCTTGTTGCAGACCGAACTGGCGCAGGACCTGCCGTGCATTTTGGGAGACCGCGTCCAACTGCAACAGGTGATTCTCAACCTGATCATGAACGCTATCGAAGCGATGAGCGAAGTCGGGGACAATACGCGGGAACTCGTCGTCGGCTCGAATGCAGATGCGCCGGACGGCGTGATCGTCACAGTACGAGATTCAGGCCCCGGACTGAAGCCCGAGAGCATTGATCACCTTTTTGATCCGTTTTACACGACCAAGCCGACTGGAATGGGGATGGGCTTGTCGATCTGCCGTTCGATCACCGAAGCACACGGCGGACGATTGTGGGCGAGCGCGAATGTACCCCAGGGCGCGGTCTTTCAATTCACCCTGCATCAAGGCGATGCTTCGTAAATTCCCGCTCTCAAATCTGCGGATGAGGAGGGCGACATGTCGGGCGAGAACTGGGCCCCGGCAGCGTTACGGTGAGCCTTCAGGCGGGCACACCATGAAGCGTGGAAGGCGCAGCGAGTTGAATCAATCGGAATATTGCGAGATGTAGGGCATCCCCCGAAGGCATTCGGCCTCTGGCACGCCGTTATCCAATACTTTGGGTGATCCAAGCGATCCTTTGGTGTACTAAACGTGGCGACGTTTCCCCCGCACAATTCACAACCGAGGCCACTCGCGTAGCGAGAGCGGCCTCCACGTGCCGGGAATTGCGACCATTCACCGACCAAATAACAATCGGTTTCCCGAACACGGAGCACGCTAATCCATAGGGCGCTGGGCGCCCGCAGTTAGTCATGGTGACGCCGATGATCGACTGGCTGGTTGCGACACTCCGCTCCTATCCCGAATTGGCGATCTTCCTTGCACTCGCCATCGGCTTTATCATCGGGCCGATCAAGGTCGCCGGGTTCAATCTGGGCAATGTCACCGCCACACTGTTGGCGGCTGTCGTCATTGGACAACTCGGCATCACGATCTCCCCGAACGTCAAATCCGCTTTCTTCATACTCTTCATCTTCGCAGTCGGGTACGGCGTCGGCCCGCAGTTTGTGACTGGCTTGAGCCGCGACGGACCGCGCCAGATCCTGTTTTCGCTGGTCGTTCTCGTCTTCTGTCTGCTGGTGCCTTACGCCGCCGCCAAGATCGCGGGCCTCGACCTCGGTTACGCGGCAGGCCTGTATGCCGGATCGCAAACGATCTCGGCCTCCATCGGTGTCGCCTCCGACCAGATCTCGCGGCTCGATATACCGGCCGATCAGATCAAGACCTACACCAATCAAATACCGATCGGTTACGCGGTCACTTACATCTTCGGCACCATCGGATCGGCGATCATCCTGGCACAACTTGGCCCGAAGCTGATCGGCGTCGACCTGGAGAAGGCTTGCAAAGAATACGAGATACTGATGGGTGGCGGCACCGCGGGCAGCGAACCCGGCCTGGTCTCCGCCTATCGGCGATTCGAGGTACGCGCCTACGCCATCCCCCCCGGCAGCGACATGATCGGGAAACCGGCCGTGGAGCTGCTGCCTGGACTGCGTGTCTTCATCGAGCGAATCCGGCGTGGCACGGCGATTTTCGAGGCCGAGCCGCACACGGTGCTCCAAGCGGGCGACATCGTGTCCATTTCAGGACGGCGCGAATTTCTCGTCGAGAAGGTCGGCGCTCTTCTCCAAGAAGTCCAAGACCCGACGCTCCTCGATGCGCAAGCCGAGCTCTTGGACGTCCTGGTGACGAACAAGAAATTGAGCGGGATGACGCTGCTGGAACTGGCGGAAATGCCGTGGACCCGCGGCGTCTACGTGCGGAAAATCACACGGTCGATGGTCGAGTTGCCGATTCTGGCCGGCACCGAAATTCTCCGCGGTGACATTCTCACGCTCGCGGGCAGCCAGCGACACGTCGAGGCAGCGGTCAAAGAGCTTGGCTACGCCGACCGGCCGGTCGAGACCACCGACATCGCGTTCCTCGGTGCGGGCATTGTGCTCGGCGGATTTATCGGCGCGCTCAGCTACAAGCTCGGCAGCATCCCGATCAGCCTCTCCACCACGGGCGGCGCGCTGTTGGCTGGCCTCGTGCTCGGCTGGCTGCGAACGATCCGCCCGGTGTTCGGCCGCATCCCTGGCCCGGCGCTGTGGCTGATGAATACGCTCGGCCTCAACATTTTCATCGCGGTCGTCGGGATCACGGCTGGGCCCGGATTCGTCGCGGGCCTGAAAGAGGTAGGGATCAGCCTGTTCATCTGGGGCGTGGTCGCAACATCGATACCAATGATCCTCTCGGTATACATCGGCCACTACATCTTCAAATTTCACCCGGCGATCCTGTTCGGCGCCTGCGCAGGCGTTCGCACGACGACGGCCGCGCTGGGAATGATCCAGGAAACAGCCAAGAGCAAGATCCCAGCCCTTGGCTACGGGATGCCTTATGCGATCGGCAACACAGTGCTGACCATCTTCGGCTTGGTCATTGTCATTCTTTTCTCCTGATCGACGCCACCTCAGAGGAGCATGCCATGACGGACGTCCTTCGGCTTCGCCAGTTCGAGGCTCTGAGCCCCTTCGAGATCAAGGACGAGCTGATCAAGCTCGCGAAGAAGGCGTCACGCACGACGCAATCGGTGTTTCTCAATGCCGGGCGCGGAAACCCCAATTGGGTGGCGACGACGGCGCGCGAGGGCTTCTTCCTGCTCGGCCAATTCGCCATCACCGAGAGCAGGCGCGTGATGGATCACTCCGCCGGCATCGGCGGAATGCCGAGCCCGAACGGTATCGCGGACCGCTTCGAAGCATGGTTGGACAAACATGCCGACATGCCGGGCGCTCCGTTCCTCAAGGCCATGATGCCGTTCATCGTCGCCAAGTTCCATTTTGAACCCGACGCCTTCGTCCACGAACTCGTCGATTCGATCATCGGCGACAACTATCCCGTCCCCGACCGTATGCTGGTGCACAACGAGAAGATCGTGCACGAGTACCTGATGTGGGCGATGTGCGGAAAGCCGCGTCCGAAGGGACAGTTCGATCTGTACGCGGTCGAAGGCGGCACAGCGGCCATGTGCTACATCTTCAAGTCGCTGAAGGCCAACCGCCTGCTGCATCCGGGCGATACGATCGCGTTGGGAACGCCGATCTTCACTCCCTATCTCGAGATGACGCATCTGGAGGATTACGACCTCAAGCTCGAGCACATCCGCGCGCCGCAGGAGAACAAGTTCCAGTTCACCGACGACGAGATCAAGAAGCTCGAGAACCCGAAGATCAAGGCCTTCTTCGTGGTCAATCCAGGTAATCCCACCGGCATGGCCTTGAGCAAGGAAACAATTTCCAAGCTCACCAACCTCGTCAAGAACAAGCGTCCCGACTTGATGCTGCTGACCGACGACGTGTACGGCACGTTCGTCAAGGACTTCCGGTCATTGCTTGGCGAATTGCCGCAGAATACGATCGGCGTCTACTCCTATTCGAAATACTTCGGTTGCACCGGCTGGCGGCTGGGCGTCATCGCCATCCACCAAGACAACATCTTCGATAAGATGATTGCCAAGCGTCCGGCGTCGGACTTGGCCGCGCTCGACAAACGGTATTCCGCGATAACCCTCGAGCCGCGCAAGCTCAAGTTCATCGACCGTATCGTCGCCGACAGCCGCGACGTCGCCCTCAATCACACGGCGGGCCTGTCGCTGCCGCAACAGGTGATGATGAGCCTGTTCTCGATCTGCGAGATGATGGATGACAAGAAGAAGTATCAAGAAGCCTGCATGGATATCGTTCACCGGCGCGCGCTTGCGATGGTCGATGGCCTCGGCCTTAAGCTGCAGCCGAATCCGAATTTCGATGCCTATTACGGGCTGATCGACTTCGAATTCTGGGCGCGCAAGAACATCGGCGACGAGGCCGTCGAATACTTGAAGGCGAATGTGCATCCGCTCGATCTCGCCTTCCGTCTGGCCGAGGCCCACGGCATCGTGTTGCTGAACGGCGGCGGCTTCGATGCGCCGAATTGGTCACTTCGCGTGTCGTTCGCGAATTTGCCGGACGATGTCTACGATGATATTGGCCGTGGCGTCCGCAGCATCGCACGCGGCTATCGGGACGCATACGAGGCCGCGCAGACCCGCAATGGCAAGCAGAGCAAGGGGGCAGCGCGCAAGCCGGCAAAGGAACCGGCGGAATAGCTGCAAACGGAGCGCCATCGCGCCGGGTCAACCGCTAGGGGTTGGCCCGGCTTTCATTTTTGCTGCCGAGTTCGATCAAAGCGGCCTCCGCGCCCTTTGCGAGCGGGATCGGCACGCCAAGGCGCGCCGTGCGCGCACTCACCTGTCCGCCCTGAGCGCTGCCTGCCGCGAGCAGGTCCGCCTTGTTGCCGAAGATCGCCGTTGCCAGCGTGCGTCCTTCAGCCTCGCCAAGCGCGGACGTCGTCACCACCAAGGCCGCGACCGTAAGCGTCGGTACATCGGCATCGACGCCTTGATAGGTGCCGCGCGGTATGCTGCCGCGCAGCAGGGCCGCGTCCTTCGCAGTCAGGCTGGAGAGCACTGCATCATCGACCGGAAGCAAGCGCAGGGGAATGGATGCAGCTGCGTTCCTGATTTGGTCGGCTGGCATGCCGACGATCTGCATAACCGCATCGAGCTTGCCTGATTGGAGCGCCGCCAAGGCCGGCGCGAATGGTGTTTCATCCAGGTCGTAGTCTTTTCCTGCCGACATGCCGTAGGCAGCGAGCAGCCGCTCTGCGGTCGCGCGCGTCCCCGAGCCGCGCGGCCCCAGACCGATGCGTTTGCGCGTCAGATCACCAATGCCTTTCGCCGGCGAATCCGCCCGGACGAGGATGTGCAGCGGCTCGGGATAAAGACTTCCGATGGCCCGCAACGCATCGAACGGCCCTTGCGCTGCAAAGGGCCCCTGCCCGGCCATCGCCTGCGCGGCAATATCGCCCTGCGCCAGCGCCACTACGACATCACCCTGTCGCAACAACCCGAGATTTTCGACGCTACCCTCGGTGAGCAACGCCCGGAACGTCAGTCCCATTGGCTTCGTCACCTGCAAGGCCTGAACGAAACGGACGTATTGCCCGCCATCTTGGCCGGCTGCGACCGGATAGCCCTTCGACAGACGCGTCAGCCGCGCCTGGATCGTCGACACCGCCCGCGAGAGTTCCTGGTTGATCACCGCTTGCGCGGCCGGTGCGGCGCCTGTGGGGACGTTGCGGACCACGTCCTGCAACGCCGTCAGCAACAGATCTGATGTGCCCGGCGGCGACATCCGGTCGAGCGCCGGAGCAACGGGCGCCGCAAAGCCGGTCGGGGCGACGCCTCGCCAATTGTCTCCATCCTTCCGGTAGACCGCTGTCCCATGCGCGAGAATGACATCGCCGGCTTTGTTGCCGTCAGCCTTCGCCCCGCGGATGCCCTTCGGACCTGCGCCGAAGGCCGTGACGATGGTGGCGACGCCCGGTGTGTCCCAGCCGCCGAAATTCACATCGCGGCTCAATTGCAGCGTCGCATCGTAATAGACGATCTGCCGCTCTTCACCCGCAAGACTATTGATATCAGTCGACGAGCCGCGTCGGCTCAGCGACATGATATTGAACAAGCCCGGGCCGAATGCGCTCGACAGACGCGTCAACAGATCCTGACGGACCTGATCGGCCGGCGGCTCGCGTCCGCAGCCGGCGAGTCCCATGACCAGCAGCAGTATGGTCATCAGCCGCCGCATGGTCAGCCCCCACCCATGAAGCCAAGCGAGAGGAAAATGGTGAGAACGATCGCGTTCATCAGGTCGATCAGGAATGCGCCCACGATCGGCACGATGATGAAGGCTTGCGGCGCCGGCCCGTAGCGCTGGGTCAAGGCTTGCATGTTGGCGATCGCCGTCGCCGTCGCGCCCATAGCAAATCCGCAAAATGCCGCCGAGACAACGGCGGCCTCGTAATCCTTCCCCACCACGCGGAAGCAGACGAAAGTGGCCCACACGGCGACCAGCACTGTCTGAACCGCCAGGATTATGAGAAGAGATCCGCCGATCTTCGCGACGCTGACCAGATCGAGCGTCATCATGGTCCAAGCCAGGAACAAGGACAGAGACACTGATCCGATCAGATCCGACGCGCTATCCTGAAGACGGACACCGAGAAAAGGGAGTCCATTGCGGATAATCAATCCGATGATGAGGCACCACAAGAAGCTCGGCAGTGTGATCACGGCACCTTCAAACAAGGCTCCGAGTGCCTGACCCGTGATCAGGGCTATCAACGCCGCCGCGAACGAGCCGATCAGCGCGATCGACGTGACTGGCGTGGTCACCGGCCCGCCGACGACCCCGCCATCGGCCGACGGCGATGTGGCAGCGGCAAGCTTGTACTTGTCGATGAGACGCCCCGCGACCGGCCCGCCGATGATGCCGCCGATGACGAGGCCGAGCGTCGCCGAGGTCATCGTGAATTCCATGACCGCCTGGATGTTGTTCACCTCCGCGAAGCGCTGGGCGTAGGCCGCGCCGGTTCCGTGGCCGCCGATCAACGTAATGGTGCCGCCGACGAGTCCCATCAAGGGATGCAGATCGAGCCCGTAGGCAACGGCAATTCCAAGGACGTCTTGAACGAACAGGAATGGTGCCAACACAAGCAGGAAACGCAGCAAGCGCGCACCGCCCTTCGCCAGCAAGCGCATGTCGGCCGTCAGACCGATCGAGGCAAAGAACAGCAAGAGCAGGTACGGCTTGGCGGTGGTTGCGAGCGAAAGCCGGACGCAGGTGGTCAGCCCCAGACTGGTCACCAGAACCGCGAAGACGAGGCCACCGACGATCGGGCTCGGAATGCTGTAGCGCGCCAGAAACCCGATCTTGCGCGTCATCAACGCGCCGACCAGTAAGACCAGGCTCGCTGCCAACAGCGATGCCGCCGTCGAGAGAGAAATCGGGTTCGGTATCGTCATGGCGCGCACTTTCCGAAACGCCCATTCCCCCGTCCTGCCACAATCAGCAGACGGTCATTGCGTCTATCCCCGATTGGCCTCAGCACTGCTCATCGGGCTGGTGGTTGCCGGTCCTGGCTTATTGCGCGCTAATTTGAAGAAGATATCGAACAGCATGTCACTGCCGATCGTTCGACCCAATTCCTGAAAGGCGAAGAACGGGATCAAGACGACAAACAGTATGATGAGGCTGGCGATGAGGCCAAGCGCCCCGCCGCCGCCGATTTGCGGAAAACTCTCCGCGAATGTCTCACCCTTCAGCAGCGTGCCGATGGCCGTTTCTTCAGCTACGTAGAAGGTCACCAGTAACAAAGCAAATACCGCGGACCTGAAGAGTACCGGGTAGATCAGCGGGCGCTCACGGAAGATATCGCCGAGGCCGTAACGGGCGGCAATGAACATGACCTTAGCCAGGATGAAGGCATTGACGATGGCAAGCACTTGCCCGCTGATCATCCCCTCCCGCACGATGATGCCTTTATGGAGAGCGAAGAGACTGAACAGTGCCCAGAGATAGATGAAGATCACGAAGACGCGCCGAGCCTCCTCAACGAGCCGGTTGAACACCTCCACCGACCGTGCTGCCGGAATACGCTGTGCCCACATCGCGCATGTCCTCCCCGGCTTCGCTCGGTCACTCGCTGCCACGACGCAGGACGCGTGATCTTGATCATCGCTCGCGGGCTGCCGTCAATCAGCCGCGCGATATGCGTCAGCTGAGCTTCCTCGCCTTCACCACTTCATCCCGGATGCGATCACCCCGCCGCCCGTTCAAACACTTTTCATCGAATTATAGAGATACAGTCTTCGTCGCAACGCTCGTAACTGCGCACAATATATCTGCACGATCATTGTGACTCATGATCAGGCTGATTGAATTATACCAAGGTGTCGATATTCCTGGATTCCAGATCCGGACGGGATCATGCCGACCCAGGTACGGTTGCTGCCGGTAACGGCGTAGTCTTTGGCGTCGCGTAGCGGCTAAACCTTGCTTTCGCGCGACCCGCATGCGTTCCGATCTACTTCCGAGAAATTGACAAGCGAGCGTGGCGCGCCAGAATTAGACGCGTCACCGATGTCGCAGTAAGCATAAGGTACCAGAGTATCGTCCGGCCGACTTTACGAAGCGCATCGTTCGATGCGGGCCGCCGAACGTCGGACCATGATATCATGTACGCGCTTTGCCGCGCTGTAATTGTCACTGCGTCTCTCATCGTGCCGTGCGCTGCGGACCCCGTCACGCGCACTGTCCTTATTCTCGATCAATCGACATCAGGTCTCGCGGCTTATGGCCGTTTGTCCGGCGCGTTGCGGACCACCATAAACGCGGACATTGTTCACGCGACGACCATCTATGCGGAACATTTAGATATGTCCCTCTTCCGGGGGCCTGCTTACGAACGCACGCTCACGAACTACCTGCGCGACAAATACAACGATACGCCGATCGCCATCATCGTCGCCATCGGCGCGGCAGCGCTCGAATTCGCGTTGAAATTGCGAGCCACTCAGTTCGCGGCGGTTCCAATTGTCTTTTGTGCCGTCGATGCCCGGATGATCCATCGGCAAACGCTTCCCCCGAATGTCACCGGACAGACTATCCGGCTGTCGCTCAATTCTTACGTCGATGTTGCCCGCGCCCTGATTCCGGACCTTGCAAAAATTGTGCTGGTGGGTGATCCGCTGGAACGGCAGCCGTTCCGGCAAGAATTTGCGGCCGAGTTACCGTCCATTGCCTCTACTGTCACGGTAGACAATCTCCTCGGATTGCCGCTCGCGGATGTGACGCGCCGCGTGGCTTCGCTGCCGGCCAATAGTGTGATCGCCTTCACGACCTTGACCGCCGACGGAGCAGGAGCAGTTCACACCCCGATCCGCGCGCTGGAGGCCGTTGCAGAGTCTGCAAACCGGCCGATCTTAGTCGATGTCGAGACCTATCTCGGCCACGGCGCAACCGGCGGTCTCGTTGTGCTGCCGGACGTCATCGGCACACATGCCGCCGAACTCGTCCTGCGGCTGCTCAACGGCGAGAGCGCTACGCAAATTCCGATTTCCGCGCTCACAGATGAGGTCAAGCCGATCTTTGATTGGCGGCAACTCAAACAGTGGGGGATCAGTGAATCGCAATTGCCGCCTGGAAGTGAGGTGCGCTTTCGCAAGCTGACGATTTGGGAGGAGCATAATTGGCTTATTTTGGTCGGCACCAGCGCGTTCTTTCTTCAGACTGCGCTTATTATCGGGCTGCTCTACGAAGACCGCCGTCGCCGGGTCGCCGAAGCCGAAGCACGTCAACGCCTGACGGAGTCGGCCTATTTGAGTCGTGTCATAACGGCTGGAGCCCTGTCTGCGTCGATCGCACACGAAATCCGTCAGCCCTTGGCAGCGATCGTTGCCTACGGCGACGCCGGTCTGCGCTGGCTCACAAATAAGGAGCCGGACTATGCTGAGGTCAGACATTCACTGACAAAGATCGTCGATCAGGGGCACCGCGCGTCCGCGATCATAGAGAAGGTGCGCGCTCTGTTTAAAAAGGATGTCGGCCACCGTACCGTTCTCGATATGAATGCGATCATTCGCGACGTGATCGGGCTCACGTCCAATGAGCTGAAGAAGCACTATATCACAATCAAGGCGAACCTCATGGCACCGCCGCCGCTGGTCGTCGGCGACCGTGTTCAGCTCGAGCAGGTGATCCTGAACTTGATCATGAACGCCATCGAGGCCATGCGACATGTCAAGTCTCGCAATCGCGTTCTTTCGGTCAGATCGCGGGTCGAGAACGTAGAGACGGTAACGATAACGATGGAGGATTCCGGACCAGGGTTAGATCCGGAGCACATCGGCAAGATATTTTCGCCCTACTTCACGACGAAGCCGGCCGGCATGGGAATGGGGCTTGCGATCTGCCGCTCCATCATCGGCTCTCATGGCGGGCAAATTACCGTAAGCAGCGTCCCCAATCATGGCGCGGCGTTTCACGTAACGCTCCCGCTTCACAGCGAGGTCAAATGATGGCGAAAGAACAACTCCAGGACAAACCTGTCGTCTTCGTTATCGATGACGATGAGGCCGTGCGCGACTCGCTTCGAAGCCTGTTCCGATCCGTGGGCCTGCAAGTCGCCGTGTTCGATTCAACACAAGCTTTCCTTCGAAGCAAACGTCCCAACGTGCCGAGCTGCTTGGTGCTTGATATCAGACTGCCGGATGTCAGCGGCCTCGATTTTCAGGACAAGCTTGCAAAAGAGAAGATCAATATACCCATCACATTCATCACGGGTTATGGCGACATCCCCATGACCGTGAAAGCCCTGAGGGCCGGCGCCGTCGGCTTTCTCACGAAGCCGCTCAGAGACGAAGAACTGCTCGATACAGTTCGGATCGGCTTGGAACAGGATCGCGCCCGGCGTGAACGGGATAGGACCTTCGCCGAGCTCAGGGCGCGCTTCGATTCGTTGACGCGCCGGGAGCAGCAGACCTTCGGTCTTGTCACCACCGGACTGATGAACAAGCAGATCGCCGCCGAATTGGGGGTCAGCGAGATCACCGTGAAGGCACATCGCGGCAACGTTATGCGCAAGATGGACGCGCGCACGTTCGCCGATCTCATAAGAATGGCCGACATTCTCGGCGACAAGCAGCCTGCCGTGCCATAGCAAATCCCTTCAGCAGGCTGCAGGGTGCGGGCCGCTCATTGCCAGAGGCCGCGCTTTGTCCGACTCCCCAGGCGCTCTTTCGCCACCTGAATCGTCCGACGCTCGCGAATAATACAACCTCTTGGCCAGGTTGCGGAGCTTTGCCGAGTTTGCAACGCACCGATTCCGCCACTGCCACAGGCGAAGGGTGGCCACGGCAATCTTAGCCTTCCCGGTATGCGCAGTAATCCTTAGTACAGTAGTTTGTTCCCGCCCGTTGTCCATATGGTGCCGAATCCGGCGGAACCGGAAAAGACACAGGCAGACGACGCAAAGGGGTCCGCCGCCAGAGGGCCGCAATTGGATGCGCTCACAATAATATCGATCGTTGATGATGACGTCGTGGTCGGAGAGGCAACCAAAGCCTTGTTGCGGTCTCACGGCTACAGTGCTGCCGCGTTCGTGTCGGCTGAGGATTTTCTGGGTTCGGGGCGCATTGGCGAAACGTCTTGTCTCGTCACCGATGTGCGAATGCCGGGCATGAGCGGATTCGAGCTTCAACGGCGATTGATCGCCGATGGTTACGACATTCCGATAATTTTCATGACGGCATTGCCGGAAGAGAGCGTCGAAGAGGAGGCTCTGGCCGCCGGAGCATACGGCTTCCTTAAGAAGCCCTACCATGAGCAATATCTTATCAGTTGCGTCGAAGCCGCACTTCGGCCGTTCGACGAGACCCATTGATGGCCGCGATCAAAGCTCCATTTGCGGCACGTGCTCCGGGACAAGAAGTTCCGCATCCGTTGCGTCGAGCACTTGGGCAACGGTCACACCGGGCGCGGTTTCGACGATCGTGGCCTGCCCCTGCGGAAAGGCAATCACCGCAAGTTCGGTGACAAGCAAGTCGACCGGACGCGTCGATGTTATCGGCAACGTACAGTTCTTCATGACTTTTGGCGCGCCGCGCGCAGTGTGCTGCATGGCCACGATCACGCGCTTGGCGCCTGAGACCAGGTCCATTGCCCCGCCCATGCCCGGAACCAGCTTCCCGGGGATCACCCAGTTCGCCAGTTGTCCGCTCTGGTCGACCTGCAGACCACCCAACACTGTCAGATCAAGGTGACCGCCCCGGATCAAACCAAACGACATCGCGCTGTCGAAGCTGCTGGCGCCCGGCAGCGCCGTCACCGGACGGCCGCCGGCATCCGTGAGCATCGGCTGCACCATGCCTTGTTCCGGAATAGGCCCGGTGCCGATCAAACCGTTTTCCGATTGAAAGAAGACATGCATATCTTTGGGTACATAGTTCGCCACCAGCGTGGGAATCCCGATACCGAGATTCACCAGCATACCGGCCTCGAGCTCCCGTGCGATGCGTTTGGCAATAACGGTCTGCGCATCCATGGCCATACTCAATGTGCAATCAGATAATCGACAAGCGGTGCCGGCGTGATGACGTGGTCGGGCGCAATGAGGCCGATGGGCACCACGTGGTCGGCGTTGACGATCACTGTTTCGGCCGCCATTGCGACGACCGGATTGAAGTTGCGCGCCGTCAAGGCGAAGGACAGGTTACCGAGGTAGTCAGCGAGGAACGCATGGACCAGCGCAAAATCGGCCCGAAGGGGCAATTCCAGCAGATACTCCGTGCCATCGACGGCAAGTTTTCGCTTGCCGTCCTCCACGCTTGTTCCCAGCCCGGTCCGAGTCAGAATGCCGCCCAGACCGCATCCTCCAGCTCGAATTCGCTCGATGAGCGTGCCTTGCGGTACCAGCTCGACATCCATCTCGCCCGCAACCATCTGCTGTTGCGTCTGGGGATTGAGCCCGATGTGACTCACGATCGCCATGCGCACGGCCTTTGCCGCCACGAGCTTTCCAATTCCGATATCAGGCCGCGCCGTATCGTTCGCAATGATGGTGAGATCGCGCTTGCGCTGACGCACGATCTCGTCGATGACGCATTCTGGCGTACCGACTCCCATAAAGCCGCCAATCATCAGCGATGATTCGTCAGGAATCATTTCGACGGCTTGTTCGACGGTCAGCGTCTTCATAGCTTTTGGCTGCCTTTCGGTGCCAGCGACGTTCACATCGGGCCGCTTGACAGGCGCGATGTTCCGTCACCTTCGGGCACCACGACCGACTCAGCGTTTGCCGTTCCCGGTCCCCGACATCGATCGCGTCGAAGCGCTCAGAAGATTCTGGAAATCACTCATGATTTCTTGCCCCTGTTCCGCGAACAGTTTCATGCGGCGCCCGAGCCATTCCTGGTAGATTTGCATGCTTTCCGGAATTGACTTGGATGCCCCAAGCTTCGTCGTAAGGTCGGAGGCGAGATCGAATTCAAGTTTCATGCGATCATTCCAGCCACGGAGCGTTTGTTCGCAGCACGCCGCGATCTGCTTCTGAGCCTCCATCATTGCTTCCATCCTCTTCTGGCCCATCTCCATGACATCGTCGGCGAGTGCCTTCGCCGCTGTTTCCGTTTTCGACGCCTCGGCACGAATGCTCTTGTCAACCACCGTTTCCTCCCTTGGTTTTGTTAGGTCTAGTCAATGATGTGGTAGCCCCCGTCGACGTACAGCGTTTCGCCAGTAATCAGGCGTGCCGCGTCGTGCGCGAGAAACGCCGTCGCAACCCCGACATCCTCGATGCTCACAAGGCTGCGCGCCGGAGCCTTCGACTTCGCCTTGTCGAGCAGTTCATCGAACTCCGGAATTCCGGACGCGGCGCGCGTCGAAAGCGGACCAGGAGAGATGGCGTGCACCCGTATGCCCTTGGGGCCGAGCTCGGCGGCGATATAGCGCACCGCGCATTCAAGCGCGGCCTTGGCGACACCCATGATGTTGTAGTTCTTCACCACCATCTGGCTACCGTAGTAGCTCATGGTGAACAGCGTGCCGCCCTGCTTCATCAGCGGTTCGGCGAGATGAGCCATGCGAATGAACGACCAGCACGAGATATCCATCGTGGTGAGGAATCCGTCGCGCGGCACGTCGATCACACGCCCCCGGAGCGTGTCCTTCGGCGAGAAGGCGATCGAATGCACCGCGAAATCCAGGCGGCCCCACTCCTTTTCTATGCGTTTGAACACCTCCTCCATCTGGCCGGGCGTATGCACGTCCAACGGCATGACGATGGTCGAGCCGAGCTCGCGCGCGAGCGGGTCGACATATTTCTTCGCCTTTTCGTTCAGGTAGGTTATCGCCAAATCGGCTCCCAGGGCCCGGAATGCCTTGGCACAGCCCCAGGCGATGGACTGATCGTTGGCGATGCCAACGATCAGTCCTTTTTTGCCTTCGAGGAGCGGCGCCTTGGCTTTTGCAATGGTCATGGGGTCCCCTGTTGTGCTGTGTTGGCTGAGCGATGCGATGACAGCAATGCAAGCGTATGTTTGGCGATCATCAGCTCTTCATCGGTCGGCACCACGTAGATCGCCACGCGGCTCGTCGGCCGCGAGATTTTCAGCGCGTTCGCCTCGTTGGCGACGGGATCCAGTTCGACACCGAGCCATCGCAGCCTTTCCGAGATCCGCGCACGCATCGTCGCCGACTTCTCACCGATGCCGGCGGTGAAGACGAATGCGTCGACTCCGGCTAGAGCCGACGCAAGCATCCCGGCGTTGAGGCCGACCCGATAGGCGAAATAGTCAAGCGCCAGGATAGCGCCAGCCGCACTGCTCGCCTGGAGGTCGCGCACATCGTTGCTGACGCCTGACAGGCCCTTCAGCCCGCAGTCGCGATACAGGAAGGTCCGCGCCGCTTCGGCGCCCATTCCTTTTTCCGTCAGAAGATAGAGCACAACGCCGGGGTCGATCTGGCCGGGCCGCGTTCCCATCGGCAGGCCGTCAAGCGCAGTGAATCCCATGGTCGACTCGACGCTGCGTCCGCCAGCCAGCGCGCACATGGAAGCACCGCTTCCGAGATGCGCGATGATGACGCGCCCATCTGCGACAGCCGGTGCAATCTCTCGCAGTCGACCCACGACGTACTCGTATGACAGCCCATGGAAGCCGTAGCGGCGGACCCCTTCGACGTAGAGATGCTCCGGAATGGCGTAACGATCCGCCATGGCTCCGTGGCCACGATGAAAGGCCGTATCGAAGCAGGCAATCTGCGGCAGATCGGGACGCAGCTTGAGCAAAGCCCGTATCGGCGCAAGGTTGTTCGGCTGGTGCAAGGGCGCCAACGGCTCGTAATGCGTCAGCTTGGCGAGAACAGCGTCATCGACCACGATAGGCCGGTCGTAGTCGGGGCCGCCGTGGACAACACGATGGCCGACGGCGACAGGCGCCATCTTTAGCGTGTCCCGCAGCCAAGCCGCGGCGACATGGATCGCGGTCCCTACGTCCGGCATCGTCTCCGGCGCATATGCACGATCAATCAGCGATTTATCGTGACCTGTATCGGCGCGCAGGCGCGGATGCGTACCGATGCCATCGACCTGCCCTTTGATCATCAGCGTCGGCAGGCCCGCCGCAGTCACTCCGTAAAGCCGGAATTTGAGGCTCGACGAGCCGGCATTGACGGTGAGGATCGTGTCCATCGCCGCTCACGCCGCCGGGACCGCGGCGGCGCTCCGCCGGGCATTCGCGTAGAGAACGGCGACGGCGCACGAGGCCATGCGTGTGCACACCGAATCAGCCCGCGACGTGAGGACGATCGGCACGCGCGCGCCCAGCACGATTCCTGCCGCATCGGCGCCAGCCATGAACGTCAGGTTCTTGGCGAGCATGTTTCCCGCTTCCAGATCGGGCACCAGAAGTATCTGCGCGCGGCCGGCGACTTCGCCGCCAATGCCCTTGATCTTGGCCGCCTCGGGATCGATCGCATTATCGAAGGCGAGTGGACCATCGAGGACACCCCCGGTGATCTGCCCCCGTTCGGCCATCTTGCAGAGCGCGGCGGCTTCGATCGTCGAGGGGATTTTCGAGGTGACCGTCTCGACCGCCGAGAGGATCGCCACGCGCGGAGTTCCAAGGCCCACCTGCGTGAACAGATCGATCGCGTTCTGGACGATGTCGCGCTTCGTATCGAGGTCGGGAAAGATATTGATAGCGGCATCGGTGATGAACAGCGTGTCCGCATGCGTCGGCACGTCCATGATGAACACGTGGCTGATCCGCCTCGCCGTGCGCAGCCCGGTCGATGACGCCGTCACCGCCCGCATCAACTCGTCGGTGTGGAGGCTGCCCTTCATAAGCAGCTCCCCGATACCCTCGTGAATGAGCTGAACTGACCGTGCCGCCGCCGCGGCGCTGTGCGGCACGTCGACCTGTTCGAATCTGCTGATGTCCAAGCCTTGCTCGCGCGCGGCCACCCCAATCTTGGCTTTCGGGCCAACAAAAATCGGCACGATGATGCCGGCCGCTGCCGCTTCGACAGCACCGCGGAGCGATGTCTCATCGCACGGATGCACGACGATCGTGGTCGCCGGCGGCACTTCTTTCGCCTTGGCGATCAAGCGCTCGTATTTCGCGTGCGGCGCCGGGGCGGGCGGGTTGATCTGGGCAATCGACATGGAACGGCTTTCTCTTTCAGTTGCATCCGTCAGGCCGCCACTGTCGCGCGCCCTCCCGGCGTTCCCTCGCGCTCGAAAAGACGCGTCATGCGATCCAATCGGCTGGCGACCTCCTCCGTTACGTCGCCGCGCGCCAATGCGACCTTCCGCAAGACTGCAGCCGCTCGGCGCCGCTCATCCATATTAGACGGCAGCATAGCCGGCATCGCCGCGAGCGCGGCCGCTTCATCGATGAGCAAGATGAAATATTGCGTGCGGACAATCGCCTTGAATTCCGACAATGTCAGAGTCGGTTTGTCACGTTCCGCCATGCGGATACGACGAATCATCTCGAACGCACGTTCGTCGGCCGACTTATGCGCCATACCGACAAAGAGCGCCGCACGGATCAGGCATTCGCGTATGCCGCCAGTCGCCATGTGCGAGCGCAACTCGGCGATCTTCGCTTGCAAAAGCTCCCTATGCAGCGGATTCTTGGCGGCCTTCCGCACGGGCTGCGTCGACGCCGGATCGATGCCGGCCGCGCCCTGAAGGATCGGATTGCCGTAGATCGCGAAAAACGTCTTCTCGGCCAGAGCCGAGGTCGCGTCGCGCCAGGCATCAAGCGCCGTCACGATGTGCTGAGACATCGCCTCCTGCATCGTCAGGAAGGGATTTTCGGCTGCAACGCGGTGCCGATCTTTGCGGACCTGATCCGCGATCCCGGAGATCGGCGCCATCAGCGGGTTGGCGTCGGAGAACAGCTCATATTGGAGCCGCAGCGGATGCATCTGCCTCAACCATTCGGCCGCAACGGGGTTGACGACCGCGCGCACGAACGGCTGCGCAAAAGTGCGATACAGTGCGAGATTGGTCTCCGATACGTGCGCAGCCGTCGCAAAACATCGCTCATCCGCCGCGTCGTTGCCTCCCAGTGCGCGAATATCCTCGAGCGTGCGCGCTTCGCAACGCATAACCCACTCGCCAGACACAAGATCGGCATTCGCGACATCGTCAGTTTTCGGAGTAAAGATCGCCTCATAGAGGCCGGGCGGCAGCGTGTCGATCAGATCGATATTGCTGGAGAATTCATCGTGTTCTTTGCGCGCCACACTGCCGGAGACAAAGATGCCGAGGTGCCCGATCCTGTCGTGCACTGTATACACAATCGTCTGCCCGTACGAACGGATCTCGTCGACATTGTCATAGAGATCGAGGATCCATCCGAGCGCCTGTTGCGGTGGCGTGATATTGTCGCCTTTCGAACAGAAGACAACGATGGGCGATCGAATGCTGCGAAGATCAATATTATGCCCATCGGATGTTTTGATGAGGCCGGCGGCAAGTTTGTTGCCGACGAACAATTCGTCGACGATCGATTGGATTTCGTTTGCATTCAAATTGACATGACCGCCCCACCAGCGTTCGAAACCGAGATAGCGCGGCGCCTCGGTGTCCACTTTCGAGTAGAGATTGTATTGCTTGCTCCAGAGCGTGTTGGCCGGATTCTGATTCTCGAAGTTCTGCACCAGCCATGCGCCGTCGAATTTTCCGCAACCGAGATCGCTGGCGAGTGCCGTCAGCCAGCTCCCGCCCAACAGACCGCCGCTGTATCGCATCGGGTTCTTGCCATGCACGCCCGCCCAATAGGAGAGCGGCGAACCGGCAATGATGACCGGCCCGAACAGTTCGGGCCGCACGGCCGCCAGAATCATGATGGCCCAACCGGCTTGGCAATTGCCGATGACGCAAGGCTTGCCATCGGCCTGCGGATGCATCGCGATCACTTTTTCAAGGAATATCGCTTCGGCGTGCGCAATGTCTTCAAGCGTCTGCCCCGGCGTCGGATCCGGTAGAAATCCGATGAAGTAACAGGGATGGCCGGCCTTCAGCGCGACGCCGATTTCACTGTCAGCCTTGAAGCCGCCAATCCCAGGCCCATGACCGGCGCGCGGATCAACGACGACGAACGGCCTGCGGGTCTCGTCGATTTCAGTGCCGCGCGGCGGCACGATTCGGACGAGCGCATAGTTGACCGGACGATCGAGCTTGCGGCCATCGAGAATAAGTTCGGCTTCGTAGTCGAGGACGTGCGGCGCCACTTGGTTGCGATGTTCGCGATAGGCATTGCCGCGCTCGCGCATGACATCGAAAAACAATGCCGTGCGTTGTGCCGCATCCACCATGTATTCGAACGCTGGGGCAAGGGTGACATTGGCGGGAGATGTATCGCCTTTTGCCGTAGCGTAACGTGAACTGTCGGGCATTGCGCGTCCTTTCAGCGGTTGCACATTGCTCTCGGTCCTCGCGAGAGCGAGCATAGCAATCGGCCGCCCGTCGCAATCGGCTCGTCAGTTGAAATATGAATATTGTCGCGTCGGCGTATCGCGCGACGCGCCGCATGAGCAAGCGTCATTAGCTACGCTCGCGCAGGCGCCCGGAATTGCACTAAGGTTTAGGATCGCCGATACGATCGGGCAATTGGCGAACACTCAACCCGCCTCTTCCGAACCCGAATGACCCAATGGTCAGCGGTCGCCGGCGCATGGCTTCAATTTGCCAGATCGCGCGACGCTAGGTGGCGGCGTTGTTGTTATACGACATCGTCAGACGTAGACGAGCCCGCTGGCGAACAACAGGAACGCCAAGACACACGCCGCGCCGACGATCAGGCCAAAATATCGAGCAACTAGCATCGGGCCCCTCCTCCGATTGCCACACTGCATCCTCACCAATCAGACGATGATCCGCAACCGCAGTAATTTACCTCCCGCTATCGGGATCGAGAGCGTGTGCAAGGTTGATGGAGCCGGCTCGGGGGCGGCCGCTGGGGTACCGGCCATCTAGCCGCACTCTGCAGCGATCGAAACCGGCAGTGCAGCCGCCGGTCTCGTCACAGGAGAGCGCGTCGGCCAGCCTAGATGGCGCTCTTCTTGATCGCGGTCGGGAGCGTGTCGGTCTTATGCCGTTTGCAGTAGGCCGCGACCTTGGCGGAGTTCCTTCGCAGGCGGTCGTAGTCGAGCACGTTGTTATTGGCCGCCGCGTTGTAATAGCCGCTCATCCAGAAGCGGACGAAGGACTGTTCCTCGGGGCTGTAGTTGAGCCAAGTCCCGCAGGTCATGCGGTTCATGCTTAGATTGACCTGGGCCGCACTTGGCAGCGAGGCCGCCGCCAACACCGCGGCTGCAAAGGACGAAACGATCCATCTCATGACTGTTCTCCGCTCTTTTCAGACACTCACTGCGGTCCGATAGCGTTCTGCAAACCGGTCATCACGCTTTCCTGCGGATGGTACTGGCACCACGCCTTCACGTTGGCGATGTTCTTCTGGTGCAACGACAGATCGACGAAAGTCCGGCGCGTCTGATAGCTGAACCACCCGCTCATCCACGCCGAGAAATCACGGGACGTGTCAGGCGACATCGCGAGATACTGATCGCACTTGATCATGTTCATGTTGATGGTGAGTTGCGCATTCGCGGCGACCGGCAGGAGCGAGATCGCCAATGCTGCACTGATCAGGCTGCGTCTCATCTGTTTCGTCCTTTGCTACGGCACCAACTCTCTCTTCCAGCTCGACCGTTCTAAGTCGCCCGGCCTGCCACTCTCGGCACGCTGACTGTCCTGAATGCCAGTGTCAACCGGCTCCGAAGTACGAGATCGATCCTCACCGACGAAGCGATAGGGCAATTGGGCCGGACGGTCGCCGAAGCGCGGGTGAACTTGAGGACTGCTTATCAGTGATCCTCTCGCTGACTGATCCGGCTGCGTCGCGCTGCAACACATGTTTCGCGAAATGGGGGGTACTTAAAATCTGGTCAGACAACGAGAGCGTCCATTGGGAGCGCCGGCAGCGCCACACATATGTCGATGACAGGAGCACCACGCTACTGCATCAACACTTGGCTACGGTTGACAAGTTTGCTGAACAAGCGCGACGCTAACGCGCGGGGGGTCCCTTGCTCACGTGGGAGACGCCCAATGACCAAGATGACCGTAATCGCCGCCACAGCGTGTGCGCTACTCGGTTCTGCCCCACTCCTCTCCGCTATGACGACCCCGAGTTTCGCTCAAGGATGGCGCGACAGCGACGATGAAACGAGCGACCGCGGCGTGCGTGGTGCATTCCTCGATCGCCTTCAGATTCGGCGGGATTTACGTGACTTGTTGGAGGACCGCGTCAGGAGCCGACAAGATATGCGCGACCTGTTGTCGGACGTGGTCCGGGATCGGTTGCGCGAAAGGTTGGCGGATCGACGCGACCGTGACGAGGACAGCGATGGCGGCTTGCGTGGCCGTTTGCGTGAAAGGTTGGCGGATTTGCGCGACAGTGATGAGGACAACGATGGCGGTTTGCGCGGCCGCTTACGCGAAAGGTTGGCGGATCGTCGCGACAGTGACGAGGATGGCTCTGGTGGCTTGCGCGGCCGCTTGCGCGAGCGTCTGGCAGAACGACTCCGCGGCCACGACTCGGGCGACTGCTATATCTTCACCAGAAGCCTGAGGGACCAGGATGGCGACTTCCTGATCATCGTTCGGCGTCGCATTTGTCGCGACTAACGATTAATGACCGCAACGGCTTAGACACAGGAGTGCCGGATGAAAAAGGCCCTTGTTTTGGCTGCGGCTCTGGCGTTGCTGCCATTGCCCGCCTTGAGTCAGGGAATGTCACGCTCTGAAGATCGGGATTCCTCCGACCATCGGAAGGATCGCGACCTTGAAGGCGTATTACGCGAAATGGGCGTCAGCACGCGAGGCGGCGGTGGCGGACGCGGCGCGTCATTCTTCCTGCGCAACGGCGATTCGACCGTGGCTGTGCGGTGCGACCCGGGCGATTCCATGCGGGCTTGCGTGGACGCTACCCTCACGCTGATCGACAAGGCGAAAGCGGCCCAGACGGGTACCACGACAACGCCTGGGACGCCGCCGCCGGCACGATAACGCGTCCGCGTCACATGCGGATGCCAGTTATAAATGTGTAGGGTCCGTGCAAGCGGCCGAGGACTAAGAGGCCGCGAGCAGCTACTACGGGAGCCGCGTTGGTTCCGCCTGGCTATTTTTTTATAGATCTGTTCTTGAACGTCTATATGGGAGGAAAAAATGATCAGGTTGACAGCTATAGTCTTTGCCTTGGCGTTCGCGACGTCTGCGCAGGCGATGCCGCTTACGTCGCTCCATCATCCGGGCGGTATGATCACGCAAGTGCGCGAAGCGTGCGGCGCGGGTCTGCACCGCGTTAATGGGGTCTGCATACGTACTGCCGCGACGCGTCGGGTCACGAGGTGCGCCGTTGGAATGCGTCTCGTTGGGGGCCGCTGCGTTCGGTAAAGAAGTGCTCCTGGGATCGGGATCGCGCTCCCCATCCGCTTCGATTGCATTTCGCTGATTCATTTGCTGCCGTGGGCATGGCTGGAGATCGAACGTCGCAATTCGATGAGGCTTCTTTGTTCTACGCGCTCTCGGCGAAAGGTCCGTTTCCCATCTCGGCTGGACGAAGGAGGATGCGATGAGCCTGTTCTCACAGAGTTGGTCACGACGGCGGGTCGCTGGCTGGTGTCTGGCCGTGACGTTAGCGTTACCGGCCGGCCTGTTAGGCAAACCGGCCGCGCAAGCACAGGATGCGGGCAAAATTCTTAAGGCGATGTCAGACTACGTCGCGAACCAAAAGGTCATTTCGGCCAAGTTCGATTCGACCATCGAAGTCATCACGGCCGACCTGCAGAAGATTCAATTCGCGAGCTCGGGTGAGTTGTTGCTGTCCCGGCCGAACAAGCTTCGCGTGGCCCGCACCGGAGGCTACGCGGACATCGAGATAATCTTCGATGGGAAGACCGCCATCGTGCACGGCAAGAATGTGAATGCCTTCGCACGACTCGACGCGCCTGGCTCCATCGATCAACTCGTCGACCGCCTGCGCGATCAATTGTCGGTCTCGCTGCCCGGTGCTGATCTTCTGGTCTCGAATGCCTATGACGCGCTGATGTCTGACGTCGTCGATGCCAAGCATATCGGCCAGGGCGTCATCGACGGCGTCGAGTGCGAGCATCTCGCCTTTCGCAATCCGGATACCGACTGGCAGATCTGGGTGGAAACTGGCCCCCGTCCGATCCCGCGCAAATATGTCATCACCAGCAAAGCCGTGACTGGCGGACCTCAATACACGCTTCTGATCAAAGACTGGAAAACGGACGCACAGATTGGCCCCGAGGCGTTTGCCTTCAAGCCGCCGGCTGACGCGAAAGAAATCGAATTCAAAGCGCTGGCGGAACTCGATGAAGTCCCCCCAGGCCAAGCGTCGGGAGAAAAGAAATGACCCACAATACCAATCGGCTTTGGCGCATTGCGCTGTGGCTGGCCACCGGTGCCGTGTGCCTGCTTTTGAACGACAACCTTTCGCTAACAAATCCACAACCCCTGGCGGCAAGCGCCGAGGCAAGGATTGGGCGTCCTCTCACGCCCATGAGCTATGCGGGCGTCGCGCGCCGAACCACGCGGCGAGCCGTCGTGGGCGGGGCCGCGGTCGGTACCGCGGCTGCAGGTGCATACTATGGAGGCTACGGAGCCGGTTGCGTTCAGGTGACAAACGCTTACGGCCAGATCGTCACCCAATGCCGTTAGTTGATGATGATCGACGTTGACGGCCGCCGACAGGGGATCGCGGCAACATCAATGCGTGGTGCCTGAGGTCGCTTCAACCGCTTGCGAGGCGGGCAAATTTGCCATTGGCTGCTTTTTCGGCTTGCTCGCCGTCATCCGCGAATTGGGCCGGGCCGACATCGACTCACTTACAGAGCTGGGTGCCGCAAATTTGAGAGGGCGTTGCGGCTTGCCGCCATTCAACTGCCGGAGGTCTTCGACGTAGTCCTTCGGCTCCAGCCAGATAAAGGTGGGAGTCTTCAACCCGATCGTTTCAGCGATGTTGTTTCCGAACGAGACGCAGTTCTTCCAGAGCGCATTCCACATCGGTTTCTCAGCTTTCAGCTTGCTGATGTGTTCGGACACCCTCTTGAAAGTCGCTGCATCCACCATGACGCGATAGCGAGCGCTTACGTATTTTTCTTCAAGGTCGCCGTCGCTGGCGCCGGTTTCGGACGGCACAAAGAAGACGTGCCCAAGGGTCCAAGAGACCACACTACAATTGGCGCAATTATTGGCATCGCCGGCCGGATGGAGGCCGACGATGTCACTTTTTACGATTTCGCCCCGACCATTCACCTGCCCATAGATCACATACATATGGCCGTAACTCGCCGCGGACCGAGCGCGAAATTCGACGAAGTACGGCTTGTAGGATTTTAGGGCCGGCCTGGCGGTGGAGTTCGGTGGCGTCGCATTTTCTGGCGCCGCAGCGGTGACTTCCGGATTGGCATCTTGTGCGCTGGCCGGCGCCCCCACGTGCCCGAATAGCAACGCGGTCAAACCAACGCCTATCAGGATGCGAATGCTCCTGCGTGACTTGTAGGAATCACACACGGTGCGCTCCCTGAATTGGACCGAGATCGTCGACAGACCGTCGACGCTCGGCGATGCCGAATCCACCGAAAATCCGCCGCTCTCGGCAAGCGAACCAAGCTTGGCAATATGCCAAGCTGCCCTCGCGTATACCGATTGAAGTTTAGGTCTAGCCCTTGGTCTGAACGACCGGAGCCTTACCCTTACCGATGATCGGAGCCTTACCGGCACAACCGGCGACGCACAGAACGAGACCCACAGTGCAGATCAAAGCTAGGAGTTTCTTCATGATGCAGCCCCCTGCTAATGACGTGGCGACGATGTAATTTAGTATCGCGCTCGTTGCAGGCTCGCTAGTGCGCGAAAGCCACACTTCACAACATTGTACAATGCCACCTTGGTAAATATGCGTTGGCAATCTCTACTGGCATCCCAATACTTCCAGACAGGGGAGAATCATTTCTTCGGCGGAGAAACTACGCGCATTCGCCGACCAAAATCGGCAAGGGCACAATTATTCGGTCAGCGAAATTCTTCACAGCTGCCCACTAAAGGGAAGCGATCAGGGTAGCGCTTCTTGAGCAGGGCTTCGGCTTTTTTGAGTGCGGCTTCGCATGTTTTTTGGCTGGCAAATCGCGGCGACGGCTTTACCTCGACCCCCGCAGGACGTTCGATAAATTGCCAATATGCCAATGCCGATGTTGTCTGAAGAAGCACGACCGCAATTCCGGCGCCAAACACGAAAGTGATTATTCGCGACGTCATGTTGTCCTCGTCAGGCTTTTCAAGCCAAGCTTTTCAGGTGACCTCTCAGCGGGCGATCGAAAAAAGTGGACGTGGTGCAATTCTCGAATGTCCTGGTGACGAGCCTTACCGAAACACCACGACTTTCGTTCCCACATTGACACGCTCGTACAAATCCATGACATCTTGATTATACATGCGGATGCATCCGTAGGACACGAACCCACCGATCGAATGCGGTGCGTTGGTGCCGTGAATGGCGTACTGACCCTGGCTCAGCGTCAGCGCGGCGGCACCCATGGGGTTTCTCGGACTGCCGCCCGGTATGAGATCGGGCAGCGAGGGCTTGTCGTGCTTGATCTCCTCGGGGGGCGACCAGCCTGGCTTTATATATTTTCCTGCAACGTATGCTGTCCCTGCCCAGGCCTTGCCCGCCCGCCCTACACCGACTGGATAGCGTACCGCCTTACCGTTATCGAGAGTGTAGTAAAGGCGCCTTTCAGTTGTTTTCACCACGATCGTGCCTGCGGTATAGCCATTGAAGGAAACGATTTCGCGGGCATTGGATAAGGCAGGTACCAGAATGCCTGCAGCGACAATCACCAAAATACCCGATGAAAAGAACCGCATGTGCACACTTGGCTTAGTTCAGATGTGAGCGTTGAAAACCTTTGAATTTGTGCCGTACAATAATTTGTCGGGGGCAGACGCCGTCAAGGTCCAATTTGACCTCAAGCCCTCGCAAGTGCAATTGATTCGAATCAAGGGGAACAGGACGTTAAGTACATTGTCGCTTCAGGCACTGTCATGACGAGCACCACCGCCACGCTCATCTGGTTTGCCGGACTGGTCGGGTGGTACTTCATTCGCCGTCCATTTGAGCGCAAGGCGCGAAAGGTGGGGGTGCGTAAGTCTTTTATGGATCGGCAGGAGTTGGTACTTCTTGCGTGCATGACCATCGGTCTGTTCTTGATACCCGCCATCTATGCCTTGACCGGATTTCCCGAGCCGCTTGATCGGCCGTTTTACCAGGCGATCGCCTGGTTGGGACTGGCGCCCCTCATCGGCGCGTTATGGCTGTTTCGCCGCAGCCACGTCGATCTTGGCCGGAATTGGTCCGTCACGCTGAAGGTACGTCAAGATCATGTCCTGATAAAAGCCGGCGTCTATCGGCTTGTCAGGCATCCGATGTATTCTTCGTTCTTCCTGTTGGGCCTCGCTCAATTGTTATTACTGCCAAACTGGTTTGCAGGCGTGTCCGGCCTGATTGGCGTCGGCCTTCTGTTTGTCTTTCGTGTAATGCGAGAAGAGCGGATGATGCTGGACTCCTTTGGCGATGACTATCGCGCTTACATGGCCAGCACGAAGCGCATAATCCCATGGGTTTTATAACACTACGGAGCTGACCAATGCGCGGGCGAGCCATTCGATTGTCGCTGCCTCAGCGCACCGTTCTGGATCTACTGCATTTTGCATCTGCAGTGCCTACGGTACCGGTACAACGGCGAATGTCGCTTGGACCGATCATTGCGGCGAGGGCCGCTTGTCGCGACCGCCCGCGCTGGACCGCGATATTCGCCAAAGGCTACGCGCTGACGGCGCGCGAGTTTCCCGACCTGCGGCGCGCCTATCTCAAGTTTCCATGGCCGATTCTTTATGAATATCCGGCAAGCACTGCCAATATCGTCATTGAACGGGATTACGAGGGCGAGCCAAGTCTCTTTTCGATCGTGATCAAGGACCCGGCGAAGCAATCATTGCGCGACCTCGGACGCACGCTCCAGCATGCGTCGACCGCCCCCATCAATGAGATCAAGGACTTCCGTCGATCGCTGAGGATCGCCCGCCTTCCGCGTCCTCTGCGCCGACTGGTGTGGTCGATTGGATTAAACTTCGGCCGTCAGCGGGCGAACTACTTTGGGACTTTCGCGCTTTCGGTCTACTCCGCCCTCAATGCTGAATCGCTGCATCCCCTTACGCCTTTGACCACGTTGCTGAATTATGGGGTTATAGGCAGCGACGGCAGCGTGAATGTGCGGATCATCTACGATCACCGGACGCTGAATGGAGCGACCGTGGCGCGCGCGCTTGCGCGCCTGGAAGACATCCTCAATTCCGTCGTGGCGGACGAACTAAGGTCAATGGAACAAAATGCGCCGCAAGCCGATGTAGGAGCGTGTTTGGAAAAGACGCGAAGTTTTTGAGAAGATCGATACTTTTTTTGCAACGTGCTGGTTCGCCCCGGCCTCCATATCTCTGGCGCGTGCG
>DASXOK010000416.1:0-1523 GCA_036494425.1 Pseudolabrys sp.
AATCGGTATGGTGCGTCCGTTCCGTGAGGAATGACCCGCTCCGGGTGGCCACCCGGAGCGGGTCGCCGATCGTCGGATCGTGAGCACCGAAGCCGCAAGGGCTGTCCCTGAGCAGGATCGCGATCGGCACTTCATCGGGCCCGGATGGTTGAAGGAACCGTGGGTTCGCATCACAAGGAAGGGTCGACGAAGATGAGCAAGACTACCACAATCGCAGCCGGAATCGACGTGGCCAAGGCAAAGCTCGATATTGCCGTCCACGGCTGCAACGAGCGCTGGCAGGTTGTGAATGCGCCGGCTGGCTTCCGCGAACTGGTGCGGCTGATGCGCCGGCACAAGGTCACCCGCGTCGGTCTCGAAGCTACCGGCGGCTACGAGCGCGATGTGGTCGCGCATCTGCGCGAGGCTGGCTTTGCCGTCGTCGTGCTGCAGCCCCTTCAGGTGCGGGCCTTTGCCCGGTTCATCCTGTGCCGAGCCAAGAGCGATCGCATTGACGCGGGGCTGATCGCCACTTGCACGTCCCAACATGATCGGCTGCACGAGGCGCCGGATGCACGCTTTGCGCCGCTGACCGATCTGCTCACCTTCATCGAGCAGACCGAAGAAGACATCGCGCGGCTCAAGACCCGGCTCGAGCACGTCCGCGATGCCGCCGTGCGCGACATCTTTCTGGCGGATATCGCCCGCCTCAAGGAGCGGCGCGCAGCAATGATCGCCAAGCTGGTCACTGCTGTCCGCGAGCATGACGATCTCGCCCGCCGCCTCGATCTGCTCACCAGCATCGACACCATCGCCACGCGGACAGCGATTGCCTTCCTGATCCGCATGCCCGAACTCGGCCGCCTCTCGCGCGAACAGGCTGCCGCGCTGGCAGGGCTGGCTCCTTTCGTCCATGACAGCGGCAAACACAAAGGCGAACGCCACATCGCAGGCGGGCGCGCCCGCCTGCGAAAAAGTGTCTACGCCGCCGCCTTGCCAGGCGCCTTCCGATGGAACAAGCAGCTCATCGCGCTCTATCAACGCCTTCTGGCCGCCGGAAAGCCTCACAAAGTCGCCCTCGTCGCCTGCGCCAGAAAGCTCGTCATCTACGCCAACACCGTCCTCGCTCGCGGCACGCCATGGACCCCGAGCGCGGCCATCGTTTAATGGTTGCTCAGGGTGACGCAGCTTACTTCCTCACGCAAATAATGCGCACGACGGATGCCTTGGCATCGCCCGTCGGCGTGGCGACAGGCGACACGTCATTCTCCGTCAAGAATTCCCGAATTGCCCCGGCATCCACAAGCCGCACCGGCGGCGCCGCGACTTCGGTGCTGGCCACCACGGCATTGCGCATCGCCATCATCCCCAGCACATGGCCTTGCGCGTCGAGTGCGGCGGCGCCGGTAAATCCGGCCATCGGCACCGGCTGACGCAGTTCGATGGCGTCGCCCTCGAGCCGCGCCTTGATTTCGGTGAAACCCTTCGCGCCGTCCTGCTCCTTCGGATCGGGAATGCCGATCAGCGTGACGTCGCTGTTCTTG
>DASXOK010000417.1:0-7652 GCA_036494425.1 Pseudolabrys sp.
AGCAGAAAATTGCGTTCGAAAGCCATCAGGCGCGCTCTATGCGTTTACCGAAGAGCCCATAGGGGCGCACCAGCAGCATCACGATCACCAGGCCGAAGCCGATCGCGTCCACATAGCCGGTATTGACGTAGCCGCCCCACAGCGCCTCGGCGAGACCGAGGATGAGGCCGCCGACGATGGCGCCGGGGAAGCTCCCCATGCCGCCGAGAATGACGACGACGAAAGCCTTGAGGCTGATCACGCCGCCGATCGTCGCCTGCACCACGTAGATCGAGCCGAGCAGCATGCCGGCGGCGCCCGCGAGTGCGGCGCCGAGCGCCAGCGTGAAGCCGTAGATGTGCGCCGTGCGGATGCCGACGAGTTGGGCCGCCATCGGGTCCTGGAAGGTCGCACGCATGGCGCGCCCGAGGCCGGTGCGCTGGATGAGCAGATAAGTGCCGACGATCAAGGCCGCACAGATCGCCACAAGGAACAGCCGCGACTGCGTCAGGACCACCGGGCCGAGGAACAGCGGCTTACTCTTGAACGGCGAGAGCACCGTTTCCGGCGTGGTGCCGACGATCAGCAAGGCCGTATTGGTGATGAAGATCGACAGCCCGATGGTGAGCAGGATTGTCGGCTCCTCGCCCTGCCCGCGCACCCGGGTGATCAACAGCCGATCGATCAAATAGCCAATCACGCCGAGGACGACGACGACGATCGCCAAGGTCAGAAAGAAATTCAGGCCGAGCGTCTCGGTGAGCGCCCAGCCGATGAGGCCGCCGACGACGTAGAGCTCGCCATGCGCGAAATTGACGACCCGCATCAGGCCGAACACCAGGGTCAGTCCCAGCGCGGAGAGCGCATAGAACGTCCCGAGCACCAGCCCGTTTGCCGAAAGTTGGAGAAAGAGATCCATCTACACATTCGCCGGTCAGCGACCGGCTCATTCTGTCGCGAGAGAAAAGAAGCGGAGGCGGGCGATTGCCGCCTCCGCGTGTCCTAGTCAATGCTCCTCGACAGTCGTGCTTTCGACAACCTTCGGACTACCCTTGGTCAACTGCACCAGAACGACGGTGAAGCCGCTGGCCTGCCCCTTGGCGTCGAACTTGAAGTGACCGTTCGGCCCCTCGTAGTCGGTCTTGGTCAGGGCCTCGCGGATTTTTTCCGCGTCGGTCGACTTGGCGCGATCGATCGCCTGGGCGAGGATGCTGATGGCGTTGTAACCCGCGGTCGAATACTTGCCCGGCGCGTCCTTGAAGCGGGCCGCGTAAGCATCGACGAAGGGCTTGTTCTTCGGCGTCGTCATGGTCGAGGCATAAGGCACCGCGGCGTAGATGCCTTCGGATGCATCGCCGGTCAGCTTGATGAAGTCGGACGTGGCCCAGGAGCCGACGCCGAACACTTTCACCGGCAGCCCCAGCTCCGCCTTCTGCTTGACGAAGATCGAGCCGTCCTGCGTTTCGGCGGCGACGAAGACGCCGTCGGCGCCCGAAGCCTTCAGCTTGGTGAGCAGCGTGTAGAAGTCCGACGTGCCGTGCTCGAAATACTCGGTCATCACCGTGGTCGCACCGAGCTCCTTCATCTGCTTGTCGAACTCGGCAACGGCGCCGCGGCCGAAATCGTCATTGACGCCGATATAGGCGACCTTGCGCAACTTGATCTCGTTGTAGAGGATCTTGGCGAAGGACTTGGCGAGCAGCGCGTCGGTCTCGGTCGCGCGGAAGAACCACTGATTGCCCTTTTCGGTCAGCGGCGCGCTCGACGACACGCCGGTGATGAGCGGAATCTTGTAGTTCTGCGCCACCGGCATCACGGCAAGCGTGGCCGAGCTGCAAAAGGCGCCGGACAGCGCCACGACCTTGTCGCGCTGGATCAGCTTTTCGGCGGCGTTGACGGAATTGGCCGGCTTGCATTGGCCGTCCTCGATGACGAGCTCGATCTTCTTGCCGAGGACGCCGCCCTTGGCGTTGATCTCGTCAGCGGCGAGCTTCGAGCCGTTGATGTCGGTCGTGCCGTTATAGGCAACCGAGCCGGTGAGCGGCTGGATGACGCCGATCTTGATCGTGTCCTCGGCGGATGCGGCCGTGACCATTGCCGACAGCCCAAGCAGGCCGATGAAAGCGCTTCCATATAGCGTCTTACGCAACTGCATTGATCCCCTCCAGGTTTGCATAGTCCAACTCAAGTCCCGGCATTCGCTTAGGCCGACGAGCGGCCCAGTAACCCCCGAAAAAATGCGCATACGCGTTCACGCAAAATCGTCCAGATGAGATTGCCCGCGTCGAGCGAGCGCTGCGGTGCGGGCGCCTGCACGACAGCGTCACCCGGAGCTTCGGCAACAGGCGCACTCGCCAGACGCGATTCGAAGTTTTCGACAAAGGCCGCCGTGATGCGGTTGGCGATCTCCTGGATGATCGACCCCTTGCCGAACTGCGCCAGCGGACCGGCGAGATTGAAATCCGAGACGATGTCGACGCGTGTGGCGCCGGCGTCTTCCGTCAGGCGATAGGTGAGGCTGCCGGTCGCGCGCGAGCTCGAGCGCGCATCGGCACCTTTGCCGGACACGACGCCGGTCCACTCCGGCTCATTTGTTTCAATGGCGACGTCGCCTTCGAACGCGGCCGCCATCGGCCCGACCTTCACCGACATGCGGCCGCGATAGCGGTTCTCGCCAAGCGTGCTCACGATCGACGCACCCGGCAGACATTCGGCGACGAAAGCGACGTCGGCGAACTTGCCCCAGACGAAGGCGCGCGGATGCTTGAGGGCGAAGCTCTTCTCGATCTTCATCGCGCGGCCTCTTGCGCCGTGGCCGGACGCTGGTCGGCCGCCGCTTTGATCGAGCGCACGATGCCTTGGTAGCCGGTGCAGCGGCACAGGTTGCCGCTCATGGCGACGCGAATCTCGGCCTCGCTGAGCGCGCCCTTGCGCTTCAGCAGATCCCAGCTGCTGATCAGCATGCCCGGGGTGCAGAAGCCGCACTGGAGCCCGTGCTTCTCCTGGAATGCCGCCTTGAGCGTCGACATCAGCGGATCGTCGGCGAGTCCTTCGAGCGTGCGCACTTCGGCGCCATCGAGCGTCACCGCGAGCGCAATGCAGGACCGTGCCGGCTCGCCATCGATCAACACCGTGCAGGCGCCGCAGACGCCGTGCTCGCAGCCAAGATGCGTGGCGGTGAGCCGCAGTTCCTCGCGTAAAAGGTCCGCCAGGCTCATGCGCGGCTCGACAGCGAGATCGCGAGGCTTGCCGTTGATGGTGAGGCTGATCGTTGTCTTCATGACAGGCCGGCTTGTTGCAGCGCGCGCAGCGCTGTCGTGCGATGGAGATGCAGCTTGGGCGGCGCGAAGCCGCGGCCGCTGGCGGCGAGTTCGTCATGCAAGAGCGAAGCCACCTGCTCTTGGCTCGCGCCTTGCGCGCACGCGGCAGACGTCTTCATCATGACGAGCGGCGCGCCCTCGGTGGCGCCGATGACGAGACGAACTTTGCGCGACGACGTATCGTTGAGCGCGATCGCCATCGAGTCGGCGTATTCACCGGTCTTGCGCGTGGCCTTGTAATGGCCCCAGCGCTCGCCGGCCGGACGGCGCGGCACGACGATCGCCTCGATGATTTCGCCTTCTTCGAGCGCGGTCATGTAGGGGCCGATGACGAAATCGGCGGCCGCGACGGTGCGGCGGCCCTTCGCGCCGGCAATGGCAATCTCGCCTTCGAGCGCGACCACCGTCGTGAGCCAGTCGGCCGCGGGATCGGCCAAGGCGATGGCGCCGCCGATGGTGCCGCGCGTGCGCACCGCGCGATAGGCGATCTGACCGGCGATATAAGGCATCAGGCCGTTGCTGCCTTCCGGCACGCGGCGGTCTTCGAAGGCGGCATGCGTGAGCAGCGCGCCGTAGCGAATAGATGTGCCTTTGTCTTCGGCATGCTTGAGCGTATCGATGCGGCCGAGATCGACCAGTTTGCCGACCGGCGCGAGGCGCAAGTTCAGCATCGGCACCAGCGACTGGCCACCGGCGAGCGGCCGCGCCATTGCATCGGGATCGCTCAACTGCGCAATCGCGTCCTCGACCGAGGTCGCGCGGTGATAGGTGAACGGTGCGGGCTTCATGGCCGGCCAGCCTCCTGCGCGGCAACGATCTCGTGCAGGATGCGCTCGGGAGTCGCCGGCGTTTCGCCGATCTCGACCTTGAGCGGCCGCAACGCATCGTTGATCGCGTTGATGACGACAGCCGGCGGCGCGATGGCGCCGCCCTCGCCCATGCCCTTGATGCCGAAGCGCGTGTGCGGCGATGGCGTCTCCATGTGCAGCACGCGCACATCAGGAACTTCGGTCGGACCCGGGATCGTGTAATCGAGGAAGGTCGAGGCCAGCGGCTGGCCGTTCTCGTCGTAGGGGATCTCTTCGTAGAGCGCGGTGCCGAGCCCTTGCGCCACGCCGCCGACGACCTGCGCTTCCACGATCATCGGGTTCACCATCGTCCCGCAATCGTGGCAGACGACATAGTCAAGGATTTCGACGTGGCCGGTGCCGGGATCGACCGCGACGGCGCAGGCATGCGTCGCGTAGGAGAAGGCGCCGGTGCTGCGGCCAGGCTGGTAGACCGCGTTGACTTCCAGCGCCGGGTCTTCGCCGACCGGAAGTCGCTCCGGATGCAGGAAGGCCGCCTGCGCGACGTCATAGAAAGAGACGCTCTGCTCACCGACATGCACGCGGCCATTGGCGAGTGTCACGGCGTCCGCCTGCGCCTGTAGAAGATGCGCGCCGATGCGCTTGATCTTCTCGGCGAGAGCCGCGCAGGCAACCGAGACCGCGCCGCCCGCCATGGTCATGCTGCGCGAGGCGAAAGTGCCCATGCCGTAAGGCGACACCGAGCTGTCGCCATGGCGCACGATCACGTCCGCGACCGGAATGCCGAGCTCCTGGTTGGCGACCTGCGCCAATGTGGTCTCGAGGCCCTGGCCGTGATTCTGGATGCCGACGAAAAGAATGAGCTTGCCGTCGGGCGTGAAGCGCGCGAGCGCCGGCTCGTAGCCGAACACCACCGGCAGACCGCGCGCGACCCACTCGGCGGTGCCGTGCGCCGACTGCTCGGTGTAGCTCGCCATGCCGAGGCCGATGAGACGGCCGTCAGGCTCGCCGCGCGCCTGCCGCGCACGCACGCCGGCGAAGTCCACCGCCTCGCGCGCGCGCTTGGCGCATTCGGGATAGTCGCCGCTATCGTAAAGCTTGTGCGTCGCCGACTGGTAGGGCATCGCGCTGGCGGGAACCATGTTCTCGATGCGCACATCGGCCGGTTCGCGGTCGACCGCGCGGGCGACGGCATCCACCAGTGTCTCGATGGCAAAGCACGCGCCGCTCCGGCCGACGCCGCGATAAGGACCGAGCGGCGATTTGTTGGTCGCAACGGTGATGGCGCGTGCGTGATAGACCGGAATGTCATAGGGGCCGGTCATGATGCCGGCCGACATGCCCGCCTCCATCGACGCGGTCCACGGCCACACGGAATAAGCCCCGGCATCGACGACAACTTCCGCTTCGAGGCCGAGAATGCGGCCCTTGGCGTCGGCATAAGCGCAGAGTTCGTAACGATGCTCGCGCGCATGCGGCGAGGCGACGAGATGCTCGCGCCGGTCCTCGATCCAGCGTAGCGGCCGGTTGAGCTTCATCGACAGCGCGGCGATGGCCAGCTCTTCGGGATGGAAATTGTTCTTCGGTCCGAAGCCGCCGCCGACATCGGGCGCGATCACCCGCAGCTTGCTTTCCGAGATACCGAGGCACTCGGCCATGATCGTGCGAATGACGTGCGGAAATTGCGTCGAGCTGTAGACGACAAGCTCGTCCAGACGGCGATCGTAGTGCGCGAGCACGCCGCGCCCTTCCATCGACACGCCGGCGTGGCGACCCATGCGCAAGCTCTTGCGCACGGTGACGGCCGCCGCCTTGCGCACCGCGTCGAGATCGCCGGTCTGGATGCGCGTTTCGATGTAGACGTTGTCTGTCCAGTGATCGTGGACGCGCGGCGCGTCGGGCTTGCGCGCAACGTCGATGTCCCAGACCGCCGGCAGCTCCTCGAAATCGATGACGCAGGCGGAGGCGATGTCTTCCGCTTCCGCGCGTGTCGGCGCGATGCAGATCGCGAGAAGATCGCCGACAAAGCGTGCCTTGTCAGAGGTCAGCGCCGGGTAATCGGACGCCTTGAAGCCCTTCGCCGCGCTGACGGCGAGGATCGGCTTGGTGAAATTGATGTCGGCGGCGAAGAAGACCCGATCGCGGTAAGCGTCGGGCACCTCGATCGACTTGATCCGCCCATGCGCGACCGGGCTGCGCAGGAAGGCGACCTCCGCCATGCCAGGCACCTGGATGTCCGCAAGGTATTCGCCTTCACCGTTGAGGTAACGGCGATCTTCTTTGCGCCTGACCGAAGCGCCAACGCCTTGGCTTCCGGCTTGAGGCGGTCTTTCAGCGCCCACGAGGCTGATCCGCTTTTTTGTATTAAAGGGATATCGTATTTCGTATACGATCCTCCAACTTGAAAAGAGTCAATACCTCCCCTACGGAATTCGGCAAGGCGGCGGGCCACGGACGTGAAAAAGAAAGAAGTTCAGACCGGTACGGCGCGATCGCATGGCGGCGCAGTCGTTCGATACGCCCCGATGCACGACCAGATCCTGCCGCACCTGCGCAAGGACATCGTCGAGAACCGATGGAAGTCGGGCGAGCGGCTGTCCGAGCCCCAGCTTTGCAGGGAATTTGGAGTGTCCCGTACGCCTCTGCGTCAAGCGCTCAAGACCCTCGAGTCGGAAGGCCTCGTCCGGCTCATTCCACATGTCGGCGCGGTGGTCACCGATCCGGACACCGCGGAAGTCGGCGAGACGATGGATATCCTGATCGGCCTCGAGCAGCTCGCAGCCACGCGCGTCGCGGAATTGCAGCCGCCTGACGCGCTGAAGGACATCACCCGCATCTATGAAGAAGGCCACCAGGCCGCGGCCACGGGCGATGCCGAGCGCTACTACGCGCTGAACGACGAGTTCCACCGCGTGATCGTGCAGGGCACCGGCAACCGTTCGCTGGTCGATCTGCACGAGAAGATCATGTGGCACGTGTATCGCGAGCGCCATCGCGCCAACGCGGTCGAGCCATTCACCGTCGAAAGTCCGTACAGCCACGATGAACTCGTGCGCGCCATTCTCGAAAACCGCCCCGAGGACGCCGGTCTTGCAATGCGCAAGCATTTGGAGACCGTGAGTCGGCTGATGCTGGCGCGGCGCATGGAGCATTTAGCCCGCGCAAGCGCATCGGCAAACGGGTCGTCGTCCACCGCCGGAAACAGCGTGACACATCAGTAATGTCCAAGTACTTGCGCGTCGTTTTCATCGGCTGGGGCGCGATCAATTCGCGTGTCGCGGCGCTGCTGGCGCAGCGCCAAGCCGGAGTCGAGATTGTCGGCATCGCAGTCCGCGACGCGCATGGCGACCGCGCAGGTTTCCCTCGCGGGGCGCGGTTGCTCACCTCTCCCTCCGATCTTGCTGACGTTAAATCGGATCTCATCGTTGAAGCCGCCGGCCGCGCCGCCGTCGAACAATGGGGGCCGATGGCGCTTGGCGCCGCGCCGGAGTTGATCGTCGCCTCCACCAGCGCCTTTTGCGATGGCGAGTTGATGGACCGTCTT
>DASXOK010000418.1:0-2893 GCA_036494425.1 Pseudolabrys sp.
CCCTGCTTGATGGCGCCTCGATAAGGCCCGTGATGCGTTACAACAACGGTTGGTCCGGCGAATGGCTTGGCGAGCTCGGCCTCGATAAATCGACGCGTTGCAGCGTGATGTAAAACGACAATTACGATGGCCGATCGGCGACAATTGGGGTGGCCGGTTTGGCGGTCGCCTCTGAAGCGCTGCGAAGGTGCAAGGAGTTGAGCATCGACGCAAGATTTTAATTGTCGCGGGCGCGTCGACTAGGCTTCTTGTCGGCGGGTTGCGGCGCGGTGTTTGTCACGTCGGCCTGGTCCGACATCCGAGTGATGGCGGCTTTGCGTCGATAGCTGTCGGCGTTCATTTCCAGGATGACGGCGTGGTGCACGAGGCGGTCGATGGCGGCGACCGTCATGGCCTTGTCCGGGAAGATCTCATCCCAGCTGCCGAATGGCTGGTTTGCGGTGATGAGCAGGCTGCGGCGCTCGTAGCGGGCGGAGATGAGCTCGAACAACACGCTGGTCTCGGCCTGGTCCTTGCGGACATAGGAGAGGTCATCGAGAATGAGCAGGTCGTATTTGTCGAGCTTGTCCATGACGCTTGCGAGCGTGAGGTCGCGCCGCGCGGCCTGCAGCCGTTGCACCATGTCGGTGGTGCGGGTGAACAGGACGCGATAGCCGTTCTCGATCAGCGTCTGGCCGAGGGCTGCGGCGAGATGCGATTTGCCGACGCCGGGCGGGCCGAACGCCAGCAGGTTGGCGCCTTTGTCGAGCCAGGAGCCGCCGGCCGCCAGCGCGGTGATCTGGCTCTTGTTGATCATCGGGACGGATGCGAAATCGAAGGTTGCGAAGCTCTTGCCCGCCGGCAAATGGGCATCCTGCAAGTGGCGCTGGATACGCCGTTGGTAGCGCTCGGCAAGCTCATGCTCGAGCAAGGTTGCGAGATAGCGGGCGGCCGGCCAGCCCTCGCGGTCGGAACGCTCGGCGAAGTCGGCCCACAACTGGCCGATGGTGGGCAGATGCAGCGTCGTCAGCAGCATCGGCAGGCGGGCGAGATCGACGGTGATCGGAGCGGGGGCTTTGTCCTGCGTCAGCATGGCAGCACCTCGCCACGGGTTGCCGGCAGCAGCACGTCATAGACCAGCGCCGTCGGCATCGTGACGGCCACCGCGGGCAACCCGGCCGCGCCGTGGATGCTCGCGGCATCACGGACGAACACAGCGCGCAAGGCGTTGGGATCCGGCAGGTTGCCGGCGTCGAGCGCGATCGCGATGTGCTCGGCGAGCTCGGCTTCGCGGCCGCTGCAGTAGGCGATGTCGAGCAGCGCCACCATGGTCTTGCAGGCGCGCTCGATCGGCTCTCGTTCGGCCAGCATGTCCCAGGCGCGACGGAATGGCGGCCGCGGGAACAACGCGTCGCGCCAGACCAGGTTGCGCAGTGCCTGGGGCTTGCGCCGCAGGCTCGGCAGCACATGCCGATAGTCGGCGACGTGCCCGCGCTGAGCGCCGCTCGGCACCCGCCCGCGCGGCAGCGCCAGCACCTGCGTCGAGCCGAGGAAGCAGTCGAGCCGATCGTCGTAGAGATGCACCTTGAGGCGATGGCCGATCAGCCGCGACGGTACGGTGTAGAACACCTTGCGCAGGCTGAACATGCTCGACGACGTGACGATCACGGTGGCTTCGCTGAAGTCGGTGGTGCGCCGCGGCGGCAATGGCAAGAGCGCCGCACGGTCGGCCGCAAAGGCGCGATCGCGTGCAGCGTTGCGTTCGCCGACGAGATCGTCGGCAAAGGCCTGATAGGCCGCGCGAGTATCGAAGTCGCGACTGCCGCGCAACGTCAAAGCCTGGTCGAGCGCCCTCTTGAGATGGCGATGCGGGCTCTCGATGGAGCCGTTCTCGTGGCTCACACCGCGATTGTTGCGGGTCGCCGCCATGCCGTAGTGGGTGCACAGCTCACTGTAGGCGCGCGTGAAGTCCTCCTGCTCGGAGAGGTTCTTGAACGCCGCCGAGAGACTGTCGGTGCGATGCTCGCGCGGCGCGCCACCGATGAGCCAGAGCGCGTTCTGCAGCCCTTCGGCGAGCGCCGAAAAGCTCTCCCCGCCCTCGACGACGCTCGCGTATTCCCACTGCGAGTGGGCGAGCGCGAAGTGGTAGAACCGATGCGGGAAGGCAAGGCCTGCCATCGTCACGCAAAGCTCGCCTGCATCGGTGAAGTCCGACAGGCCCTGCGCGCCGGGCGGATGATCCTGGCGGAAGATGACGTCACGGTCTGGACCTTCGAGCGCGCTCCAGCGCCGGATATGGCGCTGCAAGGTGCGCAGCTGGCTATCCGGAAAGCGCCCGGGATGCCGACGCTGCAACTCGCGCAGGATGGTGATGGCCTGTAGCGAGGGCATCGACTGCACCAGCGGCACGATCTCGGCCTCCCAGATTCCCTCGAATGGGTTGGCGCGTGTTCGGTAGCCTCGTGGATGCTTCTTGCGTTGTGACGGCAGGGTCGGATCGCGGTCAATGCGGCGTGCCGAGCGCTCACTGATCCCGGCCTTGGCGGCGGCGGTCTGTTGGGGATGGGTTCGACGATGGTCCATGTACGTTCTCACCTGGTGGTCGTTGAGGGGGCTGCCTGGCACCGACGGCTCTTTCTTTTGAGGAAAGAACCGCTTGCGCCACCTCAGAAACGACCGCCAGTGGCGTCCTGGGACCCCACAAAAACGGCACCGCCGGTGGGGCCGGACTCCGGTCGGGCTACGCCCTCCCGAAGTCCGGCCCCACCGGCCAAGCTAGTTGTCGTCAACCGGCCAAGTTAATTGTCGCCGCACAGCCAACTGTCATTCGCAGTACGCCGCTTCCCATTTTCGCTTCATACACTTCAATAGCCCCCGTTTCCTTCCTGGGGCGCAATTGAGCGGCCGATGCGTG
>DASXOK010000419.1:0-2011 GCA_036494425.1 Pseudolabrys sp.
GTGAAGAAGCCCGCGCAGACGGCTTAAGCGCCATGGCCCTGTCCGACCGCCGCGTCGCACTGCTCGGCACCGGCATCATGGGCTCCCACATGGCGCGCCGCCTGGCGCAAGCCGGCTTTGCCGTCACGGTGTGGAATCGCAGTGCGGATAAGGCGACCACGCTGACGCAGTTCGGCGCGCGCCTTGCTGACAGTCCGTCGGCGGCCTGCGAAAGCGCCGACGTCGTTATCGTCATGCTGAGCAACGGGCCGGTGGTCGAGGAGATTCTCTTCTCGGCCGACAGCACGGGACGTAAGCCGGCCGAGGTCATAGCGGCCGGCTCTGCGCTCGTGGTGATGAGCTCGATCCCGGTGGAGACCTGTCAGGCGCAGGCGCCACGACTTACGGCGCGTGGCGTCGGCTATGTCGATGCGCCGGTATCGGGCGGCGAGCCGGGCGCGCGCGACGGCACGCTGGCCATCATGGCGGGCGGCGATGAGACGGTGATCGAGAGCCTGGCGGACGTGTTCGCCGTGCTCGGCCGCGTCACCCGCATCGGGCCGGTCGGCACCGGGCAGATGACGAAGCTCGCCAACCAGATCATCGTCGGCGGCACGATGGTGGCGGTCGCCGAGGCCTTGCACTTCGCCACGCGTGGCGGCGCCGATCCGGCCGCGGTGCGCCGCGCGCTGATGGGCGGCTTCGCCGAATCCAAGATTCTCAATATTCACGGCGAGCGCATGGTCGAGCGCAATTTCGTGCCGGGCGGCCCGGCCGAATATCAGCTCAAGGACCTGCGCACGGCCAAAGCGCTGGCCGAGACTGTCGGCCTGAATTTCACCTTGCTCGATACGTTGGTCGAAATCTTCAGCGACATGATTACCGACTTCGGTACCGGCCACGATGTCGCGGGCGTGCTGCAAGAGGTCGAACGGCGCTCGCAAGCCGGCGTCAACACGAAAAAGAGTGCTTCCTGATGGCGGATATCGAACTGACTGTGAAAGATGGCGTCGGCGCGATCGTCATCGACCGCCCCGAGAAGCACAATGCGATCACGCCGGAGATGGCGCGCACGCTGCAACGCATCTGCCGCGAGGTCGACGACAATGGCGACATCCGCTGCGCCACGATCATGGGCGCGGGCGATCGGGCGTTCTCGGCCGGCAGTGACCTGAACGCGCTCGCCGACATTTCCGATCTGATGGCCTTCCGCAATCGCGTCGAATACGCCGCCGTGGTGCGCGACATCCGCAAGCCGGTCGTCGCAGGGCTCAAGGGTTGGGTGCTTGGCGGCGGGCTCGAGATCGCGCTTGCCGCGGACATCCGTATTGCCGGGCGCAGCAGCAAGATCGGCGGGCCGGAAGTCACGCGCGGCTGGGTCGGCGGCGGCGGTGCGTCGCAGATGCTGCCGCGGCTCGTCGGCTATGGCCAGGCCATGCGCATGCTTCTGGTCGGCGATCATGTCGATGCCGAAGCCGCATTCCGGATGGGGCTCGTCGAGGAAATCGTCGACGATGCGAACGTGATCGCGCGGACGAACGAGCTGGCGGCGAAGATCGCGTCGTTCAGTCCGACGGCGACGCTCGCCGTGAAGGCCGCGGTGCGTGGCGCGCTGTCGATGCCGCTCGAAGCGGGGCTGCGGCACGAGAACGAGCTGCACGTCATCTGCATGGCAGACAAAGGCCGCCTCGAAGGCATCAAGGCATTCCAGGAAAAGCGCGACGCGAAGTTTTAGAGAGCGTTCTTAGGTCGAATCGAAAACCTCTCTCCGTCATCCTGAGGTGCGAGGCAGCGAAGCTGCCGAGCCTCAGAGGATGAACGGCCCGGGTCTCCGAGTCTTTGGCGGCGTTTCGGCCGTCGCCCTTCGAGGCTCGCGACCGATGGTCGCTCACACCTTGTATTAGCGCAAATCGGTATGGTGCGTCCGTTCCGTGAGGAATGACCCGCTCCGGGTGGCCACCCGGAGCGGGTCGCCGATCGTCGGATCGTGAGCACCGAAGCCGCAAGGGCTGTCCCTGAGCAGGATCGCGAT
>DASXOK010000420.1:0-32689 GCA_036494425.1 Pseudolabrys sp.
GCGCCGCGCCCGGGACAAGTTGCCTCGCCCCTACGCCATGCTGCGCACGATGGCGAAGCCGGCGAACAATCCGGCGATCGACAACACCACCGACAAGAGCACGTAGAGTGCGGCCAATCCCACTTCGCCGCGCTCGTATAGCAGCGCCGTGTCGAGCGAGAAGGTCGAGAACGTCGTGTAGCCGCCGAGGATGCCGGTAGTCAGGAACAGCCGCCAGTGCTGCGAGGCATCGCCCTTGAAGGCGAAATAAGCGGCCATCAGCCCCATGATGAACGAGCCGGTGATGTTGATCACCGCCGTCGCATAGGGAAACCCGCTGCCGAGCATGCGGCCGATGCCGAGATTGACGCCGTGACGGATCGCGGCGCCCAAGCCGCCGCCGAGGAATACAACGAGAAAGCCCATAACCTGTCCTTCATGCTGACAGGGCGGCAAAAGCCGTCCTGCGGCGGTGACAACGTCCTACCGCCTCACGCGCATCGATCCCGTAAAGCCGTCCGGACAACCGCCCGGACGCCTCGCGGAACAAACTGCGCAACAAACGCGGTAGGAGTCATCAGCCCTTACGCACGAGCGGCATTGGGCGGTTATCGGGGGACCCCATCCCCATCACTAGGGAAGGTAGATGGCGTCCGCCGCGCGCGCAACCGTCTCACGGATGCTTGTCCAGTGCCGCGCGTCTGTGCAGAGCAGCAAGGATTTGAGCACTTTCGCTCAGTTCTGCATCATGGCACGCCACTTGCTCTTGTACACTGAACGCGTGCCGCATTCGTGAGCGACCCTTCGGGCCGAGCCTGGAGGCGGCAGCGGAGGGGAAGGATGACGGTCACGATCATAGCCGAACCGCAGCCGCTGGCTATCGCGCCCGAGCGCACGGCCCTCATCATCATCGACATGCAGCGCGACTTCCTCGAGCCCGGCGGCTTCGGCGAGACACTCGGCAACGATGTCGGCCTGCTCAAGGCCGCGGTGGAGCCGTGCAAGGCCGTACTCGCCGCCGCGCGCGATGCCGGCATGCTCGTCCTCCACACGCGCGAAGGCCACAGCCCGGACCTCTCCGACGCGCCTCCCGCGAAGGTCGAGCGCGGCTCGCCCTCCAAGCGGATCGGCGACCCCGGCCCCATGGGCCGGATCCTCGTCCGCGGCGAGCCAGGTCACGACATCATCGACGAACTCTATCCGATCGACAGCGAGTTGGTGATCGACAAGCCCGGCAAGGGCGCCTTCTACCAGACCGACCTGCAGCGGATGCTGCAGAATGATGGCATCGAGAACCTGCTCGTCTGCGGCGTCACCACCGAGGTCTGCGTCAACACCACCGTGCGCGAGGCCAATGACCGCGGCTATCGCTGCGTCGTGCTGGCGGACTGCTGCGCGTCCTACTTTCCCGAATTTCACGAGATGGGCCTGAAGATGATCAAGGCCCAAGGCGGCATTTTTGGCTGGGTGGCGGCGTCGAAAGACGTGCTCGCCGCCTTTGCCCTCATCGTTCCGGCGAAAGCGGCGGTGCCCGCCGAATAGCCGAATAGCCGACCTCTTCGTGGGGGGAAGAGGAGAGCGCGAGCCCCAGTCTCGGACTGGGGCTCGCTGCTGTTAATGCGTCGCCGCGCCGGTCTCCTTGAGATAGGCGTCGACGACGTCCTTGCCGACACGCGCGCCCATGTCGCGGTAAATGGGCGCCATGGCCTTGCGCATGGCATCGGCGTCAGCGGCGCTCGGCGTGACAATGGTGATCTTGCCGGAGGCTTTGATCGCGGCGAGCGCGTCGTCGTTTTCCGATTGCGAGATATTGTTGGCGTAGACGCTCGCCTCGTGCATCGCCTTTTCGAGCTGCGTGCGGATGTCGGGCGGCAGGCCGTCCCAGAACGGCTTGTTCACCACCACCACGTAGCCGATATAGCCGCTGTTGTTCAGCGTCATGAACTTCTGCACCTCGTGCATCTTCTGCGTGTAGATGTTCGACGCCGTGTTCTCCTGGCCATCGACCACGCCGGTCTGCAAGGCGGTGTAGACTTCCGAGAACGCCATCACTTGCGGCAGCGCCCCGAGCAGCCGGTATTTCGCTTCGAGCACCTTCGAGGACTGGATGCGGAATTTCAGGCCCTTGTAATCCTCGGGCTTCAACAGCGGCTTGTTGGCCGTGCCTTCGGCGAAGCCGTTGTCCCAATAGGCGAGGCCCACCATGCCTTTCGGCTCGAGCAGCTTTAAAAGCTTGGCGCCGAGCGGGCCCTCGGTGACCTTGCGCAGCGCGGCGATGTCGGGAAGCACGTAAGGAAGATCGAAAACCTCGAACTCCTTGATGCCGATGGGCCCGAATTTCGAAGTCGCCGGCGCCAGCATTTGCACGGCGCCGAGCTGCATCGCCTCGAGCTCTTCCTTGTCCTTGTACAGCGTCGAGTTCGGATAGACTTCGACCTTTACCTTGCCGTTCGTATATTGCTCGGCAAGCTCTTTGAATTTCAGCGCGCCTTTGCCCTTGGGCGTATTCGGCGCGACGACGTGACTGAACTTGATGAGGATCGGACTTTGCGCGAATGCGGGAACTGTGACCGCAGCCAGGCACAAGGTCACGGCGATGCTGAGCAGGCGTTTCATGATTGATCTCCCTCGCCCGGGGCTCTGATGGCCCCCGTGGCGAGGAAGAGTTTAATCGCGAACGGATGATCCCGCGAGAGTTGAAACGCGCTTGCTGCGCCGCAACCTTCGGCGCCCGTGCCGCGCAGCAGCGGCGAGCGGATTACTGCCCGTGTGCTTCCAGCACGCCGCGGCAGGCCTTGGTCAGCTTGGCGCGATGCTGTTGCAGGCAGGCGAGCACTTTGAACGTGTCCGGAATGTCATCGACGCAATAGCGCGTCGCGTCCGGGTTACAGGCGCGCTGCTCTTCCGCCGTACCCTGGAACAGGCCGCCACTGTTCGCATCGGGAGCGGCCTGTCGACGCTCGCTTGCGGCAAAGGCAGTTCCGGATGTGAGGAGGCAGGCAAGAAGAACGGCGCCGCCGATACGAGGAAGCATCATTGAGAATTATCCCGGGCTTGAACTTTGGAACGAGAGATACGGAGCATCCGTAAACCGTGTCACGGTTCCGATGCCTGCGCAAATAGGCGAAAACGGGGCAGCCCGTCCAGACTCCTCGCATCCACAAAAAAGACCGGAGGACATCCGGTCTTTTTCATTGCTGCATGGTAAGAATAACTCAGTCGTGTTCGACGCGACGGCGCTCGCTGTACCGATGGTAGCGGTGACCGCGGTAGTGACGATGCAGCCCCATCCCGTGAGAAATACTGGGACCCGCTGTGTAACCGATGATTCCGCCGGCGACGAGGCCTACCGGGCCACCGACGAGGGCGCCAGACGCCGCGCCCATGGCGGCATCGCCAATGCGCTCTCCCGCGCTCGCGGCCGCCGGCACCAGCGCGATACTCGCGGCGATGACGGCAACTGCCAACAACGCTTTCATGGGTTGCCTCCTTCCGATGAACGACGTGTCAGAGCATGTTTAAGTCGTATGCCCGACAGATTGTTCCATCGTTGAAACCCCGACGGCTCAGTGGACCTCGGTCCCGGTACGCGGCGTGATCGCCCCGGGACCGGCCGCATACCCTAGCGTGGTACGGCAAAATGGTGGAACCTGCAAAAAAGCAACAAGCGACTGGGGACGACAGACAGGGAGGACTAGATGGCCCGCCGCATTGATCTGGCTCACATCAAGAAGGCCGCGCTTGTCGCCGCGCTGATCGCGACATCGATTTGTCTCCAACCTAGCGCGGCGATCGCCGAGGACTATCCGGCCCGCAGCATCTCGCTGATCGTGCCTTACCCGGCCGGCGGCGGCGTCGACACCGTCGGCCGTGTGGTCGCGCAAAAACTCGGCGAGGCGCTCAATCGGCAGGTGCTGGTGCTGAATCGCCCCGGCGCGGGCTCGGTCATCGGGGTCCGCGACGGCGCCAAGGCCGAATCGGACGGCTACACGCTATTGATGCTGGTTACCGGCGCGAGCCTGCCGCCGAACACCGGCTACGACTTGGCAAAGGACTTCGCCCCGATCGGATTGATCGCCTCCATCCCGATCGTGATCATGGCCAATCCGTCGGTGCCGGTGAAGACGTTGACCGATGTGATCGCGCTGGCCAAGAAGCAGCCCGGCACGCTCACGGTTGGCACGCCGCCATCACCGACGCTTAATTATTTCGGTGCCGAACAATTCAAGTCGATGACCGCGACCGACATGACCATTGTCACCTACAAGGGCACCGGGCCGCTGACCAACGATCTCATCGGCGGGCATGTCCAACTGGCGTTCAATACTTTGCCGCCGGCAATCGGCAATATCCAGGCCGGCAAGCTGCGCGCCATTGCAGTGGCCGCGCCGGAACGCCTGCCGGCAATACCGGACGTGCCGACAACCGGTGAATCCGGGCTGCCGGCATTGGACATCGTGCAGTATTACGGTGTCGTCGCGCCGGCCGGAACGCCGCGCCCGATCGTCGATCGGCTCAACAAGGAGCTGCGCACCATCGTGACGTCGGACGACTTCAAGGCGCGCATCGCCGCCGCCGGCGGCGGGCCCGTCGCCAGCACGCCGGAAGAATATGCCGACAATATCCAGCGCGAAGAAGGCAAGTGGGCGGCGCTGATCAAGAAACTCGGCTTGGTGGTGGAATAGCGCACATGCGGGACATTGTCGGCACCTGGCGTCTCTACAAGACGGCCGCGCGCAACGATGCGGGGGAGGCGATGCATCCGCCTTACGGCGAAAAGCCGCGCGGTCTGCTGGTATTTTACGCCGACAAGCGGATGATGTCGGTGCTATGCGACAGCCGCAGCGAACTGCCGGCAGGGGAAAATGTTCGCGAATATAATTCCTATTGCGGCAACTATGAGTATGACGGGAAGATCCTTGTCACTCGCGTCGATGCGTCCGCCGATCCCGGCCGCGTCGGCGGCGACCAGACCCGCTTCACGCATTTCGAGGGCGATCTTCTGGTGCTGACCCAGAAGCCGCGGCTGTGGCAGGGCGTCATGCAGCATCGCGAGCTCTATTGGGAACGTATCGCCGACGCGCCCGCAAATTAGTGGGTGTCAGCGCACTTGATACTGGATCGGATGTCCGGCCAGCACCGCGCGAACATTGCTCAGAATGCCTCCGATTTCGTCGAGGATGGTCTTGCGCGAGCCGCCCGCCAGATGCGGCGTCAGAATGACGTTGCGCAAGCCGATGAAGCGGTTCGTTCCCGGCCGCGGTTCATCGTAATGCACGTCGAGGCCCGCGCCCGCGATCACGCCCTTGGTCAACGCGTCATAAAGAGCATCCTCGTTCACCATGCGGCCGCGGCTGGTATTGATGAAATAGGCGCTCGGCTTCATCTGCGCGAAAGCCGAAGCGCCGATCAGGCCTTTGTTCTCCGGCAGATTATTGGCGTGCATTGAAGCGAAGTCGGCTTGCGCCAGAAGCTCCGGCACCGGCAGATATTCAACGCCAGCCAGTTTCTCGTATTCCGCTGCCAGCTGTCTGCGATTGGCATAGACCACGCGTGCGCCGAAACTCTGCGCCATCCCGGCGGCCAGCGCGCCGACTTCGCCCAAACCGATGATGCCGACCGTTTTGCCAAACAGGCCGCCGAGGCCCGGCATGCCGATCCAGTTGTAGGCAACGCCGTGCTCGGGGTGGACCTTGTCGTGGTCCCATTCTCCCTTGCGCACGGCAGCGTCGGCTTCGACAAGTCGTTTCGACAGCGCCAGCATCAACAAAATTGCGTGCTCGGCGGTGTATTGGATCGTGCGCCGCGGCAAGCACGAGACCAGGATTTTGCGTTCCGCGGCGGCCTTGAGATCAATGCTGTCGGGCCGCGCGCCGATGCGCTGGATCAGCTTGAGTCTCGGATTGGCGTCCATCAGCGCGGCGTCGATGTTGCCGCGGCGGAAAATCAGGATTGATACATCACTGCCTTTGCTCAGATCGAGCTTCTCCGATGCCGGAATGAGCATCACGCCGTCGCTTTCATGCAGTCCGCGTCCGGCCGCACGGATCCGCGTCGGCTCCATCTCCTCGGGCAGGAAAAAGTCGCGCGCCCATTGATCGGTGATCTCGGTTGCGCCCAATGCGTAGCGGGCAAGCCGGATGACGTGATCGTCGTCGAGAATCGCGATTTTGATAGGGGTGTCTTTCATTTATCTTCCCTAGTGCACCGCGGTTCCGGTGCGTGGGGTGATCGCGCCTCGATGGCGGATCACTTCGCCCGCGAGCCTGTGTGCGGCATTGGTTGCTTCGACCGGCGCACGTCCGGCAAGACGTGCGGCGAGATAGCCGGCATTGAAGCCGTCGCCGGCGGCCGTCGGATCGACGGGCTCGACCACATCCGGCACCGGCACAGCCTCGCGCGCGCCGGCGGTCGCAACGAGTGCGCTGTTCGGTCCGTTCTTCACGACGATTTCGCCGACGCCAAAGGCCTGCAAGCGCTCGATCGTGGCTTCGGGCGATGGATCGCCCCACAGCACCGCCTCGTCGTCATATGCGGGCAGTGCGATGTCGACGCGCTTGAGCGCTTCGGCGAACACCGTTCGCGCGCGCGGCAGTTCGCCTTTCCAGGCGCGCGGACGGAAGTTGGGATCGAAGGCGATCTTCGCGCCGTTGCTGCTCGCAAGCTCGACGGCGGCGAGGAATCGGCCGAGACCGGTATTCGTATAGAGCGACAGCGTGTGGCCGGAGAAATAGATGAGCCGCGCTTCCCCGATTCCAACCGCCAGCCGGCTCCAATTCGGCAGGGTAAACAGGTCGCGCGCGGGCGCCCCCTGTTGCCACGCATAAGAGCGCGGACGGCCCTGTGCATCGCTGTCGATCAGCGACAAACTCGGCAACCGGCCGGCCGAGCGCAAGATGAGACCGGTGCCGATGCCCTCGGCCTCGGCCAGTGCGATGATCGCCTGAGAATAAGGATCGTCGCTGAGCGCCGTCGCGAACGCGGTCGGCAATCCGGCGCGCGCGAGATAGATCGCGGTGTTGAAGGTGTCGCCGCCGCTTTGGAGCGCGAAACGGCCGTTGCCGCCGCGCGCCAATTCGACAACCGCCTCGCCGACACAGATCGCTGGCTTTTGGTCTTCGGCCATGACCGCCTGACTAACACGGACCCGGCGCGGCGTCCCCAGCCTTTCCTCCGCCCGGTTGTTGCGCGCGGCAAACGTGTTACCTTTGCCTTTCGCGGGGGCGCGACAATTCCAGACATCGCGGTTCCCGCCCAAGGCCGGAAATAATTCCGGCCATGTAAAAATTGTGCTCGGCACTCCGCATTCGCGGAGGCAGGGTGGGGGAAACGCATGGCCGACGTCGTCACGACGGACTCGGAGATATCCGAAGAAGCGCTCCGCAAAGCCGAAGAATACGTCCAGCAGGAGGAGGGCGCCGGCAACCGGCTCTCCGGCTGGGCAGGAACGGTCGTCACCGGCATCGCCGTGGCGATGACGCTGTTCCATCTGTACGCCGCCTACGACATCGTGCCGACGCAAGAGCTGCGGTACATCCACGTCGCCTTCGTGTTGCTGTTAAGCTTTTTGCTGTTCCCCCTCGCCGGCCGCTTCCGCAACCACGTGCAATGGTTCGACGTGATCCCGGCGCTGATGGGCATCGGCATCATCTGCTACGCGCTGTGGGGTGGCGACGATTTCACCGACCGCGCCGCGGTGCCGGACCGCTGGGACGTGATCCTCGGCGCCATCTTCATCGTGCTGGTGCTGGAGGCCGCGCGCCGCACCACCGGCCCGATCATGCCGATCGTGGCCATCCTCTTCATCGCCTATGCGATGCTCGGCCCATATCTGCCGCCGCCATGGACGCATCGCGGTTTCGACATTGCGCGGCTCGTCGGCCATCTCTTCATCACGCTCGAAGGCATCTTCGGCGTCGCGGTAGACGTGTCGGCGACGCTGATCATTATGTTTACCATCTACGGCTCCATCTTGCAGCATTCCGGCGCCGGCAAGTTCTTCATCGATTTCTCGCTGGCGGTGATGGGCGGCAAGCCGTCGAGCGCGGGCCGGGCGGTGGTTGCGTCGTCCTTCCTTCTCGGCGGGCCGTCCGGCTCCGGTGTCGCCACCACGGTGATGATCGGCACTGTCGCGTGGCCGATGCTGAAGAAGGCGGGCTTCGAGAAGGACCCGGCGGGCGGCCTGCTCGCGGCCGGCGGTCTCGGCGCCATCATCTCGCCGCCGGTGCTCGGCGCCGCCGCGTTCCTCATCGCCGAGTTTTTAAAGATCAGCTATCTCGACGTGATCTGGATGGCGACTATCCCGACCTGCCTCTATTACTTGTCACTGCTGTTCATGGTCGAGCTCGATGCGATGCGCTTCGGCGCGCGCGAGGTCGTCTTCAAGCAGGAGCTCACGCTCTGGCAGATGACGAAGCGCTACGGCTTCCACTTTGTCTCGCTGGTCGCCGTCGTCATCTTCATGGTCATCGGCTATTCGCCGATGCTGGCGGTGTTCTATTCGACGGTGCTCGCCTTCGCCATGAGCGGGTTGGCGCCGGACACAGCCTTGGGACCGCGGCAGATACTCATTCCGCTGCTTGTCGTCTATGTCGTCGCCGCCGCCATGCTGTTGCTTCCCGGTGTCGGCACCACGGCCATCGCGCAGGCCTTCGGCACTTACTTCCCGATGCTGGTGCTGCTGCTGATCGCGGGACTGGCCATCTGCGGCCTCAGCAGCGCGGGCCAGAAAGCCATCCCGTCGTCGAAGAAGCTGACCACTGCATTGGCCGAAGGCTCCATCGGCGTGCTCAGCGCCGCCACCACCTGCGCCGCCGCCGGCATCATCGTCGGCGTCGTGACGCTCACCGGCCTGGGCCTGAAGTTCTCGTCCATCGTCATCGACATGGCCGGCGGCAGTCTCTTGATGACGGCAATCTACACCTCGCTCGTGGTGTGGATCATCGGCCTCGCCGTGCCGGTCACCGCCTCCTACATCATCTGCGCGGTGATCGCCGCGCCGGCGCTGATCAAGCTCGGCGTGCCCGATTACGCCGCGCACATGTTCATCTTCTACTACGCCGTACTCTCGGAGGTCTCGCCGCCGACCGCGCTGTCGCCCTTCGCCGCCGCGGCGATCACCGGCGGCGATCCCTACAAGACGACGATGCAGGCGTGGAAATACACGCTGCCGGCGTTTCTCGTGCCGTTCGTCTTCGTGCTCGATCCGCTCGGGGCCGGGCTGCTGTTCAAGATCCCGAAGGACGGCTCGATCATCGACATCGTCTGGATCACCTTCGTCACCGGCGCCGGCCTCGGCGCGCTCGCGGTCGCGGCGCAGAACTGGGCGCTGCGCCAGACCACTCTGATCGAGCGCGGCCTGTTCCTGCTGACCGGACTGCTGCTGGTGTTCCCGAGCTTGCTCGAGGCGATGCTGGAGAGCATCAGCGGGCTCGATATTCCGCATCCGGCGCCATTCGGTCTCGCGCTCGGGGCGGCGCTGCTGTTGTGGCAGTGGATGAGCCGTAACGCTTCACCCGTGCCGGAGGTGAAGCGGTCGGAGCCTTAAATTTCGTCGCGCATAACAACAAAGCAAAGGTGGAGGAGGAAGCACATGAAACGAGGATTTAAGATCGCACTCTTGGCTCTTGCCGCCGCGGCGCTCGCTGTCGGCGTCGCCAAAGCGCAGCAACGCACCATCGCCATCGGCACCGGTGGCACCGGCGGCGTCTACTATCCAATTGGGGGCGCGCTCGCCAATCTCTTGTCGAAGAACTTGCCGAACACGCAGGCGACGGCCGAAGTCACCGGCGGTTCCGTCGACAATCTCAAGCTGATCAATTCCGGCCAGAGCGAAATCGGCTTCTCGATGGCCGACGCCGCGCTCGACGCCGCGAACGGGGTCGACAAGTTCAAGGGCGGCAAGGTGCCGTTGCGCACGCTGATGGTGCTCTATCCCAACATCATGCACGTGGTGACGATCGAGGGTACTGGCGTCAACACCGTCGCCGATCTCAAGGGCAAGCGCGTCTCCACAGGCGCGCCGGGCAGCGCCACCGAGGTGATGGCCTTTCGCGTCATCGAGGCCGCCGGTCTCGACAAGGACAAGAACATGAAGCGCGAGCGCCTCTCGGTCGCCGAGTCGGTGAACGCGATCAAAGACCACAAGATCGATGCCTTCTTCTGGGTCGGCGGCCTGCCAACCGCGGCGGTCACCGATCTCGGCGCCACGCCGGGCGTGAAGATCAAGCTGATCGATCACTCCGATCTCGTCGGCAAGATGAACGAGAAGTACAATAACCTCTATGCCGCGAGCACCATCAAGGCCGGCACCTATCCCGGTCAGGACGCGGACAACAAGGTCACCGCGGTGTGGAACATCCTCGTCACCAGCGACAAGATGTCGGACGAAGACGCCTACAACATCGTCAGGCTGATCGTCGACAAAAAGGCCGATCTGGTCGCCGTACATAAAGATGCGGCGAGCTTCTCGGTGGAGAACCAGATCAAGGCTAATTCGCCGGTGCCGTGGCAGCCGGGCGCGGTGAAGTTCTTCACCGAGCGCGGCGCGAAGATGTGAGGCTTTCTTCACCTCTCCCCGTTGGGGAGAGGTCGACGCGCGAAGCGCGTCGGGTGAGGGGGCCGCAAGCTATCGAGAGTCCTGAACCCGCTCACCCCAACCCTCTCCCCAAAGGGGAGAGGGAGCACGCCGTGCCGGTCGCGGTGTCCCTAATGCGAATGCGCTGGCTGCGCCCGCCCCACCGGCAACGCCAGCGCTGCGAAATACCCGAGCGCGCTCAGCACCGCGATACAGAAGCTTACCGGCCAGTCGGTGTAGAACGCCATCGTCAGCCCGAGCCAGGCTTCCGCGAGCGCCAGCACTGCCGCCACGATCAGCCCGCTCCACAGCCCCGTGGTGATGCGCTGCGCCGCCGCCGGGGGGCCGACCATCAGCGTGAATACCAGCAGCACGCCGACGATCTGCGCGCATTCCGACACGGCCAGCGCGACGATGGCGAGGAAAGCCGTCGAGATGAAGCGCAGCGGCACGCCCTTGGCCTCCGCGAGTTCGGGCTGCAGGCTGGCAAAGATCAGCGGCCGCATGATCGCGGCGAGCGCGGCCAGCGTGATCAGCCCGAGCACGGCCAGCGTGACGATCGTTGCATGATCGACCGCCAGGACATTGCCAAACAGCAGCGCCGTCGCCTGCGTGGCGAAGGCCGTGTAGTAGTGCAGGAACAGCAAGCCGAAGCCGAGTGCTAGCGCCAGCACCACGCCGATGGCGACGTCGCGATTGCTGATGCGCTCGCTCAATAGCCCCATCGCGACGCCGGCGATCAGCGTGAAGCCGATCAAGCCCCACAACGGCGCCAGCCCGATGAGGCCGGCGCCGGTCGCGCCGGCGAAGCCGATGTGCGACAGCGCGTGGCCGGCAAAGGTCTGCCCACGCATCACCAGGAAGAAACCGACGAGTCCCGACACCACCGCGACGATCCCGGCGGCGGCGAAGGCATTGGTCATGAAGTCATAGGAGAACATGCTTGCTTCCTTCACCTCCGCCTGGAGGGGGGAGGTCGCCCGCGGAGCGCAGCGAGGACGGGCGGGAGGGGGTGATCTTTCGTCCGTTCACCCCACCCGGCGCGCTACGCGCGCCGACCCTCCCCCTCCAGGGGAGGGTGAAGCGGAGTGTGCGAAGTGCGGCCGAACCATCCTCAACACTAATGCACATGCTCATGCCCATGCCCCGCGTGCTCGTGCACATGGTCATGCGCGTGATCGACACGCTCGACATCGCAGCCGCGCGACATGACGAAGATGTGCCCGTCCGCGCGTACGACCTGGATGTCGGTGCCGTAGAGCTTTGACAGCACCGGCGCGGTCACCACCTCGTCGACGCTGCCGAGCACCGCGCGGCCGTTGCCGAGATAGAGCACGCGGTCGAGCGTGCCGAGCAACTGGTTGAGTTCGTGCGCGGAGAACAGCACCGTAATGCCGCGCTCGCGGCAGACCTTGCGCACCACCTCGATGGCGACCTCCTGGTGCCGCGCGTCGAGGCTGATCAGCGGCTCGTCGAGCAATAGCAATTTGGGATCGCCGATCAGCGCCTGCGCCAGCAGCAATCGCTGCCGCTCGCCGCCTGACATTTCGCTCAAAGGCCGTTCGGCGAGATCGCGCGCGCCGACCGATGCGAGCGTCGCATCGATCATCTTGCGGTCGGCGTCGCGCAGCGATGGCAGGCCCCAACGATGGCCATTGAGCGAGGAGCCAATGAAATCGAGCCCGCGCACGCGCAGGTCCGGCAGCACCGTGCGAAGTTGCGGCAGATACCCGATGGCCGGATCGCCACGCTCCGGCGCGCGGCCGAACACACGCACGGTCCCTGCGCTCAGCGGCAGCAGGCCGAGGATCGTGCGCATCAGCGTTGTCTTGCCCGCACCGTTGGGGCCGAGCACACCGATGAACTCGCCCGGCTTGATCGCAAAGGTCGCATCCTCCAGCACCGTGCGTCCGCCGATGCGGATCGAGGCGTGGTCGAGTTCGACGACGGCGGTCATGGGATTTCCGGCCAATGCGTCGCACGCTTCTTCTTCACCCTCCGCTGGAGGGGGAGGGCCGGTGAGCATCGCGTCAGCGATGCGAGCCGGGGTGGGGTGACGATGGGCCCGAAAATCACCCCCTCCCGCCACGCATCGCTGCGCGACGCGTGGCGACCTCCCCCCTCCAGGGGGAGGTGAAGAGGAGTGTGTGTCGCGCCACTCACGAATTCGGCCCGCTGAGCGCCTTGTCGAGCGCATCGAGCTCGCCGAGCACCCAATCCTGGAAAATCCTGTCCGCCGGCAGGGTCTCAGTCACACCCACCACCGGCACCTTGGCCTTCATGGCGATGTCGCGCAGCCGCTCGGTGAGCTTCTCGGTCACTTGGCTGTTGTAGATCAGCACCTTCACCTTGCGCCCGCGCAGGTCGTCCTCCATCGCCGCCACGTCGCGCGCGCTCGGCTCGGTGTCATTCATCATCGAGAGCTGGAAGCTCTCGTTGCGCATCTTCAGGCCGATCGCGCCGGTCATCAGGCCGAACACCGGCTCGGTCGCCGTTACGGTCTGGCCGGCGAACTTCGCCTTCATCTGGGCGACACGCGCATCGATGCGGTCGAGCGCGGCCAGCGTCGTCTTCAGCCGTGCGGCATAGTCGCCCGCATGCGCGGGGTCCGCTTTGCTGAAGGCGTCCGCCAGCGCGGCGGCGACTTTCGGCATCGTCGCCGGGTCGTACCAGAGATGCGGATTGTCGCCCGGCTTGCGGCCCATCAGCGTGGCCGCGCTGATTACGGCGCGGCCGGCGCGTGGGCCTGCCTTTAAAAGCTTCTCCATCCACGGATCGTAGTCGGCGCCGTTGAGCACGACGACCTGCGCCTCGGAAAGCGTGCGCACGGTGCCGGGCGCGGTCTCGAAGAGATGTGGATCCTGGTTCGGATTGCTCAGGATGCTGGTCACCGCGACCCGGTTGCCACCGATCTGGCTGGCGATGTCGCCATAGGCATTCTCCGCCGCGACCACGGCGATCTTGCCGTCCGCGGCCTGGCTGGGCAGCGCCTGTCCGAGGCCAAGCACCAGAGCGATGGCGATTGCCGCGGCAAATCGCATGACAAAGTCCTCATGAATCCCGCTCGCCCGGCGGCCCCTGCGAACGCGGAACCCCGTAGCCCATAGGTTATATTATAACATTGCGGGAATACAAGGGCGCGGCTGGCGCGAGCGGTAACCCGTGCCGGTTCCATCGGCACCGCATGGCCATAATCTCCCCATTGCGCCAACACATTACGTCACTTGGGGGCCTTGTTGGGCGGTCATAGGGCGCAGGGCGGCACAAACCGACGGAATTAAGGACAGGATATGAAAGTGAAATTGCTCGTCGCTGCCTGCCTCGCGACACTCGCTCTTCCCCTCGCGGCTCAGGCGCAAGAATCCCCCGGCGGCGTGCCCGGCGGGGCTGCTCATGGCTTCAATGAAGGCAATCGCATCGCCGGTCCGCTCGGCGCGGTCGTCGGCGGCGCAGTCGGCGGCGTCGTCGGCGGCGTGGAAGGCGTCTTCGGCGTCAACCAGCGCTACGCTCAGTACGAGCCCGCGCCGGCGCCGGTCGTCTATCACCACCACTATCGCCACTACCGGCACTATCGCCATCACCACTACTACCACCACCACTCGTGATCGGTGCGTAGCACCCTTTGGGGGATGCAAATGCCCGGCGCCCGCGCCGGGCATTTTCGCGATGGGATAGGAGCAACCAAGTTCACTCAGTTCTGGTCGCCGTATCGCTCTTTGACCGCCTCGGCGACGAACATCTTGCGTCCTTGCCGGCCCGGGGTTGTGCCATGCGCGGCACACCAGGCGGCGAAGGCGGCCGGATCGATGCGCACCCGCATCACCGGGTGTCCGTAGGCCTTCAGGCCCTTTTCCATCTCTTCGGCGATCTTGAGCCACTCCGCCCAGGTGCGCGGAAGCATGTTGCCGTCGTCGAACAACCGCTGCGCGGCCGGATAGTCTGCCTCCTCGAGCCAATAGGCGCCGATGCCGCGGAGGGGCGTTTCTTCTGAATCCATCATGGACTTAGCCTAGCACGGTCGAGGGAGCGGCGGGCGCGGTCCACCCTTTTGCACGCCCGTCCAATAATCCCTATATGTGCGGTCCGAACGGAGCCTGCTTTTCATGACGACCCCTCAATCTCCCGAAAAAATTCCCGTCACCGTGCTTACCGGCTATCTCGGCGCCGGCAAGACCACGCTCCTGAACCGCATCCTGTCGGAGCCGCACGGCAAGAAGTACGCCGTCATCGTCAACGAGTTCGGCGAGATCGGCATCGACAACGACCTCGTGGTGAATGCCGACGAGGAAGTGTTCGAGATGAATAACGGCTGCATCTGCTGCACCGTGCGCGGCGACCTCGTGCGCATCATCGACGGGCTGATGCGCAGAAAGGGCAAGTTCGACGCCATCATCGTCGAGACGACGGGCCTCGCCGATCCGGCGCCGGTGGCCCAGACCTTTTTCATGGACGAGAACGTCGGCGCGAAGACGCGCCTCGACGCGGTGGTCACGGTGGCCGACGCCAAGTGGCTGAAGGACCGCCTCAAGGACGCGCCTGAGGCGAAGAACCAGATCGCCTTCGCCGACGTTATCCTTATTAACAAGACCGACCTGGTGCAGCCGGAAGAGTTGCGCGAGGTCGAGGCGCGCATCCGCGGCATTAATCCTTATGCCACGCTGCACCGCACCGAGCGTTCCAAGATCGCCATCGACCAGGTGCTCGGCCGCAACGCCTTCGATCTCGACCGCATCCTCGATATCGAGCCGCAGTTCCTGGAGGCTGACGATCATGACCACGACCACGATCATCATCACCATCATGGGGATCATGATGGGCACGATCATCACCATCATGGCGGCGGTCTCAAACACTACCACGACGAAGACATGCAAAGCGTGTCGCTCCGGAGTGACAAACCGCTGAACCCGGACAAGTTCTTCCCGTGGGTGCAGGACCTCGTCGCCAAGGACGGCCCGAGCATCCTGCGCAGCAAGGGCATCCTCTCGTTCAAGGACGACCCCGAGCGCTTCGTGTTTCAGGGCGTACACATGATCCTCGACGGCGATCATCAGCGCCCGTGGAAGGATGACGAGGAGCGCGTAAGCCGCATCGTCTTCATCGGCCGCAATCTGCCGGAAGAGAAAATCCGCAAAGGGTTTGAGAGCTGCATCGCCTAGTCTTCGGCCTCAATCGGCCTCATGCTGAGGAGCGCTCGAAGAGCGCGTTTCGAAGCATGGGGCCGCCCCATCCTTCGAGACGCGCCTTTCAGGCGCCCCTCAGGATGAGGGCGGAACGAGTTCAGAAATGACCGACACCTCCACCAGCCCTCCGACCGTTTCCCTCGCCGAGCGCGTTCGGCGCGTTGAAGCAAATGCGCCCGTTGTCGCCGCGCATTTTCTCAAACGCACACCTGTCTTCGTGCTCGGTGAAGAGACGCTGCTGTTCGCCGGCGATGACGGCGAGAAGCGTGTTGCCGTGCATGCAGGCGGCGTCCTTGCGTCAGCCGGCGATGGCGAGCGCATCGTCACCGGCGGCGACGATGGCAAGCTGATGTCCACGAATGCGGCGGGGGAAACGGCCGAACTCGCCGCTGACGAGAAGAAGCGCTGGATCGACCAGGTCGCGCTCGGCCCCGACGGCGCCGTTGCCTGGTCGGCGGGCAAGACCGCGCACGTGCGCACGCAGAAAGGCGAGCTGCGCAACTTCGACGCACCTTCGACAGTGGCCGGCTTATACTTCGCGCCGAAAGGTTTTCGGCTTGCCATCGCGCACTACAATGGTGTGAGCTTCTGGTTTCCCAACGCCGCGGCGAAGCCGGAGACCTTCGAATGGAAGGGCTCGCATCTCGGCGTCACCATCAGCCCGGACGGCAAATTCCTCGTCACAACAATGCAGGAGCCGGCGCTGCACGGCTGGCGCGTCGCCGACGGCAAGCACATGCGCATGTCCGGTTATTCCGGCCGCGTGCGCTCGATGCAATGGTCCGCGGGCGGCGATTTCCTCGCCACGTCTGGCTCCGAGCAACTCATCCTGTGGCCCTTCGATGGCAAAGACGGCCCCATGGGCCGCCAGCCGCGCATGCTCGCGCCGGCCGAGACGCGCGTCACCATCGTCGCCTGCCACCCGCGCCAGCCCGTAGTGGCGCTCGGCTACGCCGACGGCACGGTCATGCTGGTGCGCGTCGACGATGGCGCGCTCATTCTCGTGCGTGAACAGGGCGGCGATCCGGTGAGCGCGCTTGCCTGGGACTCTGCCGGGCAGACACTGGCTTTCGCCACCGAAACGGGTGATGCTGGCGTTCTTGCCTTGTGACTGTCACGCAATTGCACAACTGAGCGCATCCTTTTGCCGAGATTGGCCGGTCTGTTGACCGCGCCTCGCGTCATTGTGTGCCGGAACCGATGAGGTCCGTCGGGCATTGATGCGGTTTGTGTCTTCACGTCGGACCGGTTGGGGGACTTCTCCTGATGCCAATCTCACTGCATTGCCGCCGTTTCGCCACGGCGGTCTTCACCGGCTGCGCTGTCGCGGTCGTCACGCTCGCTACGCCGATCGGTTTCGGCGCACTGAACTCCGCGCACGCGCAGGTCTCCGACGAATTCCAGGCGGCGCTCGCGCCTTACGGCGAATGGCGGTCCCATCCGCGCTGGGGCCAGGTGTGGGTGCCGCTCGATCGCCCGGACGGCTGGCGTCCCTACACATACGGCCATTGGGTCTACACCGATGACTGGGGCTGGTACTGGGTCTCCGACAACGACGAAGCCGACTGGGGCTGGGTGACGTATCACTACGGCCGCTGGGTGTTCGATCGCAGCATGGGCTGGCTTTGGGTGCCGGGCGAAGAGTGGGCGCCGGCTTGGGTCGATTGGCGCCGCGGCAATGATGCTGTCGGCTGGGCGCCGTTGCCGCCGACAGAGATGGCGGCGGACGCGGAATATGACGACGAGCCGAACTATTGGATATTCGTGCAGCCGCGCTACATGATGGCGCCGCGCCTGCGCGGCTACGTGCTGCCCCCGCAGCGCGCGACCGTTGTTTTTCGTGACACCGTGCTGGTCAACCGCACCGTGCGTCTGAGCCGCGAGCGCGAACGCATCGCGGTCAATCCCGGCATCGCGCCGAACATCGTTGCCGCCGTGACGCGCGGCGCTGTGCCGACTTATCGCGTGCAGCCGCGCGTGCTCGCGGGCACGCAAGGTGTCCAAGGCTCGGTGCAGGTGCGTCGGGAAGATCTCGCGCGCCGCGGACCGCCCGGTCAGCCTGGCCAGCGTGGTCAGCGGCCTGGTCCGAGCCGCGTGCAGGTGTCCGTGCAGCGCACGACGACCGTGATCCAGCCTGTCGCGACTGTGCCGAAGCCGGAGGCGCTCGGCCGGGATGACCGTGGCGGCCGGCTCGGCTCGCATCCGCCGCGCGCTGCGCAAGGCGCCGCCGTCGCACCCGTGCAGCAGCAACAGCCGCCGCAGCATGAGCAACCGCAACGACCGGCGCAACCACAGCAGCAGACGCCGCCGCGACAGGAGGAACAGCGTCCCGCTGCGGCGCCGGCGCAAACGACTCCGCCTCCAGCCGCGACACCGGCGCGGCCGCCTGTCTCCGCTCCGCCCGCGGCGCAGACGCGGCCTGAGCCGCCGCGTCCGGGCACCCCGCAAGAGCGCTCAGAGCAGCGGCAAGAAAATCGCCAAGAAAATCGCCAGGAGAACCGTCAAGAGAACCGGCAGGAGAATCGGCAAGAGCGTCCTGGGCAGCGTCCGCCCGTAAGCGCGCCGCCCGCGGCAGCACTGCAAGCGCATCCTGCTGCGCCGCCTCCGGCGGCTCATCCGCCGGCGCCGCCCCCCGCCGCAGCGCATCCGCCTGCCGCACCCGCTGTGCAACGGCCCGCGGCTCCGCCGCCACAGGCTGCGCGTCCACCGGCGCCGCCGCCGCAAGCGCATCCGCCGGCGCCACCACAGGCGCACCCGCCGGCTGCTCCGGCTGCCCATCCGCCCGCGCCACCGGCTGCTGCACGGCCCGCACCGCCACATCCGACGCAGGCACAGCATCCGCCGCCGAAGCCTGGCGAGAAGCCGGAAGAGAAGAAATAGCGCGCACACGATCGCGCAAAACAAAACGGGCGGCCATCATGGCCGCCCGTTGCATTTCAGATGCCGCCGTTCACACCAGCAGGGTGCCGCCGTCGACGACGACGACGTGTCCGCTGCCGAAGCCTTGGCGCATCAGGTAGAGATAGGCCTCCGCGATATCCTCTGGCTCACCGACGCGGCCGACCGGTAGCGCCGCGCCGATATTGCTGTACATCGCCTCGCGCTCCGCCTCGCCCATCGCGCCCCACAGTGGCGTCTTCACCACGCCTGGCGACACAGCGTTGACCCGGATCGGCGCCAGTTCCACTGCCAGCGCGCGCGTCAGGCCTTCCATGGCGCCGCAGATGCTCGCCGCGACGGTCCACGCCTTGCGTGGTCGCAAATTGGCGATGCCGCTCGTGAGCACGATCGAGCCGCCGCGACGGATATGCGGGCTTCCGTATTTCACCGCGGCGACGGCGCCCCAGTAGCGCACGTTCCAGAATTGCCGCGCCCAGTCGAGTGATGTCGTGCTGAGCTCGCTGAGCTGAAGATTCTCGCCGGCGGTGTAGACGAGATGATCGAATGTGCCGATGGTCTCGAAGAACTTGGCGATCGCCTCTTCGCGCGACAGATCGCGCGCGAAACCCTGCGCGCCCTTCGGCAATGCAGCGACTGCGCGATCGACGCTCTGCTGCCGGCTCGATACGACGACGACCTGCGCGCCCTCGCGCGCCGCTGCCTCCGCGGTGGCGAAGCCGATGCCCGACGTGCCGCCGAGCAAAACGATGCGCTGCCCCTGCAAACTCATGATGATCTCCTGTTGCTGATCGGTGGCCGCAACATGGGATTGGACGGATCATGATTCCAACGCATTATTGGCATTGTATAGATGATATCCGATCATCCTCGGCCAAGGGTGCGGCATGAGCACGGACGGCAGGGTTCTCGGCGGTATCGGCGTGCTTGCCGCAGTGGTTGAAGCGCGCAGTTTCGTCGGTGCGGCGCGGGGGCTCAATCTCACGCAGTCGGGGATCAGCCGCGCGGTGGCGCGGCTCGAGCAGCGCGTTGGCGTACGGCTGTTCGAGCGCAATGCACGCGCGGTGACGCTGACCGACGATGGACGGCGCTTCTACGAGAAGGTGGCGCCGTTGCTGTCGGAGCTCGACCAGGCGGTGACCGATGTCGGACGTGCCTCGACCGCCGTGCGAGGCGCTCTGCGCGTCAGTATCAATCCGCTTGTCGCGCGATTTATGCTGGCCCCGCGTCTGACCGGTTTTCTGGCGGCGCATCCGGAGCTGTCGCTTGACCTGACCGTGCGTGACGACGCGGGCGGTCTGGTCGCCGAGGGTTTCGATGCGGCCGTGCGGTTTGGAGAGCCGGCGCTACAGGGGCAGATCGTGCGGCGGCTCCTGGAAACACGTGTCGTTACCTGTGCGTCGCCTGCCTACCTCACGCGGCACGGCAGGCCGCGCCGGCCGCAGGACCTGGAGCAGCACGAGTGCATTCAGTTTCCCGATCCGGCGACGGGCCGCCCCTTCTCATGGGAATTCCACCGCAAAGGGCGGATCGTGAAAGTGCAGACGTCGGGACGGCTCACCATCAACGACGGCGACATGATGGTCATGGCATGCGAGCAAGGTCATGGCATCGTGCAAAGTCTGGAATTCGCCGCCCCGGGCCTGCACGACGGCCGCCTGATCGATCTGTTTCCGGAGTGGAACGGCGAGCGCTTTCCGCTCTATGTGCACTTCCCGTCGCGCCGGCAACAGCCGGCCAAGGTGCGGGCCTTTGTGGAGTTCGTAGCCGACGCAGTGCGATGAAGAGCTTTGGCGCTTTGTTATCCTTCCCCTGAAAGGGGAGGGTCGCCCGCTGAGCGAAGCGAAAGCGGGCGGGTTGGGGTTCATTCGCATTCTTTGCAAGACGCACGCCCCACCCGGCTGCTCGCTGCGCTCGCATCCACCCTCCCCGCGCAGCGGGGAGGGATAAGAAAGACTACGGCACCAACACGTTCTTGAACTGCCAGGGATCGCTCGTATCGAGATCCTCGGGGAACAGGCCCGGGCGGCCGGCGACCGGCGTCCAGTCGGTGTAGAAGCCTTTCACGGGGCCGAGATAAGGCCGCTGGATTTCCAGGAGACGATGGAAGTCCATCTCGTCTGCTTCGACGATGCCCTCGTTCGGATGCTCGAGCGCCCAGACCATACCGCCGAGCACGGCGGAGGTCACCTGCAGACCGGTCGCGTTCTGGTAAGGCGCAAGTTGGCGCGTCTCCTCGATCGAAAGCTGCGAGCCGAACCAGTAGGCGTTCTTGCCATGGCCGTAGAGCAGCACACCGAGTTCGTCGATGCCGTCGACGATGTCGTTCTCGTCGAGAATGTGGTGCATTTCGTGAATCCTGCCGGCGCGGCCGAACAGCTCGTGCAGCGACAGCACCGCGTCATCCGCCGGATGATAGGCATAGTGACAGGTCGGCCGGTAGATCGCCTTGCCCGATGCGTCGCGCGCCGTGAAATAGTCGGAGATCGAGATCGACTCGTTGTGAGTGACCAGGAAGCCATACTGTGCGCCGCGCGTGGGGCACCAGGTGCGCACGCGCGTGTTGGCGCCGGGCTGCATCAGGTAGATCGCCGCGCCGCAGCCGGTCTCATGGGTATGCGCGTTCTCGGGCATCCATTTTTCATGGGTGCCCCAGCCGAGTTCGGCAGGCTGCATGCCTTCCGACAGGAAGCCCTCGACGGACCAGGTGTTGACGAAGACGTCGGCCGGCTTCGGCGTCTTGGAGCGCTGCGTGTCCCGCTCGGCAATGTGGATGCCTTTCACGCCGGCCTGCCGCATCAGGTCGGCCCATTCGGCTTTGTTCGCCGGGTCGTGGGCGTTGAGCTTGAGGTCCGAGGCGACGTTGAGCAGCGCCTGCTTCACCATGAAAGAAACCATGCCGGGGTTGGCACCGCAGCAGGACACGGCCGTCGTCGAGCCCGGACGCCGCGCCTTCTTGGCGGCGAGCGTCGTCTCGCGCAGGGCGTAGTTCGAGCGCGCGGCCGCTCCCTTGGAAGCGTCGAAATAGAAGCCGAGCCAGGGCTCGTTGACCGTGTCGATGTAGAGCGCGCCGAGCTCGTTGCAGAGCTCCATGATGTCGACCGAGCCCGTGTCGACCGACAGGTTGACGCAGAAGCCCTGGCCGCCGCCTTCGGTGAGCAGCGGCGTCAGCACCTCGCGATAATTGTACTTGGTCAGGCCCTGCTGGATGAAGCGGACGCCATGCTTCTCACAGAGCGCCTTGCGCCCCTCGTCCTTGGGATCGAGCACGGTGATGCGCGACCTGTCGTAGTTGAGATGCCGCTCGATCAGCGGCAACGTGCCTTTGCCGATCGAGCCGAAGCCGACCATGACGATCGGTCCGGTAATGGTGGCGTAAACGGGCCAGTCGGTCATCGCGAACCACTCCAATCAATTCCTGGGGTCATATCCGCCATGGCGGACAAACGGAAGACACACCGCGCGGGAAACCCGTGCGGCGTCCACTGTCATTTCCTGATCAAGAATCAGGCGGCGCGGGGCCGATGCCGGCGCGCGCGCTCGGCGCGCCGGTCCTGCGCCAGCAAAGCAGCGAGATCGGGCTTCGGCTCGAGCCGGCCGGTGGCGTTGATCATGCCGCGGGCACTGTCGAGCGCGCCGGGCATCAACTCGACGGCCAGCAGCCGGTGCCGCTCGAACGGACCTGGCATCCACAGCGCCTGCGTCTTCTCGCCCGAGAAGCCGAAGCGGCTGTAATACGGCAGGTCGCCGACCAGGATCACCGCCGCGTGCCCGAGCCGACGCGCTTCGCGCAGCGCCCGCTGCACCAGTGCGGCGCCGATGCCCTGACTGCGGTACTCGCCGGCGACCGCCACCGGGCCCAGCAGCAAGGCCGATTGGCCATTGCCGCAGCCAACGTTCCACAGCCGCGCGGTGCCGACGACGCGCTTGTTCTCGGCGGCGATGAAGGCGAGCCCTTCCGCCGGCAGGCGCTCTTCGCGCAGCCGCTCGGACGCCTTGCGGTAACGGGCCTCGCCGAATGCTTCGTCGAGCAGCGCCTCGCGCGCATCGATATCGGCCGGCCGTTCATGACGGATCGAGATCATGGCAGCTCCTTCCCCGCCCGGACGCGCGTGAACGCACGCGCGCGGGCGCAGTCAGTTCAATGGTTCTCAGGGAAGGGGAGACAGGCTAACCCGCCTCCCGCGCGTGTCAGATGTGGTACGTCTTCAGCGGCGGGAAGCCGTTGAAGGCCACGGCCGAGTAGGTCGCCGTGTAGGCGCCCGTGCCTTCGATCAGCACCTTGTCGCCGATCTCAAGGCTCACCGGGAGCAAATACGGCTCCTTCTCGTACAGCACGTCGGCCGAGTCGCAGGTCGGGCCGGCCAGGACGCAAGCGCCCATGGCGTCGCCGTCCCGCGGGGTACGGATCGGGTACCGGATCGACTCGTCCATCGTCTCGGCGAGGCCGCCGAACTTGCCGATGTCGAGGTAGACCCAGCGAACGTCGTCTTCCTCGCTCTTCTTGGAGACGAGGACGACTTCCGCCTCGATCAGGCCGGCATTGCCGACCATGCCGCGGCCCGGCTCGATGATCGTTTCAGGGATGCGGTTGCCGAAGTGCTTGCGCAGCGCCTTGAAGATCGCGGAGCCGTAAGTCTTCACCGTGGGCACGTTCTTCAGGTACTTGGTCGGAAAGCCGCCGCCCAGGTTGACCATCGCGAGGTTGATGCCGCGCTCGCCGCACTCCTTGAACACAGCGGCCGCAGAGGCGAGCGCACGGTCCCAGGCATGCTGGTTACGCTGCTGAGAGCCGACGTGGAACGACACGCCATGCGGCTCCAAGCCGAGCTTGAGCGCGTGCTCGAGCACCTCGACGGCCATCCCTGGCTCGCAGCCGAACTTGCGCGACAGCGGCCACTCCGCCCCGACGCAGTCGGAGAGGATGCGGCAGAAGACGCGCGTGCCCGGAGCCGCGCGGGCGACCTTCTCGACCTCGGCCTTGCAGTCGACCGCGAAGAGACGGACGCCGAGCGCATAGGCGCGCGCGATGTCACGCTCCTTCTTGATCGTGTTGCCGTACGAGATGCGGTCGGCCGTGGCGCCCGCCGCGAGCACCATCTCGATCTCGGCGACCGAAGCGGTGTCGAAGCAGGAGCCGAGCTTGGCGAGCAGGCTCAGCACCTCCGGCGCGGGGTTGGCCTTCACGGCGTAGAACACGCGCGTGTCGGGCAACGCCTTGGCGAAGGCGGTATAGTTGTCGCGGACGACGTCCAGATCGACGACGAGGCAAGGCCCGTCGTCCTGGCGGTTACGCAGGAATTCGCGGATGCGGCCGGTCATTGGCGCACACTCCCAGCTCAGGGGGCGGCATTGCCGCCCGATGTCGCGGTATAGGAGCTTGGCCGAGGTGCGCGATGGGGACGCAGCCGTAGCTTTACTCTTAACCGCTGTAGCTGCCTTGGCTTGGAGGGGAGACCCCGCCGCACTGCTGGCAAGATGGACAAGCCTCGTCGGTGACCCGTCGCTGGCGTTGGAAGGCCAGCAGAGACCAAAGAAGCCCGCTCCGTCGTTGCTTTAAGCCGCGTCCCCTGCTGAGAGCAGAGTGCGCCGGTTTCGCCTCCGGCTGCCGATCAGAAGACTTGAGGCTACTTACTCTTCTCGTGAGAAGGAGCTCGCTGACCTCAGGCGGCTGGCCGGCCTCTTGTCCGGCTACCTACCGATCGACACACGGCCACAGGCACGTGCGAAATTGGGCAATCTCGAAATAACACCTTTTTTGCGTTGTGCAAGCGAATAAGTTCGCTCGACGCAAAATCATTCTTAATTTTTGCATTGGAAGGCGTCGCGCGTCGCCTTCACATGCTCACGAGCGCGCGGTGAACGGCTCGATGCGGTGCGCGTTGCGGATGAACTGCGCCATGATGGCGATGCCGCATAGCACGAAGACGATGTCGAGCACGCGCGCGCCGAGGCCGCCGAGATCGAACAGCGTGGCGATCGCCCACGAGGCCGCGAAGGCGGCACCGAACACCTCGGCGCCGATCAGGATGGCGGCGCTGAGCACGGTGACGACGTTGAGCCAGACGATGCGGCGGCCTTGAACCATGGGTCTCTCCTTCAAGATCGGCGCAATCTCCCCGAAAGCGGCGGACGGATCAAGCCCTTAGAAATGGCCGCCAAACAGACCTTTGCCACGCTTTGATCTTGCTCATGGCGCGCCTGGGGCAAGGCGCGCCCCATGAGCATATGAACGCGCTCCGCGCTTTGAAGGGTCGCCGCCCGCTGCTGGCCGTGCTCGCGGCGGCGGGGCTCGCGGCCGGTTTGCTGGCGCGGCTCTCGGGCTTCGGCGCCTGGGCGGAGACGATCTGGGTGGCGGTCACCGCGCCGGTGCTGCTGGCGCTGCTCATCGAGATCGTCACCAGCCTCAGGCGCGGGGAGGTCGGGCTCGACATTGTCGCGGCGCTGTCGATGTGCGCGGCGCTTGCCGTCGGTGAGACGCTCGCGGCGGCGATCGTCGCGCTGATGTATGCCGGCGGCCAGTATCTCGAGAGCTTCGCCGAGCGGCGGGCGCGCCGCGACATGACGGCGCTCTTGTCGCGGGTGCCCCGCACGGCACTTCGCTACCGTGATGGACGGCTCGACGAGGTGTCGCTCGAACACATTATCCCCGGCGACCGGCTGCTGATCCGCCAGGGCGACGTGGTGCCGGTTGATGGCACGGTAGCCAACGGCGTCGCCGTGCTCGATCAGTCGGCGCTCATCGGCGAAGCGCTGCCGGTCACCTTCAAGCCCGGACAGCCGGTCTTGAGCGGCGCCACCAATGCCGGCGATGCCTTCGATCTTACGGCGTCGCACCGCGCCGCCGAGAGCACCTATGCCGGCGTCGTCCGCCTGGTCGAGGCCTCGCAGCGCTCGCGTGCGCCGATCACGCGGCTCGCCGACCGCTTTGCCATCGTCTTTCTGGCGGTGACCGTGCTGCTTGCCGCGGCGGCGTGGTGGCTCAGCGGCGATCCAGTGCGCGCCGTGGCGGTGCTGGTGGTGGCGACACCGTGCCCGCTGATCCTCGCAGTGCCAGTCGCCATCGTCTCCGGGCTCTCGCGAGCGGCCAAGCTCGGCATCCTTATCAAGGGCGGCAAAGCGATCGAGACGCTGGCGCGGGTGCGCGCGCTGGTGATCGACAAGGCCGGCACGCTCACCGTCGGCCAAGCCAAGATCGTCTCGACGCGCATGGTCCCCGGCATCGCCGCGGACGAGCTCCTGCGCCTCGCCGCCTCGCTCGATCAGGCCTCCAGGCACGTCATCGCTCAGACCCTTGTCGACGAGGCCCATGCCAAAGGCCTCAAGCTCGCCGTGCCCAGCGACGTTGTCGAGACGCCGGGCGAAGGCGTCGCCGGCCGCGTTGAGGATCACGACATCGTGGTCGGCGGCTTGCGCTTTGTCGCGGGGAGGGTCGGCGATGCCGCCGCCTCGATGCTGCCGCGCGACCGGCCGCCCGGCGCTCTCGCGGTCGCCGTGGCAATCGACGGCAAGCTCGCCGGCATCCTGATCCTTGCCGATGAGCTGCGCGCCGGCACCGAGAAGCTGCTCACCCATCTGCGCGCGCTCGGTATCGAGCGCATCGTGCTGGCAACAGGCGACCGCGCCGAGGTGGCGCGCTTCATCAGCGCCGGCCTCTCGCTCGACCAAGTGCGTTCGGAACTCACGCCCGATCAGAAGATCCTTGTGGTGCTGTCCGAGCGCAAGAACGGCCCGGTGATGATGATCGGCGACGGCGTCAACGACGCACCGGCGCTGGCCGCAGCCGATATCGGCATGGCCATGGGCGCCAAAGGCGCCGCCGCCTCCGCCGAAGCCGCCGATGTGGTGCTGCTGGTCGATGCGCTCGACCGCGTGCTGCCGGCTATTCGCATCGCCCGCCGCTCGCGCGGCATCGCGCTACAAAGCGTCGTCGCCGGCATGGGCCTGTCCGTCGTCGCGATGATCGCCGCCGCGCTCGGCGCCATCACTCCGGTCGAAGGCGCACTCCTGCAGGAAGTGATCGACGTCGCCGTCATTTTCAATGCGCTGCGCGCGTTGCGCGGCTGATGATACCTTCGCTGGGATCACAACGTCGTTCACCGCCGCGCCAGGAACAAACGGTGTCAGCCTTGCTTGACCCACCGTATGTCGCACCAACATTTCCTATTCGAATGACTGATTTCGCAATCGACCAAATCGAGACGCCAACGGCCCCCGTGTGGCGCGTGGTGCCTGCGCTGCATCTCGGCCGTGACGGCGAGAGCGACGCCCGCGGTTCCGCCGTCGCCGAGGAGGTGCCGGTCGCGTTCCGCTACAACGGCTTTGCGCATGGCGTGATGATGGCGACGCCGGCCGACCTCAACGACTTTGCCTCCGGCTTCTCTCTCACCGAAGGCATCATTCACGCCGCGAGCGACATCGTCGATCTCCAGACCCATGTGAGCGACGACGGCATCGCCATCGACATCGCGCTCGGCCCCGAGGCCTTCCATCGGTATCTCGCCGGCCGCCGCGTGCGTTCCCTGCGCGGGCACACGAGCTGCGGTCTTTGCGGCGCCGAGGACCTGCACGATATCCGCCGGCCGGCGGCGCTGGTCCGCGGCGGCAAGGTCCTGACCGTCGCGCAGGTTCAAGACGCGCTCGGCGCGCTCCGCGCCTATCAGCCGCTCAGCCGCCGCACGCGCGGCGCGCATGCGTCCGCCTGGGTCGCGCTCGATGGAACGATCCGTGCCGTGCGCGAGGACGTCGGCCGTCACAATGCGCTCGATAAGCTGATCGGCGCCGGCCTGCGCGGCGCGTTCTCCGGCACGGACGGCTTCTGCCTCATCACCAGCCGCTGCTCGTTCGAGATGGTGCAGAAGGCCGTCACTGCCGGCTACGCCACGCTGGTGTCCGCATCGGCGCCGACCGCCCTGGCGATCCGCACCGCGACCGCCGCCGGTCTCACCTTACTGTCGCTGGATCGCGGCGATGGATACTTCGTCTACAGCGCGCCGGACATCCAGCAGGAAGCCTGCCCGATGGCGGCGGAATAAGGCGGCGGCCGGCGCAAGGCTTCCGGCGGGGGCGGTTTGGCGTTAGATAGGCGGGATGACAGACACACATCCCGCTGCCGACAATCCGCTTTTGTCCGATTGGCGCGCCGACTTCGGCCTGCCGCCCTTCGGCGACATCACGCCGGCGCATTTCCCGCCCGCCTTCGACAGAGCGCTCGCCGCCAACCGCGCCGAGATCGACGCTATCGCCACCGAGACGGCGGAGCCGACTTTCGAGAACACCATCGCTGCCCTGGAAAAGAGCGGTCGCGACTTGGACAAGGTGTCCAACGTCTTCTTCGTGCTGGCCGGCGCCGACACCGGCGACGCCATCGAGGAGGTCGAGCGCGAGATCTCGCCGTTGCTCGCGCGCCACAGCAACGCGCTCTATCTCAATCGCGCGCTCTATGCGCGCATCGCTGCACTCTACGCCCGGCGCGATACGCTCGGCCTCACGGCGGAGCAGGCGCGCGTGCTCGACCGCTATCATACGCGCTTCGTTCGCGCCGGTGGCGCGTTCGACAAGCCGGCGCAGGACCAGCTCGCCGCGATCAACGAGCGGCTGGCGACGCTGGGTACGCAGTTCGGCCAGAACGTGCTCGCCGATGAGAAGTCCTATGCGATGATCCTGGAGGAGGGCGACCTCGTAGGCCTGCCGGACTTCGCCCGCACCGCCGCGCGCGCCACCGCCGAGGAACGCGGCCACCCCGGCAAATACGCCATTACGTTGTCGCGCTCGTCGGTCGAGCCGTTCCTGCAATTCTCCGCGCGGCGCGATCTGCGCGAGAAGCTGTTCCAGGCCTGGACCAGGCGCGGCGAGAACGGCGGCGCGACCGATAACCGCGCGCTGATCGCCGAGATGGTGCGCCTGCGTGGCGAGCGCGCCAAGCTTTTGGGCTTTGCGACGTTTGCCGAGTATCGCCTCGACGACAACATGGCGAAGACGCCGGCGGCCGTGCGCGGCCTGCTCGAGGAGGTCTGGGGCCGCGCCCGCGCCAAGGCCGCGGCCGAACGCGATGCCTTGCAGGGCATGGTCACGGAGGAGGGCGGCAACTTCGCGCTGGCGCCGCACGACTGGCGCTATTACGCCGAGAAGCTGCGCAAAGCGCAATACGATCTCGACGAGGCCGAGATCAAGCCGTACTTCCAGCTCGACAAGATGATCGAGGCCGCCTTTGAGACGGCGGGCCGTCTGTTCGGCCTGTCATTCGCGCCCGCCAATGTGCCGCTCTATCACCCCGACGCGCGCGCCTGGGAGGTGAAGGATAAAGACGGCCGCCACGTCGGCCTCTTCATCGGCGACTATTTCGCACGCGGCTCCAAGCACTCGGGCGCCTGGATGACGTCGCTGCGCGATCAGGAGAGACTGATCGGCGACACGCATCCGATCATCCTCAACGTCTGCAATTTCGTGAAGCCGGCGCCGGGCGAGCCGGCGCTGCTGTCGTTCGAGGATGCGCGCACGCTGTTCCACGAGTTCGGGCACGGCCTGCACGGGCTTCTGTCGAACGTGACGTATCCCTCGCTTGCCGGCACCGCCGTCACCAGCGATTTCGTAGAACTGCCGTCGCAGCTCTACGAGCATTGGCTGGAAGTGCCGGAGATCCTGGAGAAGTACGCGCGCCACGCGCAGACCAACGCGCCGATGCCGAAAGCGCTTCTCGACCGGCTGCTCGCCACGCGCACCTTCAACCAGGGCTTCGCCACGGTCGAATACACCGCCTGCGCGCTGGTCGATCTCGACGTGCACGCCCGCAAGGACGAGACGCCGCTTAATGTCGATGCCTTCGAGAAGCAGAGCCTCGATGCGCTGCACATGCCGGCCGAGATCGTGATGCGCCACCGCCTGCCGCACTTCCAGCATCTATTCTCCGGCGGCGGCTATGCCGCGGCTTATTACTCCTACATGTGGTCGGAGGTGCTCGACGCCGACGCCTTCGAGGCCTTCACCGAGACCGGCAACGCCTTCGATCCCGCCACCGCGCAGCGCCTGCGCGACTTCATCTACAGCGCCGGCAACCTGCGCGACCCGGCCGAGGCCTATAAGGGGTTCCGCGGACAGTTGCCGTCGGTCGACGCGCTGTTGAAGAAGCGCGGGCTCGATGATGTCGCGGCATAAGGAAACACGCGTGCCCCACAGCAACACTGTCATTCCGGGGCGGCGCGAAGCGCCGAACCCGGAACCCAGTTACGAATTCCGAGTCGGTTTCTGGATTCCGGGTTCGCTCGCTCTGCTCGCGCCCCGGAATGACGGCGAATGAATTCACTCCACACCGCCGGCCATCGCCGCGGCGTCGTATGCGCGCCGCATTCCGCCGCCGTTGAAGACGGCCGCCATATTCTCGCCGAAGGCGGCAACGCCATCGAGGCGATGATCGCCATGGCGGCCTCGATCGCCGCCGTCTATCCGCACATGAACCATGTCGGCGGCGACGGCTTCTGGCTGATCCGCGAGCCGTCCGGCCGCCTGCGCGCGCTGATGGGCGCCGGCCGCGCCGGCAGCAAAGCCACGCGGCAATTCTATCGCGACGCCGGCCATGACGAGATCCCGTCGCGCGGGCCGCTCGCCGCGCTCACGGTGCCGGGCGCCATCGCTGGCTGGATGCTGGCGCAGGAGGCGGCGAAGGCGCACGGTGGAAAACTGCCGCTCGACGTGCTGCTTGCGCCCGCCATCAAACACGCGCGCGAGGGCTACACCGTCACGCGCAGCCAGGCGGCGCTGACGAAGGAGAAATACGCCGAGCTGGAAACCGCGCCCGGCTTCCTCAAGACCTTTCTCCTCGACGGCAAGGCGCCGGACGCCGGCACTGTGCTCAAGCAGCCGGCCTTCGCCAATACGCTCGACCATCTGGCGCAAGCCGGCCTTCACGATTTCTACCGCGGCGACGTCGGCCGCGAGATCGCCGCCGATCTCGAGCGCATCGGCAGCCCGGTGACGCGCGCCGATCTCGAGCGCTTCCGCGCGGCCGTCGAAGCGCCGCTCAGCGTCGAGACCCCTGCCGGCACGCTCTACAACGCGCCGCCGCCGACTCAAGGGCTGGCCTCGCTCATCATCCTCGCTTTGTTCGCACGCTTGCGTGTCACTGAAGGCGAAGGCTTCGAGCACATCCACGGCCTAATCGAAGCGACCAAGCGGGCCTTCCGCGTGCGCGACCGCGTTGTCACCGATCCAGACAAGATCACCGTCGATCTCGGCCGTTTCCTCTCGCCGGCCTTCCTCGACGGCGAAGTCGAGAAGATCGACATGCGCAAGGCCGCGCGCTGGCCCGTACCTTACGGTGAAGGCGACACCATCTGGATGGGCGCGGCCGACGCCTCCGGCCTCGTCGTCTCGTATATCCAGTCGATCTATTGGGAGTTCGGCTCCGGCTGTGTGCTGCCGGCGACCGGCGTTCTGATGCAGAACCGCGGCGCCAGCTTCTCGCTCGATCCGAAGGCGGTGAACGCGCTGGAGCCGGGACGGCGCCCATTCCACACGCTCAATCCCGCGCTTGCCGCGCTCAAGGACGGTCGCGTCATGGCCTACGGCACCATGGGCGGCGACGGCCAGCCGCAAAGTCAGGCGGCGGTGTTCACGCGCCACGTGCTCTTCCGCCAGCCGCTCGACAAGGCGCTCGATGCGCCGCGCTGGCTGCTCGGCCGCACCTGGGGCTCGACCCACACCAACTTGCGCATGGAATCCCGCTTCGACGGCAATCTCATCGACCGCCTGATGTCGGCCGGCCACGATGTCGCAGTGTTGGATGAGGGCTACTCCGACACCATGGGCCATGCCGGCGCGGTGGTGCTGCGCACCGACGGCACGCTCGAAGGCGGCCACGATCCGCGGGCGGATGGCGGCGCGGCGGGGGTGTGACACTCCGTCATTCCGGGGCGGCCCGAAGGCCGAGCCCGGAATCCATACTCCGCAGTAGAGAAAAGAAAAAACGGCCGTGCCGTCGCGCGCCGACTACGGCGTATGGATTCCGGGCCCGCTCGCTTTGCTCGCGTCCCGGAATGACGGAAGTTCGGCTGCCGCGCCACCTTTAAGCCGCACTCCGTGATATTGTCCTCGCGCATGAGGGCGTCGATCCGCATCATCCTTCTGGCGCTCCTGAGCCTGGCTTTTTCCGGCGCGGCGCGGGCGCACCCGCATGTCTGGGTGACCATGCACACCGATCTGGTGTACGGGCCGGACGGCAGCATCACCGGCGTCCGTCACGCCTGGGCTTTCGACGACATGTTCTCGGCCTTCGCCACGCAGGGCCTCGAGAGCAAGGAGAAGGGCAAGTTCACCCGCGACGAACTGGCGCCGCTCGCCAAGGTGAATGTCGATTCGCTGAAAGAATACGGCTATTTCACCTATGTGACCGCTGACGGAAAGAAGGTCCCGATGGGCGACCCGCTTCCCGGTTACTGGCTCGACTATAAGGACTCGATTCTGACGCTGAATTTCACCCTGCCGCTCAAGAAGCCGGTGAAATCCAAGCTGCTGAAGGTCGAGATCTACGATCCGACGATCTTCGTCGATTTCGAATTCGCCAAGGACAGACCGGTCGAGACCACCGGCCTGCCGGCGGGCTGCAAAATGGACGTGGTGCTGCCGAAGGACATCACGACGACGCAGTCACAGACGCTCGGCGAGGCTTTCTTCAACCAGCTCAGCGCCTCGAGTGACTTCGGCGCGCAGTTCGCCAATCGCATCCTGGTCAATTGCCCGTAGAGGCCGCAGGCCCATGATCCGCGCAGTTCGCCTTGGACTTCTCGCCATTGCGGGGCTTCTCGCCGCCGCGCCCGCGAGCGCCCATCCGCATGTCTGGATCACCATGAATGCCGAACTCATCTACGCGCCCGACGGCAGCGTAACCGGCATCCGTCATCACTGGGCGTTCGATGACATGTATTCGGCCTTCGCCGTCCAAGGCGTCGAAGGTGCGGAGAAGGGCAAGTTCACCCGCGAGGAGCTTGCCGATCTTGCCAAAGTGAATATCGAGCAGCTCAAAGAGTATGACTACTTCACAGTCGTCACGGCCGACGGC
>DASXOK010000421.1:0-32101 GCA_036494425.1 Pseudolabrys sp.
AATCTCGTAAACGAGAGGGCGCATGACGCCGATTATCGACGCGCATCATCACATCTGGCACCGGAAGGACCTCCCTTGGCTCGACGGGCCGATGCAGCCGCGCATCTTCGGGCCCTACGAGCCGATCCGCCGCGACTACCCCATCGAGGAATATCTCTCCGATCTGTCCGGCTGCGGCGTGACGAAGTCCGTCTACGTGCAGGCCAACTGGCCGAAGGAGCGCTCCGAGGACGAAGTCGCCTACTGCCAGCGTGCGGCCGACGAAACCGGCTTTCCGCAGGGCATTGTAGGCTACGCCGACTTTCTCTCGACGGATGTGCGGCCGGAACTCGAGCGTCTGATCAAATATCCGAATATGCGCGGCCTGCGCATGCAGCTGCATTGGCACGAGACGCCGCAATATCGTTTCGCCGCGAGCGCGGACATCGTGCGCGATCCACTGCTCCAGAAGAATATCGCGCACGTCGCCGACTACGATTGGACCTTCGACCTCCAGGTCTTCTCCGGCCAGATGGATGCCGCGGCGGAGCTTGCAGCGCGCTGTCCGAAAGTCACCTTCATCCTGCAGCACGCCGGCATGCTCGAAGACCTTTCTCCGGCTGGATGGGAACAATGGCGTGACGGCATGCGCGGCCTCGCGGCGCAGTCCAATGTGATGTGCAAGCTCTCCGCGCTCGGCACTTTCATCCATCGCAACGATCCGGATCACATCACCAAGATCGCGGGTGAATGCATGACGATCTTCGGGACTTCGCGCTGCTTGTTCGGATCGAATTTTCCGATCGAGAAGTTGTGGACCCAATATTCAGATGTTGTCGCCGCTTACAGACGTGCGCTCGAGCCATTCGGCGAGGAAGCGGCGCAAGCGGTGCTGCACGGCACGGCCGCTCGGATCTATCGGCTTGAATAACTAAGCCCCCAGCGGAAATGGCGCCCGCTCGATATTGCATGTTGAGTGGCCGAGGTTTTGCCCCCAAGATGTCTGCCCGGCAATCTGGATCGACGGCACATGGATCAGCAAACCTCAGCGGCAGAAGACGTCCTCTTCGAGATGAAGGGCGGCATCGGTTGGGTCACCTTCAATCGCCCGCAGGCGCGCAATGCATTCACCTTCGCAATGTACGAGCGTCTCGCTCAGATCTGCGAGCAGGCCAAGACGGATCGCGCCATCAAGGCGCTCGTCTTCCAGGGCGCGGGTGATAAAGCCTTCGCATCGGGAACCGACATCAACCAGTTCCGCGCCTTCAAGTCGCCGGAAGACGCCATCGAATACGAGGCCCGCATCGATCGTGTGCTGACGACGCTGGAACAATGCCGCGTGCCGACCATCGCCGCGATCTCGGGCGCGTGCACGGGGGGCGGCGCCGGCATCGCCGCTTGTTGCGATATGCGCATCGGCACCAAGACCACAAAGATCGGCTTCCCGATTGCGCGCACGCTCGGCAATTGTCTTTCGATGTCGAACATCAGCCGGCTCACCGCCTTGGTCGGTCCGGCGCGGGTCAAGGATCTCATTTTCACCGCGCGGCTGATCGGGGCGGAGGAGGCCGCGAACGTCGGCCTGCTCAACGAAGTCGTCGAGGACCTTCCGGCCTTGCAGGCGCGCGCCGACGAACTCTCGAAGCAGATCGCCGGCAATGCGCCGCTGACGTTGAGCGCCACCAAGCAGGCGCTCGCGCGGCTGCAAAAGCGGCTCTCGCGCGACGAGGGTGAGGACCTCATCCTCAGTTGCTACATGAGCCGCGATTTCCGCGAAGGGCTGGATGCCTTCCTCAACAAGCGGCCGCCGCAGTGGACGGGCGAGTAGGCTCTCTTCTTTTTCTCAGGCAACGTGCCGGCGCGGCTTCGCGGCGACATCGTCGTGCGCCGCTCCGACGAACTCATTGACGTCGGCGATGTTGTTCTCGTCCAGGAATGCCGTGAGCTCGGCGAGGGCGCGCGGCAGCGCCATCGGGTCGACATAGTTGACGGTGCCGAACGCGACGGCGCTCGCGCCCGCGGCCATGAACTCGATCACGTCACGGTAGTCGGCGACGCCGCCCATGCCGATGATCGGGATGCTGACATTGCGGTAGACTTCCCAGGTCATGTAGACCGCGAGCGATTTCAACGCCGGTCCGCCGAGCGCGCCGATCTTGTTACCGATGATCGGTTTGCGCGTGCGATAATCGATGCATATGGCGCGCGGGCCGTTGATCATCGAAATCGCATCGGCTCCGGCGACTTCGACTGCCTTGGCGACGGGTACGAGCGAGGAATAATCGGGCGCCAGCTTGGCGAGGATCGGCACCGCGGAGTTTTGCTTGCAGCGCTTGACCACCTGATAAGCCGCATCGGGGTCGTAGCCGAAATCGAGGCCGCCCTGTTTGAGATTGGGGCAGGACAGATTGAGTTCGAGCCCGGCAAAAATCCCGAGCTCGGAACAGCGGCCGACGATGTCGACATATTCATCCTCGGTGCGGCCGATCACGCTTTGGATGACCGGCAGCTTCAGTGACTTGAGGATGGCGACGTCGTGCGCGAGGAAATGCTCCCAGGTGTTGCAAGGGATGCCGACCGAAGTATGCAGCCCGGCGGGCGTTTCATGCAGACGCGGCGCGGGATTGCCCGGCCACTTGTAGGTCCTGATGGTCTTCGGCACGAGGGCGCCCATCGTCTCGACGGGAAAGAACTGGCTGAAATTGCCGTGGTGCCCATACGTGCCGGACCCGACCGTGAGCGGGTTCTTCATCTCGATGCCGGCGATGGAAACCTTCAGGTTAGGCGTGGGCATCGACGACCTCCCAGGTCTGGAAAACCGGACCGTAATGACAGACCTCGCGCCAGGCGGTTTCCTTGCACGAGCGGTCGGTGTTCACGGCGATGACGCAGCCGTGGCAGTCGCCGAAGCCGCAGGCCATCTGCTGTTCCATCGCGATTTCGGACGGGATGCGGGCGCCTTCGGCGAGACGATGCGCGGCGCGCGCCAGCCGGTTCGAGCCGCAGACGTAGATCGCGTCGAACGCCGTTGCCTTCATGATCTTTGCCAGATGATCGGTGACCATGCTGACAGTGCGGTCCTCTTCCACATGGGTGTGAACGGGAAAGCCATGGCCCGCGAAAATGTCGGCCGCGACCAAGTTCGGCCGCGTGCGGGCGCTGAGGAAGCCGTGCACCGCGATTCCCCGCGCGGCGGCTTCATCGACGAGCGTCGGAAATGCTGCGATGCCGATGCCGCGGCCGATGACGGCGATACGCTTGGCGCCGGCGGGAATCGTGAAGCCGCGTCCGAGCGGCCCGATCACGTCGCAGCGTGCGCCTTCGCGGATTGTCGTCGTCATCAGCCGCGTGCCTTCGCCGAGGATCTTGTAGGCGACCTGCAGCCGCTTCCGGTCCCGGCTGACGCGATAGACGCTGAACGGCCGCCGCAGGAACGGCGTCAGGCTGCCCTCGATGCGGATGTTGACGAACTGGCCGGGCTTGAGCGCGCCGGCGATCTCCGGCGCCTCGATATCGAGCAGCCAGTAGTCGCCGGTGAGCGGGCGGTTGAAGACGACGGACGCGAGAAGCTGGTACACGGATAACCTTCTAGATTGAAACCTACGCCGCCAAGTCAGCGATCTTCTTCACGTTCTTGAGGGCATGTGAGCGGACGATCTGCTCGACATGGTCGGCATCGCCCTTGCGCAGCGCATCGATGATCTTGCGATGCTCCAGCCCGGCGATCTCCAGTTCGCCCGTCTTTGCGTAGTACTGGCGATAGTACGGCCGCAGCATGATGCGCATCCGCTCGGTCTGCCGCATCAGCAGCGCGCGCCGGCTCAACGCCGTAAGGTAATTGTGAAACTCGTCATGACGCAGCATCCACTTGGACAAGTCGTTCGCAGTGCGCTCCATCCGCAGCTTGAGCTGGTCGAGTTCCTCCAGGTCATCCCGGCCGATCTTCGGCATCGCCGCACGCGCGGCATGGCCTTCGAGCACGGCGCGCATCTCGATGAGCTCGATGATTTCCTCGCGCGAGAACTGCGCCACCGAGGCGCCGCGATTGGCGAAGATCGTGATCGCGCCGTCGCCTTCGAGCCGCCGCAGCGCGTCGCGCACCGGCATGCGGCTGACGCCAAGCGCTTCGGCGACGGCCTCGGCCGGCATGCGCATGCCCGGCGTCAGCTCGCCGGACATGATGCTTTGCAGGACGTACTGATAGGCCTGCTCGATCGGCGGCAGGGTCTTGTCGATGAGCGGCTGGAAGACCGGCGCGGCCGGTGCCCCATCGCTCTTGAGCTTCAGCCGTTGTGTCCGAGACACTGCTCGATCAACCTGTAATAGACGTTGGCCATGCGGCTCAGGTCCGCGACGAGCACGCTTTCTTCACTCGAATGAAACTGGTCGACTTCGCCTGGGCCCAGCATCACCGCCTCGATGCCGGCGCGTGCCAGGAAGCCCGCGTCGAGCGCGAAATTGCAATAGAAGTGCTCGGGGTTGGGAGCGCCAGCCGCGGCGTAAGCCGCACGAAGCGCCTCCATGAGCGTGCCGTCGGTGGCGGTCTCGTTCGGATACATCACCGGTCCGAGCGCGCACTCGACCGACCACGGAGGCGGCAAAGTCACGACACGACGGATCGCTTCGAAGGCGGCCTGCGGATCCTCGCCAGGAAGCAGCCGGCGGTCATAGGTGATCCGCACCGTGTCCGGCACCGTATGCGTCGCCTTCGGGGCGCTGTCGATGGCGGTCGGCGTGAGGGTTGCCGGGCCGAACTGCGGATGATCGGGCACACCGAGCTGCAAGCCTTCGAGCGCGGGAAGCAGCCGTTGTGCGCCGGCGATGGCGTTCACGCCGTGCCAGGGGGCCGAACTGTGCGATGTCTTGCCGTTGATGATGACGTCGAAGTCGATGCGGCCCTTATTGCCGATGGCGATCCTGCTGTCGGTGCCGATGCACACGATGGCCAAAGACGGCTGGCATTCAAGCTCAGGCATCACGCTGGCGATGGCATCGTGCCGCCCGGTCTCACCGGCGGTGAGCACGACAATAGAAAGACGACGCTTCAGCATCCTCCCCGCGATGGCCTTGCCGAGGGCGCCGTACAAGGCTGCCAGAGCGGTCTTCTGCTCGGCGACGCCGCGCCCGCGAACGGCGCGGCCGCGCGGCGTGTCAATGACGGTCGCCGCGAAAGGATCGGTCATTTTTCCGCGCGGATGCGTCATCGCGTAAGCGACGAAGAGCAGCGACCCCTCCGACGGCGGGCCGACTTCGATGATCAGGTTGCCCATCTTGTCGTAGCGGCAGGACGCCCCGATCTCCTGGGCGAGCGGTGCCGCGCATTCGCGGATGAAGCGCCGGATCTGTGGATCGCGCTCGTGCTGATCGGATTGTTCGCTCGGGAAGCGCACGAAGCGCTGAAGCCATGCGACGAGATTGTCTTCGCGCAGATGGTCGACGGAAGGCTCAGGTTCCGCGATCACGGCATTCGATTGAGCAGGCGCAGCCATCGACGGCCTCAATTTCTCCTGGCGGAGGAAATTGGATACAATAATACTATGATCCGATCAACGGTGTTTCTCGGAGGCCAGGCGCTCGGCCGCGGCGTCGAGACTCTTGGTGATCCGGTCGAGATAGGTCCATTCCACGGATCCGCTGGTCGCGCCGGATACGATGGTCCAGGCATCGGCAGGTGCGGGCGTTCCCGGCAGTTCGCTCTCGATCACCTGGGCGCAGGCGAGTAACTCGGGCGTCAGGAGGTTGCGTTTGGGTCCAAACCCATCCATCCGATCGCAATATTCACACATGGGATCACCTGAAGCTGCGTTGTCCCATTCACCATGGGGGCTCGACACTTCCACTATGGGGGCTCGACACTTCGCCGTCGATGGCAAAAGCCAGTCAGAGCTGCCGGTCCCAATAGGGTGGCGATCCGATCTGGTCACGCATGAAATCGACGAAGGCGCGAGTGAGTTGAGATGTCTGCGCCGTTCGCTGATAGACGAGATAAAGATGACGCGGCTCACGGGTGAGCTCGCCGCTCCAGCCGGGCAGAAGCGGTTCCAGCGTGCCGTTCTTTATGTCTTCGGCCACGGCCCAGCTTCCAAGCAGCGCAATGCCGAAGCCCTGTCGCGCAGCTTGGAACAATGTCTCCGAATTGTTCGCACCGAGCCGGCCCTTCACCGGGACGGAGCGGATCTCACCCTTCCGGCGGAAATACCAGACGTTACGCGCGGTGTAGACCGTATGCACGAGGCAGTCGTGTTGCGTCAGGTCATCGGGGGACTTCGGACGGCCGCGCTTTGCCAGATAGTCCGGGCTGGCGCAGAGCACGCGCCGTGTCGTCGCCAGTTTCGCGGCGATGAAGCTTGAGTCACGCAGGTGGCCCATCCGGAAGGACACGTCCACGCCCGACAGCACCGGATCGACCTGCCGGTCGAACAGTCCAAGATTAATGCTCACGTCCGGATACTGCCGGAGGAACTTTGGAATCGCCGGCCCAACGTGAAGTCGTCCAAATGCGACAGGAGCGCCCACGCTGAGCGTGCCGCGCGGGGCCAGGGAGGAGCCGCGCGCATCGTGCAGCGCATTCGAGATCTCGTCGACGATCTTGATCGCGCGCGGCAGAAAGGTCTGGCCGGCACTGGTCAGGCTCAGCCCGCGGGTCGTGCGCGAAATCAGCGTGACGCCGAGATGCTGCTCGAGCGCCGCGAGTTGCTTGGACACAGCCGACGGCGTGAGGTTTTGCCCGCGTGCGGCTTCGGACAACGAGCGCAGCGAGGCGACAGAGACGAACGTCTCCATCCAACGGACAAGATCCATGCTGTATTGCCCATTTCGGTCTTTCCAAACTGGAAAAGGAGATTAGAGAATTATTCCAACGCGTTCCAGATGATCGCGGGTTATTCTCGGGCGATCCGGCCCTGCAAGTCCGGAATGGAGGAGACAATGCGGAGAATTCTTTCAGCACTGGCCAGCGCGCTTATTGCCGTCTGCCTTGTCGTTCCGGCGGCTCTCGCGGACAGCTATCCGTCGCGGCCGATATCGCTGGTCGTGGCTTTCACGCCCGGCGGGCCGAGCGACATTCTGGCGCGCATTCTCGGGCAGAAGATGTCTGAAATTCTCGGCAAGCCGATCGTCGTCGACAACCGCCCGGGTGCCGGCGGCAATGTCGCGGCCGAGTTCGTCGCCCGCTCCAATCCGGACGGCTACACGCTGCTGATGGGGAACAATAGCATCCTCGCAACGAACGCAGCGCTTTATGCGAGCATCCGCTACGACGTCGCGAAAGACTTCGTTCCAATCAGCCTGGTCGGCACGCAGGCGAATATCCTCGTCGTCAATCCGATGCTGCCGGTCAAATCGATGGCCGAGCTCATCGCGCTCGCCAAGTCGAAGCCGGGCAAGCTGACTTATGCCTCGTCCGGCTATGGCGCCGCCGCGCATCTTTCGGCCGAGCTGTTCAAACACGACGCTGGAGTCCAGATTGAGCACATCCCCTACAAAGGTGCTGCTCCGGCTTTGCAGGACGTCGTTTCGGGCCAGGTTGACATGATGTTCGCGACGACGGCGTCGGTTGCCGGCTTCATCAAGTCGAACTCTGTCCGAGCGCTTGCCGTCACGACCCCCAAGCGGATCGCGGCCTTCCCGGATTTGCCGACGATCGACGAACTCGGCCTCAAAGGTTTCGAGGCGACCACATGGCACGGTCTCGTCGCCCCGACCGGGACGCCGCCGGACGTCCTCGCCAAACTGAACGCCGCGGCGATTCAGGCCTTGAAGGATGCCGAGGTGCGCAAGCAACTGGAACGGCTGGGCGTCGAAGTTATCGGCAGCAGCCCGGAGCAATTCGCGGCCTACATCAAGTCGGAAACGCCCAAGTGGACGGCTGTGGTTCAAGGCCTGGGCGCCAAGCTCAATTGATCCCAAACATGCGCCCGCACGACCTTCCATGCCCTGCGCCGGACCGTACGCCGCGCGCGCCCCGCACGGCGTTTCCGTCCAAGGCATGCGACACGCATGCGCACATCTGCGGTCCGGAAAATGTCTTCCCCTATACTGACGAGCGCATCTATACGCCGGCGGACTCGACCCTGAGGGACTACCTCCACCTGCTGAGCGCACTCGGCGTGGAGCGCGCCGTGCTGGTGCAGCCGAGCGTTTACGGCACTGACAACCGCGCGCTTCTCGATGCGCTTGCGCGGATCAAGAAGGGTCTTCGTGGAATAGCCGTCGTCGATTTCGACGGTGCGACGCGAGATATCCGCGCCATGGATGAGGCAGGCATTCGCGGCGTTCGTCTCAATGTGGTGGACCACAGCGGCGAACGGAATGTCGTGCCGGTCGAGGACGTGCGCCGTCTCGCCGAGACGATCGCGCCGTTCGGCTGGCATATCGAGTTCCTGGTCAACCTCGATGAAGCGCCGCGCTTCGCGGCCGCCATTGAAGGGCTTCCGGTGGATGTCGTCGTCGGCCATCTCGGCTATCCGCGCAGTGGCGCGGGGTCGTGGCCCGGGACCGCCAGCTTCGACGCCTTCCTGCGCCTGTTCGAGACGGGCCGTTGCTGGGTCAAGCTCACCGGTCCCTATCGCATCTCGTCGGCGCCTGATCTGCCTTATCCCGATGTCGTGCCGCTCGCACGGCGCCTCGCCGCGGTCAACCCCGAACGGCTGCTGTGGGGCACGGATTGGCCACACGTCATGATGAAGAAGCCGATGCCCAACGACGGCGATCTTGCCGACTTGATCGCGAATTGGCTGCCCGATGCCGGCTTGCGCGAGCGCGTGCTCGTCACCAATCCCGCGTCGCTCTACCGCTTCTCGAACGGTGAAAAGCTGGATCACGCCACGGCCGGCTGATGCCCGGCCGCTCCCCGCTCAAGGATTGGCGGCACTCGCCGAATGGAGAGGACCCGCATGCGCGCCGAAGAATCGAAAAACTTCCGCCTTCTGGGACATGACCCTTCGGCGGCCTGGGGCGGTGGTAGCCTGGTCGAGGTCTGCCGTGGCTTCGCCTATGTCGGCGCCGTCGGCCAAAATGGCGGCCGCACGCACGGCTTCACGGTGCATGACGTGCGCGACCCGACCAAGCCCCGCAAAGTGTGGGAGTTCAAGGCGCCGCCGGGCATCCAGATGCACAAGCTGCGAGTCGTCGGCGATGACTTCCTCTACGTGAATTCCGAGGCATTGAGCGGCGAGGCGGGGAAAGGCGCGCGAGGTGGTTTCTACATCTTCGACATCAGCACGCCAGGCCAGCCCAAGCTCGCTGGCTTCTTCGACATGCCCGGCAGCGGCCCGCACCGCTTTGGCGTCGACAATAAGCTCAAGCTCGCCTTCCTGCCGAATGACGCCCCGGGCTGGGACCGCCGCGTCATCTGGACCTTGAATGTGTCCGATCCGTTGAAGCCCGACGTGATCAGCATCTTCGGCCTTCCCTGGCAGAAGACGGACAAGGAAGGTGTCGGCAACGATCCGACGCCGGCCGAGAACTCCTGCACGTTGCATGGGCCGCCGATCGTGCGCGGCAACCGCATGTATGCTGCCTTCTGGGGCGGCGGCATGGCAGTCATCGACTGCACCGATCAGCGCGCGCTGAAACTGATCGGCCACATCAACTGGACGCCGCCGTTTGTCGGCTCGACCCACACAGCCTGTCCGATCGGCGACCGGCCCTATCTCGTCGTGACCGATGAGGCCCGCGCGAGGCAGAATTACTGGGACAGCCAGTTCATGTGGATCATCGACATCCGCCAGGAGGCCAACCCGATCCCGGTGACGACCTGGTTCCCGGAGCGGGAAAAGTACTTCCATCGCGAAGGCCGCTTCGGCGCACACAATATCGTGGAGACCATCCCGTCGAGCGGCCCGTGGAAGGATCTCGTGTTCATCACTTATTTCAATGCCGGCTTACGCGCCGTGGACGTGAGTGACGTGCTGCGGCCGCGTGAGACTGGCTTCTATGTGCCGGCGCGTGCCGAGGGCCAGCGCGAGATCCAGTCAAACGACATCGGGGCCGACGAACACGGCCGTCTCTACTTGATCGATCGCTGGGACGGCGGCATGCATATCGTCGAATATACCGGCTGAACGCCGCGCAGGCTTGCAAGAGAAAGTGGAGTTAATGCTGCTCGAATCGACCGCTTCTGGACTGTTCCCGATCGCCCCGACGCCGTTTCATGCCGACGGCCGCCTGGACGAGGGCTCGCTCGATACGCTGATCGCGCGCTATCTTGCCGCCGGCGCGACCGGCGTGACCGTGCTGGGCATCATGGGCGAGGCGCCGAAGCTCGAGCCCGACGAATCGCTGCGGATCACCGCACGCTTCATCGACGGCATGGGCAAGCTGCCGGTGATTGTCGGCGTGTCGGCGCCGGGGTTCGCCGCCATGCGCTCGCTCACGCGGGCGGTGATGGATCGCGGCGCGGCCGGTGTGATGATCGCGCCGCCGCCCTCGGTGCGCACCGATGACCAGATCACCGGGTACTACCGCCAGGCGGTGGAGGCGATCGGCACCGATGTGCCGTTCGTCATCCAGGACTATCCGTTGACGCTCACGGTGCAGATGACGCCGAAGGTCATCCGCGATATCGCGCAGGAACACGCCTCCTGCGTGATGCTCAAGCACGAGGACTGGCCGGGTCTTGAGAAAATCTCGGCGCTGCGCCGCTTCCAGGAGGAAGGCACGCTGAAGCCGCTGTCGATCCTCACCGGCAATGGCGGCCTGTTCCTCGACTTCGAGATGGAGCGCGGCGCCGACGGCGCCATGACCGGTTACGCTTTTCCGGAAATGCTCGCCGACGTGGTCGCCCTCCAGAAGAAAGGCCTCCGCGACGAGGCGCACGAACTGTTCGACGCGCATCTGCCGCTCTTGCGCTACGAGCAGCAGCAAGGCGCCGGCCTGGCGGTGCGCAAGTACGTACTGATGCGGCGTGGGTTCATCGCCTCGGACGCTCAACGCAAGCCCGCCGCCGGGCTATCGGCGGCGGCGAAGGCGGAAGTCGATTATCTGCTCACGCGGCTGGCGCGGCGCGACCCGCGCGCGCGGCTCTAGGCGCTGGCGAGCACCATGCGCCCGCGCCGCTCTTCGGGAAAGAAGAAGAAGTTGTTGGTGTAATGGCGCCCGCCCGCGCGGCCGCCATTGCTTTCCAGCACCGAAACGTCCTGGTCTGTGTGCGGATCGAAGTCATCGACGTCGAACACGTCGCGTCCGCGCAGGAAGAAGCCGTCATAGCCTTTGTCGCGGAAGTAGGTGAACAGCGCGGCGGTCGCGCCCTTGCGGTGCCGCTCCTCGGACTCGACCAGGAATACGGGACGGCATCGGTCGATCAGGCCATGCGCGCCTTCGAGCACATTGAGCTCGTGGCCTTCGACATCGACCTTCACGAAGGTCACGTCCGCGTGGATGACCGAATCGAGCCGCGCCCGCGGCACCCGACTGGCGATCACGTCCTGGCCAGCCACGGCGTCTGGCTCCAGTGACGCGAGACTGTGAGTTAGGTGTGCGCCATCGCGCGGGATGCGCAGTTCGGCGTAGCCGTCGCTATCCGAGAGCGCGACTTCGTGGACGACAACGTTGCGATGTGACGTGCGCCGCAGGATGCTGGCGACGCCGCTGGACGGCTCGAAGGCATGCACCATGGCCGACAGTTGTGCCAACGTCCGCGTGTATAGACCGAGATTGGCGCCGACATCGACCGTGATGTCACCTCTTCCGACGATGTGCTTCAGCAAAGTGAGCTCGATCTCGGCCGACTGTGCTCGGTTCATGAGACGCCAGCGGACCCAAAGAGATGGGAACATCGCCGTGGCGGTCTGCTTCAAATGCGTTGCGATCGCTGAACGTCCAAGGGGCATACGCCAAAGCTCCATGAAATGCCCCATATCGACAACGTACAGGCATAACCATGGGTCCATCACTTGGACATAAGTGCAATACGCCACTGCAACACGTGCGCGGTCACGCCGCACAAGGCATCACCGCGACAAAAGCGAGGCGCCGCTAAGTCTGTTCTTTGCGCTTTCAGCGACAGCGCAACACTATCTGCCCCACGGGAAGAGCGACGAGGGAAAATCTGCCGCGTAGCGCCGTCCCGAGGGCCGCGGACGCGCCTCCGGACGCTGACCGGATTCGGCGTCGATCGTCAGCCGGTAGAGATGCCACGTCGCATGGCCGAGGATCGGCATGACGACCGTAAGCCCGAGGAAGAGGGGAATCGATCCGATCAGCAGCAGAACGGCCACGATCAAGCCCCACGCCGCCATCGTGCCCGGGTTCTTCAGTACCGCGCGCACGGAGGTCGAGAGCGCGACCGCCGCACCGACATCGCGGTCGACCAGCAGCGGGAACGAGAATGCGCCGATCGCCAGCACGGCAATGGCGAAGAGAAGGCCGACGCCGTTGCCGACGATGATGAGATTCCATCCGGCCGGTGTGGTGAGGACGTCGCGCATGAACTGTTCGATCGACAACGGCGGCGCGTAGCCGAAGTCGGCAATATAGATGGCGTTGGCGACGCCGAGCCAGATCAAGAAGATCACGAATAGCAGCAGGCTCAGCGCGGTGATGGCCCCGATCGACGACGAATGAAGCACCTCGAACGCATGGCTGATGGAGACGTCCTCTCCCAACTCGCGCCGGCGGCTCATCTCGTAAAGCCCGAGCGACGCGAACGGCCCGACCAGGGCAAAGCCGCTGATCAGCGGATAGAGCAACGGAAGTGTCGAATAGCCGAAGGCCAGCCGCGCCAGCACGAGGCCGATGATCGGATAGACGATGCAAAGAAAGATCGCGTGCGTCGGCATCGCGTAAAAGTCGTCGACCCCGCGGCCAAGCGCGGTCTTGATATCGGCCAAGCCGATGCTGCGGATCACGGGTCGTGTGGGGATTGCTCCTGCGCCGAGCAGGACATGCGAATGCGCCATGGCCATTCCCTCCCGATGCTCATTGCTCAGGTGGCCGCGGCGTCTTAGGAACTAAGGGCGCGCACTTGTTTGTCTTGTCGTAAGCCTAGGCTGCGAACTCTTGATCCCTGCAAGCCGCGAGCCGCCAATACGACAACCATAGCACGCAGGCCTGGGCGGGGGCTCTTCACATTTCCGAGCCGGCCGCGGCCGAGGCCGGCGGGTTTAGCCGCCGGAGCCGGAGAGGAATTCCTTGGCGGCCGTCCGCACGATGATCGTGACGTCCAGCCATAACGACCATTTCTGGATGTATTGCAGATCGAAGTCGAGGCGGTCGATCGCCGGCGCCGGGGCGCTGGTGCTGCCGCGGAAGCCGCTGACTTGAGCAAGGCCGGTGATTCCCGGCCGCATATTGTGCCGTTGAAAATAGTACGGCACGAGTTCCTCATACAGCATGCCGCCGGCGAGCATGCCGGGCACGTGCGGGCGCGGCCCAACCAGGGACATATCTCCCTTCAGCACATTGATGAGCTGCGGCAGTTCGTCGAGGCTGGTCTTGCGCAGGAAGCGGCCGATCGGGGTGACCCGCGAATCGCCATTCGTCGTCTGCTGAGTTCCGCTCTGGTCGCCGAGATGCGTGTACATGGTGCGGAACTTGAAAATCCAGAAACGACGATTGTGGTAGCCGTAGCGCTTCTGCCGGAAGAACACCGGACCGGCCGACGTGAGCTTGATGCCGACCGCGATACCAATGAGCAAGGGCGCGAAGATCAGCAGGCCGAGCGCGGAACCGAGAATATCGAGGGTCCGCTTGGCTGTGCGCAGCGTGAGCGAAGGTTCCCGCACGCGTGCCTTGTCGAAGCCGGCGCGCGACCGGGTGCTGCGTAAGGCGCGACGCGGCGGACTGAGTTGTCCAACAGGCGTCGGCAGCAATAGCGCCGCCTCCTGATCGCGGGATCGATCGAGAGAAAAAGACACATTGAATGCCATCAGGGCCTCCATAGCCAACGTTCGCCGCTTCGCATGGGTGCCGCGACTCAATGTGCAGTCGCAGCAATTCATTCCGCATTGCACACTAACTTACCGTTTATTGTGAAAACATTGCGACGACCTGCTCCAATTGCTTCAATTGATGTTTCGGCGCGCATGTCATTTTTGCGCTGAATTGTTGGACACGATTTGCATCGGAACTTTGCAGTCGTTGATTGTGTCTTCGACCAAAGTCACGGCGCGAACGAAATTTTCGGAAATGGTTTGACGCTCATGCGGATATATGCGGCGGTCGACGCCGCCGCGACGCACGAACAAGAAGATGCGTATGGCTACGAATGGGTGGAAGCAGCACGCAAGCTGGTTAGCGGCGAGCCGACTCTTGGTTCGCGTCCGCCATGGAACTTGTTGGCTGCGGCCGATGGGAGATGCCTGTTCTGGTCGTCAGATCCGCAACGGACTCTTTCTGATCAATCTACTGGCATGGGCTCTGTTGATCTTCGCGCTCAGCCGTTTCGCTTGAGCGCTGAATTTCGCCACAATATCTGCCAATTTGCCTGGGCACATGTGGGTGCGGCTAATGCTTGCTCCAGAATAAAAAAAATCATCGGATGGGAGGAACCAAAGGGCCCGAAGCGAGTTGTGGGCCGTTAAGGGGACCGCTGTGCCGTTCGGGCCGGTGGGGGGAACCCGTGTTGTGTGTGCCGACTCGGGGGGAACGTGTCTATGCTTCGGCGTGAGACTGTTCTGTTGCTATTACTGACGATCGTGCTGGCAGGGTGCAGCGCCATCGCCGGAGTTCCAACTCAAATCACTGCTGACGCCTACACTAATTATGGCAGGCCGGGCGTGATGCGCGGCGCCAATGCGCCATATGTGCTTGGCCCCGGCGACCGGCTACGCGTTAAAGTCTATAACGATGCCGACATGACCGGAGAGTATGAGGTCAACACCAGCGGCAATATCTCTCTCCCGCTGGTCGGCGATGTCAGGGCCACGGGACGGACGACGCGGCAGCTTGAGCAGACGATCATCGGCCGCATGAAAGGTCAGATCTCGCAGGACCCCAAGGTCAACGTCGAGATCTCCGCTTACGCCCCCTTCTACATCTTTGGCGAAGTCAGAAAGGCCGGAGAATATCCGTTCCGCCCGGGACTCACGGTTGCGGACGCGGTCGCCATGGCCAGCGGCTTCACCTATCGCGCCAACGAAGACAAAATTTACGTGCGCCATGCCGGCTCCCCGGTGGAGCGGGTCGTGCCGATCGGCGTACCCGCGCCCGTCTTCCCCGGCGACAACATCCGCGTAGACGAACGCTACTTCTGACTCATGGGAATGGTCCGCCTGCGTGCGGGCGACATGCGTGGCGTGCCCAAGTCATCAGCGTGGTGTTGAGTCATGAGTGATCGCAGGCCCATCGCGTCCGAAATATCTATTGTGCAGCGCGGGAACGGAAACGCCGTGGGTGTGTTCATAGGTTGCAGCGGGGTTCGTCGTGCCTCTCACCGCGCGATGCATCCGGTGGAACGCAAGTTCCGGGCACACACGTCGGAACCGGGAGGCAGTGAATTCCGACGTATTGCCGCGGTCTCGCCCGGATGCAGCCAAACGAACCTTGGATATGAGCTGTGAATCCGGGCCGGCTGGTCCAACCTTTGGCGCTGATCAAAGGACGACCGCGAGTGCAACGATCGGCATCGGTGAGCGCGAGGAAATGCTTTGGGCTGAGGCTGGCAATTGTCGGCGCGATTTTTGCTGGTTCGATCCCGCGATCGGATGCGCAAGTGATCGCGGTGAGGAAGGATGTAGTTGTGCCGCCTTGGAATGCGCTTGAGGTGTTCGAGCCGTCGCAACTGCGGCCGCTGGTCGATCCCGACTTCGCGGATTCGATCTTGCCCGAAGACACGCCCGTCAGCACCCGCTCTTATCCTGAGTATGAGCCGGTCGGCATTCGCAATGGCTCGTGGATGTTCAGTCCGACGCTGACCGGCGGCGGCTTCTTCGACAGCAACGTATTTTCGACAAATACCGGGATGCAGGGCGATGTCGCCGGGCAGATCGGCGGCGGCCTGCGCGCGCACACTTTGTGGGAGCGTCACGGCATCGATATCCAGGCTACGACGCTGAACACGACTTACAGCCACTTCAACACGCTCGATCAGACGGATGTGAGCCTCAAGGGCAACGCCCATTACGACTTCGACAACAGCACGGCCTTTCTCACCGGCTTCCAGGCGGCCTACCTGCACGAAGGCGTCGGCACGCTGAACTCGCCGACCGGCGCCATCCAGCCTACCCCCTACAGCCTGTTCTCCGTCGACGGCACGTTTCGGAAGGAGTTCGGACGCGCGACCGCTTCCGTCGGCACGCGCGTCGACTCGTACAACTATGGTTCAGTGCTCGCGGCGAACGGAACGACCATCAACCAAAGTTCGCGCGACGGGCAGGTCTACAAGGCGCACGGACGAGTTGACTATTCTTTTTCTGAAAAGTCGTCGGTCTTCACCGCGGTCGAAGGCAACTGGCGCAATCTGCAAGGCGCGCCGGCGCAACCGCTGTCTGCACAGGCGTTTACACAGGGCTTGTCTTCACAGGGCTATCGCGTGATGGGTGGCTTCGATCTCGAGCTCACGCATCTCATCACCGGCGAGATTGCGGGTGGTTATATGGCGCAACACTTCTTCTCGTCATCGATTGGCAACATCGAAGGTCCAACATACCGGGCAATGTTGACCTGGAGCCCCACACGCTTGATCGACGTTCACTTCAATGCGGAACAAGTCGTCACCGAATCTTCGGACACCACGTCTACGGGCATTCGCGCCAGCGCTGTGCAGTTGGGTTTCGACTATGAGTTCCGGCGAAATATCATCTTCTCGGCTGCGACGACGTACGAAAGGGACAGTTTCTACGGAGAGCCCCCCCGGCTCGACTATGTCTACGACGCGGACGTGCGGCTGAAGTATCTGCTCAGCAATATAACGTCGCTGACTCTCTACTATCACTTCATTCGCCGTGACAGCAGCATCCCCATCGACAGCTTCGACAAGCACATGGTTGGAATCAATGCTTCAGCCCGTTTTTGACTACGATCCGAGCAAGACGCCGGTCGAGTCCGGTTTTGTGCCATCGCCTTCGGGAACCGGGAGTCGCACGGTCGACCTGCGCGAGATGGTGCGCATCTTGCGCCGGCGGCGCTGGATCGTTATGGGCATCGCTGCGGCCTTGGTCGGCGCGGCGGCGGTCTTTGTCGTCGTCTCGACGCCGAGATACACGGCGACATCGACGGTGCTCATCGACCCGCACCGCAGCCATGTCGCCGACACCAGCGACCAGGCGCCTCCGCCGTCGAACTTCGGCACCGATGACGCCATGATCGAGAGCCAGGTGCTCTTGATCCAGTCGGTCTCCGTGCTGGGCCGCGTCGTCGACAAGCTGAATTTGACGAAAGATTCGGAGTTCGGGCCGCATCCGAGCCTGCTCGATCCGATCAAGCACTTCTTTGCTATGTTCAAGAGCGCGCCGGCCGGCCACCAGAGCGCGGAGGAGATCGCCCGTGCGCTGACGATCGACGCGGTTGCGCAGAAGCTGAAGGTGACTCGCGAAGGCACAACCTTCATCATTGATGTCGATGTGAGCTCGGAGAGCCCGGAGAAGGCGGCGGCGATCTCGAATGCGATCGCCGATGCCTATTTCGACGAGCAGGTGCAGAGCAAATACAACACCAACAAGATCGCGGCCTCGTGGCTCAACCGGCAGATCGACGACCTGCGCTCCCGCGTGCAGGCCTCCGATCGCGAGGTGGAGGAATTCCGCGCCGCCAATAACCTGATCACGACGCAGGGCCAGACGGTCAACGACCAACAGCTCACGGACCTGAACAACAAGCTGATCGACGCGCATGTGCAGACGGCCGAGGCGAAGTCTCGCTTCGATCAGGTTCAGAGCATCGCCCAGACACACGGAGACCCGGGCACGCTTGACCAGGCGCTGGCGTCCGACGTGATCAAGCAGCTCCGCACGCAATATGCCGATGTCGCCAAGACGCTTGCCGATGCTCAGAGCAAGTATGGCCCGCAGCACCCGATGGTGGTGAATGCGCGCGCGCAGCTCAAGGAGACGCAGCGGCTGATCGATCAAGAGGTGCAACGCATCGTCGACAACACGCGTGAGGCGTATCGCGTGGCGCAGTCTCGCGAGCAGGCGCTGCGCAGCAGCCTCGATCAGCTCCAGTCGGCGTCTACTAATATGAGCAAGGCGCAGGTGCGCCTGCGCGAATTGCAGCGCGAGGCGGACGCCAACCGCACGCTCTACGAGTCCTTCCTTGCGCGCTACAAGCAGACCACGGCGCAGGAAAGCCTCGAGCTTCCCGATTCGCGTATCGTGGCGCGCGCCGATGTGCCGATCTCCCCGTCGTTTCCGAAGACGATGATCATTCTGGCGCTGGCGGTTCTGGTCGGCTGCGGGCTGGGCGCGCTGGTCGCCTTCGTCGTCGACTTCCTCGATCGGCGCGTGAAGTCGCTGCGTCAGGCGGAGGAGGTCAGCAATCTGCCGACGCTCGCCGCCATTCCGCTGGTCGGCACGCGCGAGCTGGCGCATCGTGCCAATCGCGGCCGGGAGGCCCTCGCGGAATACGACCCGAAGACCGCGGCGATGCTACCGCCAGTCATGCAGCCGCCGCTGATGCGCTATGCGCTCGACGAGCCGACGTCGCTCTTCGCCGAAGCGGTGCGCGCCGTGCGGCTGGCGATCCAGCGGTCGAGCCGCAGCGATCCGGTCCGGACGGTGATGGTGTCGTCCTCGATCGACGGAGAGGGCAAGTCGACGCTGTCGGTCAATCTCGCTCTGTCGCTCGCAGCGGTCGGCATGCGCACCGTTCTCGTCGACGGCGATCTGCGCAATCCCGAGCTGACGCGCTCGCTTGCTCCGCAGGCGAAGTACGGGTTGGTCGAGGTGGCGGCCGGCCATGTGCCGTTGCAGCAGGCTCTGCTTCATGACCGGCCGACAGGTCTTTCGTTCCTGCCGACGCCCCCTCGCCGCAAAGGCGGCTTCATCAACGAGTTCGTCTTCTCCGAGTCGATGAGCAATCTGCTCGAGCATCTCCGTAATCAATTCGACTTCGTTATCATCGATTCACCGCCGCTGGTGCCGCTCGTCGATGCGCGCGCACTGGGGGAACTGGCCGATCGCATTGTGCTGGCGATCCGTTGGGATGCGACGCCGCAGGAGGTTGTCGGGCAGGCGCTCGAGTCGTTGGGGCCGGCTTATGAACGCGTGCTCGGAACGGTGCTCACGCGTGTCGACCTGAGCCAGCTCCGCTTCTACGACTACTATCGCAGCTCGCACTACATTCAGCCCTATTCCTATCTCGGCCAACCGCGCGCGGAGCCCGTGCAGTGATGGGAGGCGATGTCCGCCGTCCCATCGCCAGACCTGGACCAGCATTCGATGCCGATCGCATGACGGCACCGCGGTCGCGACCGCCGCGCTCATCCAACGGCATGTCGATCGAATGGGCTGTCGTCGGCATGACGGCGATGGCGATTCTGCTGATCGGCATCATCTCCCCGCCGCTGCTGACGATGCTGCACGTGAATTATACCTCGACCGGCGGCAACATCTTGGAAAAGATGCACCCGGGGACCTATTTCGCCTTTCTGGCTTTCGGACTGCTGCTATTGCGCGGCGGCGATCCGATCGGCGAACTGAATCGTATCGCCGGGACGGCAAAGCTGCTGCTGATTTATTTCTTTGCCTGCGTGCTCATCGTGTTTCAGAGCGTGGTGCTCAAGCGGCCGTTCACGGGCGTCGTCGACACCTTCCTGCTGCCGGCGGTGCTCTGTCTCATCATCTGGAACCTGACGCCGGCACAAAGGCGGCCGCTGGTCTGGGTCGTCCACTTCGTGCTCTGGCTCAACATCATCCTGGGGTATTACGAGTTCTTCTCGAAGCGCCGCCTCGTCCCGATCATCGCCGCCGATAATGTCGTGGTGACCGGCGACTGGCGCTCCACCGCGTTGCTCGGCCTGCCGCTCGTGGCGGCGGGCGTCGTGGCCATGTACGTCATGACGCTGATGCTCAAGCCGCGCACACAGGCGCCGCCGCTTTATGCGTTGCCACTGCTGGTGCTCGCCATGGGGTCCTTGATGGTCTTCGGCGGCCGCACGGCACTGGTGTACACCCTGATCGTGCTCGCCGGCATCGTCGTCGTCAATCTTGCGCGGCTGTTGCGCGGCGACCGCTTCAGCATGACAACGATCATCGTGGCGACCGGCTTCGTCATGCTGGTAGGAGCCTTGATCCCAGTTCTGTTCGGAACCGGCATGTTCGACAAGATGGTAGACCGCTTCTCGTCCGACAACGGCAGCGCCGGCGCGCGCATCGCCGGCCTTCATCTTCTGACGCTGCTCGACTGGAGGGAAGTCCTCCTCGGTACGACGGTGTCGCGCTCCAATGCCATGCAAACGATGATGGGCCTCGACTACGGCATCGAGAATTTCTGGATCGCGAGCATTGTGCAGTACGGGTTGATCAGCACCGCCCTCATCACGATCGGGCTCGGCTTCCTCTTTGGTGAAATCCTCAAGCGCGCGGCGGCTGGGGCACGCGTAGCCTTGCTGTTCCTCGTCATCGTTGCTGCGAGCTCGGTCAGCTTTTCGTCGAAGAACATCGTCCTGGCCGCCTACGTCGTGCAGATCGTCTTGTTACTTCCGCGCGCTGAACCGATTCAGCGGTCGATACGCGCGCCGCTTCCCGCGCGCGGGGGCAAACGGTTTGCCTACGCGCCGGCGATGCCGATGCGCTGAAGGCGGTCCATTGTATGCGCGTTTATGTCGATCATACCCATCTGTGGCACCACGTGACCGGGCTCGAGCGGATCACGCTCCAGCTCTTCTCGCGCAACGCGTTGGCACCGCTCGATGTGGTGCCGATCACGGCCAGCGGCATGCGCAACATGGTATTGGCGCAAACCTTCGGCCTGCCGGCCCATCTCGCAAGCTCGCCGTCGTCGCTGCTGCTGTGCCCGGGCTTCCCCCCGACGCCGCTCCTGCAGGCCTTCGCCAGCCGCGTCATTCCTTATATCCACGATGTGTTCCTGATCTCGCGCCGTGCGGATTTGAACTGGCGCGCCAAGCTGTATTCAGCCTGGCCGTTCAGTTTGGCCGTGCGGCGCCTGCCGCGGTTCTTCGTCAACTCGGGCGACACGGCGACAAAGCTTCGAGAATTCTGCCGCGAGGACGCCGAGATCACCTTCTACCGGCCGGTCATCCCGAATAACTTCAAGCTGAGCGTCGGCAACCGCGCGACGCGCGCAGGCGGGCCGGTCGGCCCGCGGCTGGTTGCGCTCGGCACCGTCGAGCCGCGCAAAAATTTGCGGGCGGCGGCCGCGATTCTCGGCGCGCTGCGTGAGCAGGGATATCCCGATGCGACGCTGGAAGTGATCGGTCGGCGTGGCTGGGGCGACGACTGGGATGCTTTGTCGGCGACGCCCGGTGTCATTCTGCACGGCTTCCAGCCCGACAACGACGTCACCGCCATTCTCGATCGCGCCGACATTCTCATCTGCACCTCGCATGAAGAAGGCTTGGGCCTGCCGCTGCTGGAGGCGCAATACGCGGGGCTTCCCGTTGTCGCGCCCGATCAGCCGGTGTTTCGCGAGGTGCTCGACTGGTCCGGCGTCTTCGCCGACACGCGCGATCCGCGCTCGGCCGCCGGCGCCATCGCCGGCCTCGTCAGCGGAGAGGATTGGCGTGCGGCCTATGTCGGCCTCGCCGAGGGCAACCTGCGGCGGTGGAACGATCAGGCGGCCGCCGACCACAGCAACGTCATCGATCTCCTAATGCGGCTTGGCCGCTCCAGCCGCGATGCGGCGGATCAGACGCGCATGGCAGGGTAGGTGGCGTTCGTGGCCAGTGCCGATCTCGCCAGTGTAGATTCGCGGCGCGCATTCGACGGCGAAGTCTCGTCGCCGCATCTCGACGCGCTGCGCATCCTGGCATCGGCCGGCATCGTCATCCTACACTACGCGAATTACATCGAAGATACCGCCGCCGGCCGCTTCGTCTACAGCTACACGCAGCATTTCAACCTGTTCGTCGATCTCTTCTTCACCATCTCCGGCTTCGTCATCGCCAGCCAATATCTGGGTCGCGTCGGCAATGGGGCATCGATCGGCCGCTTTCTCTGGCGCCGGCTGGCGCGAATTTATCCGCTGCACATCGCGACGCTCGCCTTCTATGTGCTGATCGCTGCGCTGCTGCATCTCGGTTTCGTGCGCGTGGAAAACGCGGCGCGCTATCCGCTCTCGGATATTCCCGCGCAAATCCTCCTGCTGCATGCTTTCAACGGTGACCGGCTGACCTTCAATTTCCCGAGCTGGTCGCTGTCGGCGGAGATGTTCTGCTACGTACTGTTCCCGCTCGTGGCCTTCGTCGGACTGCGGCGGCCGAAGCTGGTCATTGCCCTCGCTGTCGCCGCCGCCGTCGGCAACACACTCTTTGTCCATCTGTGGCGGACATCGCAGTGGCCGGATTGGATCAATCGGGGCGGCGAGTTCCGCGCGCTGCCGGCCTTCTTCCTCGGGATGGCGTTGTGCCTGTTCCGTGAACGCATCGCCCGCGTGCCGCTCGGCGTGATCCTGCTGCCCGCATTTCTGCTGTTCATCGTCGCCGGCTGGGCCTTTCCGGTCATGGCGTCGCTCGGCCTCATCTATCTGATCGCCATTGCCGCCGTACATTGCGACGTCGCGAAGGTGTCGACGCCTTTGGCGCGGCTCGGGCTCGGCCGCTGGGCCTACCTCACTTATTCGACCTATATGCTGCACATGCCGGTTGCGACTTTCGTCGTCACCGTTCTCGGACGTTTCCTGCCGCACCCGGCGGGGATGCCGCTCGCCTTGGTCCTCGTAGCGATGGTCGTGCTCGTCTTCGTCAGCATGGCGTCGTTCCGTCTGTTCGAGGATCCGATCCGACGCTGGCTCAACGCTGCCTTCGATCGCCGCCGCGATCTGGGGCCGCCGCCGGCGACTGTGCTCGCACCCAGGCCAAGGAGGGCGTCGTGACGGTTGCCGACAGCCTCGCCGGCTACACGAGCGCGATGCGCTCCGGCGCGCGGGCGCGGACGCGCGATGGCGCGATCGACACCATGCGCGGCGTGGCGATCCTGATGGTCATCGGCATCCATTCGCTGCCGAAGATCGAAGGTTCGGCGCTGGTGACGGCGGCGGACGCGGTTCTGCGCCCCTGTGTTCCCGTGTTCCTCTTCGCATCGGGTTATCTGACCGCGCAAAGCGGAACGATTCCGCTCGCAAAGCGCATCGTGCGCACGCTGGTGCCCTATACGATCGCCTTCGTCGCCGCCTATGCTTTCATGGCGCTCACCAATCCACAGATGGATCAACGTCTGGTGGTTACGGCGGTGCGTTACGTCTTCGCTTACGTGTTCGTCTACTACTATGTGTTCGTGTATGTCGGCTGCACGCTGCTGTTATGGTTCGTCTTCGCCGCGGCAGGCCGAGAAAAGGTGACACGCCCGCCGCGCCTGCTCGTGCTGCTGTCGCTATCGATTGTGGCGGGTCTCTTCATGGGCGCGTATCTCGATCCGCTGCTCGCGCGCGTTCACGTCAACGACGCCGTCATTGAAGAAATACGTATGCGCGACGTGCCGTTCTGGTTTGCCTTTGCCGCAGCCGGCGCCCTTGCCGGCCTCACACGTGCGCAATCTGTCCTGCGCGATTTGCGCTATCCGCTCGCGGCCGGCGCAGTCCTTGCCTATGCCGCCTACGCGCTGATCCGTATTGTGCAGATCGGCGACGCGGCCGATTATGATTCGCTCGCTTTCTTTCTGTATTCGCTGATGTTCTGCTTGGCGATGCTGGGCTTCGCATGGAACTGGCGAGCGATCGCCGCGCTCGGTTCCGCCAGCTACTTCATTTATCTCTGGCACATCTTCGTCGTCATGGCGCTGCGCGCGGTGCCGGCATTGCATCCACGCCCGCTTGCGTCGTTCCTGATCGAATACATTGCGGCCTTACTTGTGACGGCTTCAGTCGCAATGTTTGTCCGGCAAGCCGCGCCGCCGCGCGTGGCCCAATGGCTCGGTGTTTGACCCATGCTTCTGCGCAATACGCTGCTCTATCTGCCGGCGCAGATCATCGGCCCGCTGTTCCAGCTCGTGTCGGTGGTCGTGTGGACGCACGTCGCCAGCGAAGCGAGTCTGGGTGCGATCACCTTGGTCACGGCAACGCACGAACTGCTCCAGACCGTTTTTCTGGTGTGGTGGTCGCAATATGCGCTGCGCTTCTTCGGCAGTTTCCAGGACGAGCAGCAGGCCGACCGCTTCTATCGTACTGAGAATGCGGTTCTGCTTCTCTCGGTCGCCGTGCAGAGCGTGGTCGTGCTCGCCATCCTGCGTTCCGTGATCGCACCGGATGCCGGCATCGCCATGGCTGTGGCCGTGGTCGGTTATGTGGTGACCCGCACCTACAACCTTTATCTCGCCGAGCGAGCACGTGTGCGTCACGAGATCGTCGTCTATTCGCTGCAGCAGCTCACCGGGCCGGTGGTCGGCTTCTTTCTGGGACTGCTGCTGATTCACCAGTTTGGTCCGGATCCGGAGTGGCCCGTGGCCGGCTTTGCCATCGCGCAGTTTGTCGCGCTGGCAGCGGCGTTGCCGCTCACTCGCTTCAGTTGGAAGGTTGGACCGCTCGACCGCACGATCATGCGGCAGGCAATCCAATATGGTGTGCCTCTCGTCATCGGCGGCGGCTTGAGCTGGATCGGCATCAATGCGTCGCGCTTCATCGTCAGCGATATGATGGGGCTGAGCGCGGCCGGTCTGTTCGCGGTCGGATACGGCCTCGGCTATCGCGCTTCAACTGTCGCCGCGATGATGGTGACCGCGAGCGCGTTCCCCATCGCCGTGCGCACCATGGAACTGCATGGCCGTGCGCCCGCCCTTCAACAGCTTGCCGAGAACGGGGCTCTATTGGCGGCGATCCTGCTGCCAAGCATTGCAGGCGTCTACATGCTGCGCGAAGAGATCGTGCATCTTTTGATCGCGCCGGCGTTCCAGCAGGCAACGCTGACAATCTTACCCTTGGCGACGCTGGCTGGCGCGATCCGTAATTTCCGTGCGCATTTCGCAGATCAGGTCTTCCTGTTATGCAAGCGTACGCGGCCGATGATGATCGTGAGCGGCATCGAAGCCACGCTGACCGTCGGCATCAGCATCGTCTGCATCGCCAAGTGGGGGTTGGGCGGCGCGGTGATCGCCAGCACCATCGCTGCCACGGTCGCTGCCGCCATTTCGTTCGGAGTAGGGGTGATGTTCTTCGGCCTGCGGCCGCCAATCGGACACCTCACAAGGATTGCTTTGGCGACCGCGGCGATGGTGCTCGTGCTGGGTGCCGTCGCGAAGAGCGGCACAACTGTGTCATTGGTTGTGCACGTTTCGCTTGGTGTCGCGGTCTATGGCGTGGTCCTGGCCATCTGCTACGCGCCGACGCTGAGGAAGATGCTTATCGACCGCGCCAAGTCGGCTGCTCCGGCTGAGATCTAGCCCCGCTTCTGTTCGAAAGCCTCGGCGATCGTGTACCAGAACGGCTTGCGCTGATATTGGGCGTCGTACGGCAACGGACGCGGAACGCGCGTGCTGCCCGGATGCCGCTGCTTCCAGACGCCGTCATAGAACGAGTAGTTGTCGGCGAGCTCCCAGCAGATGACCATTTTCACCGCGGGGACGCTCAGCACATTCGAAAGGAAGCTCTTGGCCACCTCCGCGACCTGCTCATCGCGCGTCTTGACGTCGTCGGCGAAGGTGTCATCGCGGACGTCGAACTCGGTGATATAGATGTCGACGCCATAGCTGGCGAGCGCGTGCAGGAAGTCGTGGAATTTCGCCGGATCGTGCGGATACTGCGGTTGCAGATGTCCTTGCAGGCCGACAGCGTCGAGTTTGACGCCGGCATTCTTCAGGTCTGACACAAGTTTGAGCAGACCCTGCCGCACGGCAAGGCCGAGCGCATCGTCGCGCTCGGTCTGGGCTTCGTTGAGCACAAGCTTTGTGCGCGGGTCTGCCTGTTGCGCGCGCACGAAGGCGCGGCGCACGTAATCTGGACCGAAGGCATCATACCAAGGTCCAACACGGAACCCGCCCGGCGCTTTATGTCCCGGCCAGAACGGCTCGTTCACGACGTCCCATGACTGAAGCTTGCCGTCGTAGTGCGCCATGACTTCTTCGATATAGGCCTCCATATAGCCACGGCGTTGCTCGGTGCTCATCGACTTGATCCACGCCGGCACCCATTCGTTCCAGATCAAACAATGCCCGCGCATTGGAATCTTGTTGGCATTGCAGAAGGCGAGCAGCTTGTCGGCGGGCTGGAAGTTTTTCAGGCCGGGTTGTCGTGCGACCGTGCTCATTTTTAGTGCAATATCGGTCGTGATGATTTTCGTCTGTGTTTTATAAAGATCGCCATAGCGCGCATCTGTGAAGATCACAGGTCCGGCAGCCGCGCCGAACACATAGCCGCTCGCCGCTGCTGTTGCGCCGAGACTCGTCGGCTCTGCGCCGTACACAATTCCGCTTTGTGCCGCAGCAATGCCGCCAGCGAGTGTTCCCAACACTTGTCGACGTGAAAACTGGCCGATCATGTCTGTCAATTTTGTCACTCCAGTCTTTTCCGAACTTGCTGCCATTGTTGCGTCGCAATATCGCGATTTGATGGCGATGACAGCACGCTTTGCTGTTCCGTCCATGAGCGTAGGGAACTCATGGATGGTCGTTCACGCGGGGGGTACTCGTGAATCGAAGCGAGACGGGGAGTGGTTGTTCCAACTCGGCCACCATTGGCCTCGTAGAGGATGCCACGCATGTCGGAAACAAGCGCCGGGTTGCGCGAGTTTCGCGTCGATGGAGTTTCGATCAATCTGCTCTCGATGCCTCAGGCCATCTCGGCCATCGTGTCCACCGCTAAGGGTGGAGACGGCTTCTCTGTCTTCACCTTGAACCTCGATCACTGCTCCAAGCTCCGTGCCGATTCGAAATTCGCCCAGGCCTATCAACGGGCGAGCTTCGTCACCGCCGACGGTTTCCCGATCGTGTTGCTCGGGCGTCTGCATGGCATTCCCGTGCAGCGTACGACCGGCGCCGACATGTTGGAGCCATTGTGTGCGGAAGCCGCGCGCTCCGGCTTGCCGGTCTTTCTGCTCGGGCCGAATGCGGCAGTGATCAACCGCGCGGCCGCGCATCTGCGCGAACGCAACGAGAATCTCGACATCGCCGGCACTTATGCGCCGGGGCCGAACTTCAGCCCTGAGTCGCTCGACGCCGATATCGCGATCGAGCACATACGAAAGTCGCGTGCCCGCATCTGTTTCGTCTGCCTCGGCGCACCACGGCAAGAGATCTTCGCCGCGCGTTGCCAGGAGCGGATCCCCGGCGTCGGTTTTGTCTGCGTCGGCGCGGCGCTTGACTTCATCGCCGGCACGCAGGCGCGGGCGCCCGGCTTCTTCCAGCGTCATGGACTTGAGTGGGTGTGGCGGCTGGCGAGCAACCCGCAACGGTTGGCGGTGCGCTATCTGCGCTCGGCCCTCGCGGTTCCCCGGCTGTTGGCCGATGCGATCCCGCAGGCCATTTCCGCGCGCACGGGGCGCACCTCATGAACGCGATGACTGGACTCAACAGCGGCAGTGTGGGGGCGACCTATAACATCGCCCTCCTGCACCCGTTCGACGTTCGCGGCACCAAGATCGGCGGCCTTGAGACCTATATCCGCGACTTCATCACGTTCTGCCCGGAGAACACCCGCGTCCTGTTCGTCGGTGTCGACGCGGTCGGCGACATGGAGCTCGGAAAGATCACGGAAGTCACGTTCCGCGGCCGCACCTTCGACTTTCTGCCAATCCTGCATTATCCGGACGTGCAGGCGCGCGAGGCCGCGCGCAGGATCAAGGACTCGATCACCTTCCAGTTCTTCACCGGGCTGCTCCGCCATTTCCCCGCGGTGGCGCGCGCCTTGCGCAAACGGCACTGCTCCATCGACCTCCGGCGCGTCGAGTTCGCCTGGCTCCCCGTCGTACTGCGGCTGCCCTTCATCCAGATGTTGCACGGCGAGGGCGTGCCGAATTTGGCGATGGATTCGCTGCTCAAACGCTACCGCTTCGTGCACCAACTGAACGAACGCTTCGCGGTCGGCGCCTGCCGCAAGTTTCTGTGCGTCAATCCGATGATCACAGAGCGCCTGCGCGAGACCTATCCACGCCAGGCCGGCAAGATCGATACGCTCTGGACCTGGGTGAACACGAACATTTTCCGGCCGCAGCCGTTCCCGGCGCTGGACGGGCCGTTCCGCATTATCTTTGTCGGCCGGCTCGACGAGTTCAAGGTGCCGCGCCTAATGTTCAAGACCATCGCCCGCCTGCGCCAGGCATTGGGCGAGGGCGGCGTCGAGTTTCATTACATCGGCACCAGCGATCCGCACCGCTTTGTCGAGTTCAAGGCGATCGAGGACATCACGGTGCGCCACGGCTTCAAGGATGCCAAAGGCGTCGCTGAGACAGTGGCCGGCGCGCATGCCGGCATTCTGACGTCCGAGTTCGAAGGCATGCCGCGGTGCGTCCTGGAAACGCTGGCGATTGGCCGCCCGGTGGTCGCCGTGCATCTGCCGCAACTCGAAGCGGTGATCGATGACGGCGAAAGCGGCTACCTCATCGCCCGCGACGCCTCGGAAGATGTCATGGCCGATGCGTTGGCGCGGCGTTTCGTCGATCTCCGCAATGCAATCGCCGACGGACGCATCGACCCGATCGCGGTCGCCGCGCACATCAACACCTTTACGCCCGACCACCAGCTTGCACGGGTCTATCGCTTCCATCACGAGATCCAGCGCGGCGACGCGCCCCGCGCCGGGCAGACCAGTGCCCTCAGCGATGGGGTGACGCCTTGAAGATCCTCCTCCTCACCAGCGAATTTACCCCCGTCAATGGCGGCATCGCGACCTACGCGCGGGAGATCGCACACGCGGCGACGCGCCTCGGCGGTGAAGTGACGGTCTACGCGCCGGACTACGGCGCGCCGACCTATGCCGAGGATCGGCGCCTGCCCTTCGAGGTCCGCCGGTACAGCGGCGGCCTGCATTCGCGGCGGGACATGCCGGCCAAGATTTCGCTTGTTCGCCGGATCATCGCCGACAAAGACTACGACGTCGTGCACGCGGCCGACTGGCCATTCTTTATTCCCATGGCGTTATCGCGTGGGCGCACCGGCGCCCGGCTGGTCGTGACCGTGCACGGGACCGAGATCAACGAGACACAGCGGCCGCAAAAGCGCCTCGCCATCAAGCTTGCTGGCGTGTTCGGCAATCGTACCGAGATCGCCGCCAACAGCGCCTATACGCACGCGCTGTTCCGCGACCGCTTCAATGTGCCAGCGGAACGCGTGCGTACGGTGCATCTCGGCGTGTCGGAGTTCTGGTTTGGCCCGCGCGCGCCGCGCGCGGCGATCCGTGCCGGCTTGGGACTTGCGCCCGAGACCATCACGATGGTCACCGTCGCGCGTCTGACTCGCCGCAAGGGACATCTCACCACGGTGGCGGGAATGGCGGCGCTGCCGAAGTCCGTGCGTGAACGGCTCTGCTGGCTCGTCATCGGCCCGGACGGCGAATCGGAATACGTCGAAGAGCTGAAGGCGGCGATTGCTGCCTCCGGCTGCGACATTCGTCTCCTTGGCGCTCTGCCCTCACAGCAGATCCGCGACATCTACGGGGCCTGCGATTTCTTCTGCCTGACGGGCAATTGGGATTCGTCAGGCCGGGTGGAAGGCTTCGGGCTCGTCTATCTCGAAGCCGCCGCGGCCGGCTTGCCGAGCGTGGCGACCGCGGTGGGCGGTGTCGCCGATGCGGTGCTACCGAACGAGACCGGGCTGCTGGTCGAGCCGTCGCCGCTTCCCGTTGGCGCGGCCATCGCCGAACTGGTCAACGACGTCTTCAAACGCGTCTCGCTGGGCAAGCGTGCCTGGACCCGCGCACGCAACATGAGTTGGGAGCGCTGCGCCGCCGGCACTTATTATCTTCCGCTGGCGCGCGAGCATTACGTGCCGCACGAACTCGACCTTACAAAGGAGGGGAGCGCGGCCGACGAGGCCCTGAAATCCAACCCATGGATGCAGAGGCTGTGATGAGGTGGCTTGCGGCATTGCTGCTGGTATTCTTTGCCGGCAATGCCGCGCATGCGGAAAGCTGCACACGCAGCCTTGACTATATCCTCAACGATCTCGCCGGCGAGTTGCCGGAACCGGGAGCGGCCTACCAAGGTCTGCTCCGCGTCTGCCTTCAGACCCTCGATCAGAACAACGTGCAGGATGCTTTTATCCTCCGGGACGGTGGCATCGCCGTCCTGCCGAAGGACAACAGCCTCATCGCCACCGCCAGCACGCTCTCCGCGTTTTGCCGGCAGAATCCGCGGGCGACCTTGCGCTTCATCACCCCGCGCGAGGCCCGCAAAGGGCTGACGGCCGGACTAGTGGTTCTGATGTCGTCGCAAGACGCCGATCCCTGCCAGAAGATTCTCGGCGAACAGTAGCCTCGTCATCAAGACAGACAGGCCGCAGCGGAAGCGAGGGCGCGCTCCGCTTCCAACAATCTTAGTCTATATTAATATCCTGCAATGTTCGTGCAGCGATACATTGTACCAAAATGATATTTATCGGCGCTCATTAACCGGACTGCAATCGCACAACGCTGAATGTTATCGCGGCTGAATTTCAATTCACTGCGCCGCGTCGTTAATCCATCAGCAGCATGAGTTACCAGTACCATGAGTGAACCGAACGTCGATTCGTCGCCCTTGGGTGCAGACCAAGCCAATCAATCCGGAGCGTTCCCGGCGCAACTCATCAGCTTCGCCATCGGCGACGATCAGTACGGCGTCGACATCATGGCCGTGCGTGAGATCAAGGGCTGGACCGAGATCACGCCCTTGCCGCGCCAAGCCGAATATGTGCGCGGCGTGCTCAACCTGCGCGGTGTCATCGTCCCGATCGTCGATCTGCGATGCCGGTTCGGCCAGGGCCTGACCAAGGCGACGCCGCTGCACATCGTCATCATCGTGCAGATCGCGTCGAAGCCGATCGGCCTCCTCGCCGACCGGGTCCTCGATATCGTTTCTCTCGACGAGACCCAGATCAAGCCGGTGCCGAAGGTCGCGCAGGCGCAGCGCATGAGCTTCCTGTCCGGCCTGATCACCACCGAGGCCGGCATGATCGCCTTGATCGATCTGCCAAACCTTCTGTCCGCGCACATGGATGAGGATGCCGACGCGGCATCCGGCTTCCGCGCCGCGGCGCCGGCGGCTGCCTGAGGCCAATGACCCGTTCGGACGGCCCGGCGCGCCCTTGGGAACGCCCCGTTCGAACCGATAGCTGTGCTTCTACATCCTGGGGGGAATAACGTGCTTCGCATCTCGGACATTCGGATCGGATCCAAGCTGATCGTCATGTCGGCCTTGGGCGTCCTGCTGGTCGGCGGCATGGTTTTTGGCCAGCTTTCGGGCAATCGGGACGTGCGGGACTCCAACGACACCGCCTTCAACCAGCAGCGGCTTGCACGCGCTGTCGTCGAGGCGAAGGCCGCAGCCCGCGGCATGCAAGTCGGCCTGCTCGACCTGCGCCTGGCGGCAACCGGCCCCGAGCTCGGGAAGGCCAAGCAGGCGCTCGCCGACCGCTATAAGAGCTTTCACGATTACGTCGACCCTCTGGTCGCGGAGGCGAAAGAGCCGGAAACCCGCACAGCGCTTGAACGGCTACAGACTCTGGCCGACCAATATTTGGCCGCAGCCAAGGATATCGGCACGGCCAAGGCCGCGATCGTCGAAATCGACGAGCGGCAGCTCGACGACATTCCAAAGGTCAAGGCACTGAACGAGCAGATCGTTCGCATCGGTAATGAGCGAGCTCAGCCAATTCGGGCGGAAACGGACTCCGTGATCGAGAAGATGGTGGGCGCCGCGATATCGCGCGTTCGTCTCGAAAAGGACAAGGCCACTCAGCAGATGAGCTCGGCCGAGTCGATGAACATGGTCATGGCGGCCATCGCCGCGCTGGTGCTGATCGCTTCCGCGGTCTTCGGCGTGCTATCGATTGCCAGGCCGCTGGCGGCTTTGACCAAGCCGATCAACGAGCTGGCGGCGGGCAACTTCAACGTCGCGGTCAGCGGCGTCGGCCGCAGGGACGAGGTCGGGCAGATCGCCACCGCGGTC
>DASXOK010000422.1:0-1597 GCA_036494425.1 Pseudolabrys sp.
GCGCACAAAGCACATTGAAAGCAAAGGTTTGCACAGGATTAAGGAAGTGTGAGGGCGTTTGCTGGTATTTTAGGAATAATAGTTGCCATCATGCTTGAAAAGGACGAAAATTCTTCGTTCGTTGAAGGGTTTAGCTGGTAAATCGGGAGCGCGAGCCGGCTCCCCTCGTTCCAGATGAGGATCGCGTCTATGTCGATTCTGTTGTTCATCGTCGGCGTCATTGCGTTCGTCGGCGGCGCCGTCTTGGTGGGGTTTGGCATCCCGACCAGCGAGTTCAGCTTTGGCAACACGCTCATCACGTCGGGTGCGACCGTCGGTATCGGCGGCCTCGTCCTGATTGGATTGGGTGCGGTGGTGTCGCAGCTCAAGCGCATCGCCGAGGGCTTAGCCGGGCCGCTGCCCGAGCGCGCCGCGCGGCCGGCCGAGAGCTTCGAGCCGATGCAATCGCCGGCGCCCGCGCCGATTCCGGCGGCTGTCCCGGCACGCGCCGCACCAGCGGCTGCCCCAGAGGGCGGACGTTTTCCGTTCCCCACCCGGCGCAAGCGCGAGCCTGTGGCGATGGAGCCCGAAGCCGCTGAGCCTGAGTTGCCGCGCATGACCGAGCCGGCGGCGGAGGAGCGACGGTCCTTCGCGCCCAGCCTGCGCAACCCGGATGTGCCGCCGGTCGCCGTGGACGACGAGGTGTCGCTCTCGCCGCATGAGCCGTTGCCCGCCGGTCCGCGCGATCTCGACGAAGCGGCGCGATCCGAGTCGACCGAAGAGAATGTCGGGGTGTCCGCGATGCGGCGGGGACCCATTCGCGAGAGCAGCTGGCGTCCGGGCCCGCCGCCGGTAACGCCGGCGCCGAGCCGCCGGTCCACCAATTTCGATACGATGTGGCCGGCCGAGGGGCGGCCAACGCGCGGCCCGGCCGTCGCCGAGCCGGATGTGGGCGCTGTTCCCGAAGTGAACCCCGAGCCTGCGTCCGAGCCCGAGCTTCCGCCGGAGCCGGCGCTCGAGGTGCCGCGGCACGATACGGCGACTGAGCAGGCCCCACCGGTCGAGGTTTCGGACGACGAGCCGCGGCGCACGGTGGAGGTGCTCAAGTCGGGCGTCGTCGACGGCATGGGATATACGCTCTACGTGGACGGCTCGATCGAAGCCGAATTGCCGCAGGGGACGCTGCGCTTTGCGTCGATCACCGAACTGCGCGCGCATCTGGAGAAGAATTCGTAAGGGACGGCCGGTTTCGCGCGGCTCGCTCCTGGCCGGCAGGCATTGCAATCGCTGCCCACGTCATGCGGCCAATCGCGCCGCCGACGTGTAAAATTCCCGCAAGGAGTGCATATACTTGCCGCAGGTCGCGACAGAAAAAGTCAAAGTCTAGCGCTGGTTCCCGGCGATGTTATTCTTCCCGGAACTGTGGAATGGCCAGTAGAAGTTAAATATAGTGACGTTTGTAATTGCGCGGCTGCGCTCAGCGGCTATCATATTTCAAACGATTCATTACTCCTACCGCCGCGGCCCGCGCGTTCTGGCGGCCGCGCTACGACAGGGCAGCTTCGATGAGCGACAGGGTGGTCAACGGCAGCTACATTGAGCTCACGGCTGAAATCGT
>DASXOK010000423.1:0-3015 GCA_036494425.1 Pseudolabrys sp.
CGCGAATTTGCGCAGTGTCAGGTAGCGGTCCGCGGCACCTTGCAGCGGATCTTCGCCGGCGAGATCGGCGAGTTCCCTCACCTCGCCCTGAACGCGAGCCAGCTTGGTCCGGCCAACGGTTTCATCGACGACGGTGAAGGCTTATCTGCAAATTTCGGAGTTTCCGACAGGCGATTTCGGTTCAAACCGGCAGGCGGTTTCGGTGGAAACCGACAGGCCGTTTCGGTCCAAAGCGGCACCCCGTTGCGGATGGGTTTTGGTCCCGACTTTGGCGAACCGCCGCTGCGTGATACATCCTATCTTGCTCTGGTCTGCCAAAGCAAGTACTCTTGTCATTATTATCGTTTCTAGTGATTGTGGTGGTCGGTTGTGAATTGTGTTAATAATGTGGATAAGTGTTGCAAGTTATTTATTTGATTAATTCTTTTCATCCCCAGGCATATCCGGTTTGCGGCGGCGCATCGAGTCGCCCCGCAGTTCGATGCGGTAGGCATTGTGGACAATCCGATCGAGGATGGCATCGGCATAGGTCGGATCGCCGATCGTGTCGTGCCAGCGCTCGATTGGGATCTGCGTAGCCAGGATCGTGGAGGCACGCTGGTGGCGATCGTCGATGACCTCCATCAGGTCGCGACGCTGCTCGGCGGTAAGCCGGGCCATGGCCCAATCGTCGATTATGAGCAATTGTATCCTGGCGAGCTGGGCGAGCAGCCGGGTGGCCTTGCCGTCGACGCGGGCGAGGGCGAGTTCGTCGAGAAGCCTGCTAAGCCGCTGATAGCGCACCGAGAACCCGCCACGCGCGGCTTGGTTGCCGATGGCGCAAGCGAGGAAACTCTTGCCGCTACCGGTTGGGCCCAGGATCAGAACGTTGTTGTGCTCGTGCAGCCAGCGGCCGCTGGCGAGGCTGTGGATCAGGCTGCGGTCGAGACCGCGCGGAGTGCGGTAGTCGACATCCTCGAGGCAGGCGGCCTGGCGCAACTTGGCAAGGCGCAGACGTTGGGCGAGCGCGGCATTGTCGCGTTCGACGGCCTCGCGATCGACCAGCATCGCCAGGCGCTCGTCGAAGCTGAGGCGATCGCAGTCGGGCAGGCCTTGCTGCTCCTCGAGCGCCTTGGCCATGCCGGTGAGGCGTAAGCGGCGCAACGTCTCGATCGTGGGATGGATCATGATCATTCCCTCCTGTTTGGGATGGCATCGATCGGCGCGGCCAGCTCAGTTGTAGTAGGCCGGACCCCGCAGATTGCCGTGCTCGCCCAAGCCGTCCTCAGCGTGGGCATCGAGGAAAGGGTGCCGCCGGTCGGCCTTGAGCAGCCGCTCGACATAGCGCGAGGAGGCGACGCCGGCGGCGAGCGCGCGTTCGCAGGCAAGTTCGAGCCGTTCCTTACCGTAGGTGCCGACCAACCGCAGTACGCCGAGACCGGCGCGCACCGCTTGCTCGGGATGCTCGCGCGCGTCGAGCAGACGGTCGACATAGGTGCCGATGGCAAGCCCGAGGGCGGCGGCCTCGGTGCGCAGCTTGTCAGGGGTGCGCTTGGCCATCGCCTGGTGCGCCGGCGGCATGTGCTCGCTCGTGGTGGTGTGGTGCGCCTTGGCGGCGCTGCGCGGATGACTGGCGACCCGCTCGCCTTGGTGGAAGATCGCCACCGCCGTTGCGGTCAGGAAGACGTCGAGCCGTCGATGCACCAGCCGGTACGGCACGGAATAGAAGTGGCCGTCGACGGCGACGTGGTAGTCGATGTTGACCCGCGCCACGAGCCACTGGCCGACAACAAAAGGCGCCGCCGGTAACGGCTTGAGCTTGTCGCGCTCGATTGCCTCGAACAGCGAGCGCCGGCTGCCCTCACGCGGTGGCGCAAACGGGCGGTTGTTCCACTCCTCGATCTTCTCGGCGAGCGCGGCGTTGGCCTCGGCGAGTGAGAAGAACTGCCGGTGGCGCAGTGGCGCCAGCACCCACATCTCGACCAGTCTGACCGCATTTTCCGCGGACGGTTTGTCCCGTGGCTTTCTGACCCGTGCCGGGACAATCGCCACGTTGTGATGGCGGCCGAACGCGTGATAGCTGCGGTTCAGAACCGGGTCCCAGTAGTTGGCGTCGGTCACCCCGGTCTTGAGGTTGTCGGGGATCACCTTCTTCGGGCAGCCGCCGATATAGGCGAAGGCGCGGACATGGGCACCGAGCCAGTCCTCGTGACCTTGGGTCCAGCTCGCTTCGGCGTAGGTCAGGTCCGAGCAGGGCAAGCAGGCAACGAAAACCTGCGCCTGGCGGACGACACCCTTGTCGATGACGCTCAGCGTCATGCCGGCGTAATCGACTTCGAGCGCCTCGCCGGCGCGATGCTGCCGGCGCATCGTCGGCGGCCGGGAGTGTCGCTGCCAGGCATGGAAATGCGCGCAGAACTGGGTGTAGCGGTAGCCCTCCGGATGCCGGCTCAGATATTCCAGCCACAGCAGCCGCAGTGTCACGCCGCGGCCACGCAGCTCCTTCTCGACCGCCTCCCAATCCGGCAACGGACGATCCCAATGGCGCGTGTCAACGGCCGCGAACAGGCGTCGGTCGAGCTCCTCCTCGCTCAGCTCCGCCACGGTTTCCCAGTTCAGCCCGGCCGCCGCGGCGCGGTCGAGATATTCCTTCACGGTCGAGCGCGCGATCCGCACGCTGCGCGACACCGCTGTATCGCTCAGCCCCAGCCCCTCTTTGAGCCGAAGCACTTCCTTGATCCGCCGCATCGCCACCTTCGGTCTTGGCATCTCCCCGCGCCCCCGAAAAGGGGCGACGGTAGCCGCCATTACTTGCCGCTCAGCAGCGAGGCCAGAGCCGATCAGGGGTGCCGAAAACGCCGAAATCAGGTGCCGGATTGGAGCGAAATCAGGTGCCGCTTTGCGCCGAAATCACCTGCCGCTTTCGACCGAAATCAGGTGCCGGTTTGCTCCGATTTTTGCACATAAGTAGTTGTGTGCGTCAAGTTCAGCAAATTGGTCATGGTTAGGGTGCGGTGGCTCGTTCAGGTCACTAGA
>DASXOK010000424.1:0-5141 GCA_036494425.1 Pseudolabrys sp.
AGAAGGCGCGTTTACGCCGCCGCTCGCTCCGGCGGCGCCATGAATTCCGGTCCGACCGGGTCCTTCACAGTGTCGGCGAGGATCTTGTCGATCTCCGCCATGGCGGACGCATCGAGCGACCAGCCGTAGACGTCATCGATCGGATCGAGCTGATCGGGGCGGCGCGCACCCCAGAGCGCAAAGCCCGCACCCTGCTTGTCGAGGATCCAGCGCACCGCCAGATGCACGACACTTTTTCCGTAATGCGTCGCGGCGAAGCCTTCGAGCGCCGCAACGGCCTCGAGATACTGGCCGAAGCGCGGCTGCTGGAATTTCGGATCGCTGCGCCGCAGGTCGTCGCCGGTGAACTTGGTCGCCGCAGTCATCTTACCGGCGAGCAGCCCGCGGCAGAGCGCGCCATAAGCGAGCGTCATGATGTTGTTCTTCTGGCAATAGCGCAGCACATCCTTCTCGATCTCGCGCTCAAACAGATTGTACGGCGGCTGATTGGTGTGCAGCGGCGCGACGGCGCGGAACTTGTCCATCTGCGCGGGCGAGAAGTTGCTGACGCCGATGGCGCGAATTTTCCCGGCCTGCATCACGTCCTTCAGCGCGCCGGCGGTCTCTTCGATCGGCACGTTCGGATCGGGCCAGTGCACCTGGTAGATGTCGATCACATCGGTCCGCAGGCGGCGCAGCGAATCGTCGACTTCCTTGAGGATGCGTCCGCGGCTGGCATTGCGGAACGGCTTGCCCTCCTTCCAGTCGAGCGCGACCTTGGTGGCGATGACGGCCTTGGCGCGGCGCCCGTCTTGCGCCAGCGCGCGGCCGACGACGTCCTCGGAATGGCCGAAGCCGTAAACCGGCGCGGTGTCGATCAGCGTGATGCCGTGATCGATCGCCGATTGGATGGTGCGGATCGACTCCGCGTCGTCGCTGCCGCCCCACATCCAGCCGCCGATGGCCCAGGTGCCGAGCCCGATACGCGACGGCTTGAGGTCGGTGCCGGGGATTTGCGTGGTTTCGATTTGCGTTTGTGAGGCCATTGCTTACTCCAGTCTCAGTACAAAAGATCAGCTCGCCCGCTGGTGAGCGGGTTTGCTTTTGGCGGATAGTTGTCCGATGAGCAGGCTTGCGAGCACGATCGCCGCGCCGATGCCCTGCACCATGGTCGGGATGAAGCCCTTGATCACGGCATCGAGGACGAAGGCCACGATCGGGATCAGCAGGAAGAACGGCGCAGCGGCGGAGACGCCGACACCTTCAATTCCATAGAACCAGAGCGCGTAGGCGACGCTGGTTCCTATCAATGCCACATAGGTGAACCCGATCACGTTCTGTGTGGTCAGCACTGAGGGGATGTCGCCGGCGAGCGTCGCGAAGATCGCGAGCTCGATGCCGCCGACGATGAGCTGCCAGGCGGTGAACACCATCAGCGGCGCCGGCCGGCCCCAGCGGTTGAGCAGCACGCCGCCGAGCGCGAGCGACAGCGCCGCGCCGAGGCCGGCGAGTGCGCCGACGGTGTCGAGCGCAAGCGTGCCGCTGGTCAAAAGCAGCATCACGCCGACTGCGCCGACCACCACGCTGCCGAGGCGCATGAAGCTCGGGCTTTGTCCGAGCAGCGGCCAGGCGATGAGGACGGTGAAGATCGGTCCGAGCGATTGCAGCGTGCCGGCGACGCCGCCGGGGAGCCGCTGAGCGGCGACAAAAAAGAAGCCGAAGAACGCGCCGCAGTTCAGGGTTCCGAGCAGGAACACCTTGAGCCACCAGGAGCGGTGGGGGAACGCCCGGTAAAGAAGCAGCAGCGGCAGCCCGCCGCCCAGGGCCCGGACGGCCCCGGTGAAGACCGGGTGGGCCGGCAGCATCGACGTCGCGACAATATACGTCGTGCCCCAGATGACTGAGGCCAAAGCCGCGCAAAGCTTCGGATTCATCGACAAGACCTTTTAAGTTCAGCGTACTGGCGCGTACGACAAATATGTACCATACTGTATGGTATTAAAAGCCCTCTGCAAGGGGGTGCGAGGGCGCAATGCGACCAAAGGATAGGTGCCGTGGGTGAATCGAGAACGGAGCAGAAGCGGGAACAAATTTTGCGGGCGGCCGCCGATCTGCTGTTGGAGCGCGGCTATGCCGGGGTGAGCGTCGACGAGGTCGTGGCGCGGGCCGGCGGTTCCAAGACCAATGTTTATACTTACTTCGGTGGCAAGGATGGGCTGTTCGCGGCGGTGATGCAGCGCTTCTGCGACGAGATCGTCGGCCCGCTCAAGGCGATCGACGTGCGTGGGCTGTCGCTGCGCGATGCATTGATCCGCATCGGCGCGACCTTTCTAGGCGTGCTGCTGGAGCGCCGGGCGTTGGAGGTGCATCGCCTCGCCGTCGCCGAAGCGCATCGGCATCCGGATGCCGCGCGCGCCTTTTTCAACGCCGCGCCGGAGGAAACCTACGCGGCCATCGCCAAGCTCGTCGCCGCACAACAGGCCGAGGGCCGGTTACGTGCCGGCGATCCGCGGCGGTTCGCCGCCATCTTCCTCGATTCGCTGACCGGCGATGCGCAACTGCGGGCTTTGACCGGAATGGCGACGATCGACGCCGATCAGCGCGCGCGCCTGATCGAGACCGCGGCCGATATCTTTTTGGAGGGTGCGCAGGCGCGCTGAGCGGGTCCGAAGGTCTACTTGGCGATCTCGGCCGGCCTCGCAGTGGGCGACAGCAGCACCGAGGCCGCGGAGATGAAGATCAGAACGAAGCCGACAATGTCGGTCGGCGTCGGGCGATCGCCGAGCAGGATGGTCGAACCGACGACGCCGACCACGGGCACCAGGAGCGCGCCGATCGAGGCCGTCGTCGCCGCCACTTTGCCGACGATGGCCCACCACAGGAAGTGCGCGAGCCCCACGCCGAAAATCCCGATGTAAAGGACGGCAATCAGCGCCTTTGTATGCAGCGGCCACAAATGCGGATAGCCCTCGAAGGCGAACGTCCCGGCGGCGATGAATACGAAGCCGAATATGAGCTGCCAGGCCGCATTGGCGAGCGGCGGCACGGTCACCTTCATCCATTTCTGGTAGACGGTGGCCAGCGCCCAGGCCCACGCGCAGGCCAGAGAATAGAGAACGAAACGCGGCGCGCCGGCGGCAAGCAACGGCCACACCAGAATGCCAATCCCCGCTATGCACAGGGCCAGCGCGATAAGGCGCGTCCTGTTCAGCCGCTCACCAAGCATGACCCAGCTCAGCAGCGCCGCCCAAATCGGCATCGAATAAGCGATGATGATGGCGCGCGAGGTCGCCCCATTGAGCTGCGCCAGCGCGGACAGGATCTGGAAACCCGCCACGTTGAGGAGGCCCGGGATCATCACATGCAGGGCCTGGTCCCGCGGCAGCCGCAGACTGTGGCCGGTCAGCAGGGCCGCGCTGACGAGCGTGATCACGCCCAGTCCGGAACCGGCAAAGCGCAGGCTCCAGGGCGATACCTCTGGCAAGGCGAAGGGTGTGGCGAGCCAATTGAAGCCCCAGGCAAAGGCCAGGAGCACGACCAAAAGCTTGGCCGTGCCGGTGGCGTCGGCAGAGGCGCGCAAAGCAAACATTGAATTGTCAGGTCCCGGCGGCGTGGGGTTCCAAGCGCCACGGCAGGCCGAGTCGCTTGGATCAGCAGGCTATAGCGCACGCGCGCGCCTGGCGAGACATCCCGGCAATGCAATTTCGTCAACCTGCGGTGGGCGTGTTGGGCAAACAAATGAGGCACTTGCGGCGACGCCGTGGCGCGTGCGTGTTGCACCGCCCTGCCTGCTGTGTTAGCTAGCCGCTCGATTTCACGAAGGTTTTACGCGGGCTACCGCGCTGCCTTTGGAGATCGGAATTCCCTCTTGAATTCCAATAGGTTGCGCCGCCATCCCGCGACGGCGTCCGGCCTGTGAATGAAGTAACGAAAAAGAGCGTCCACGTGGCAGGCGAAGACCCCCATATCTCCGGCATGGCTGGCCGCTACGCCAGCGCCCTGTTCGAGCTCGCGCTCGAAGCCAAGGCAACCGATTCCGTCAAGAGCGACCTGGACCGATTCGATGCCATGGTCGCCGAAAGCCCCGATCTCTCCCGTCTGGTGCGCAGCCCGGTGTTCGGCGTCGATGAGCAGCTCAAGGCGCTCTCGGCGATCCTGGACAGAGCTGGCATCGGCGGCCTCGCCAGTAACTTCCTCCGCGTCATCACAACCAACCGGCGCCTGTTTGCCGTGCGCGACATGATCCGCGGCTACCGTCTGCTGGTCGCCCGCCACAAAGGCGAGGTCAGCGCGGAGATCACCGTCGCCGAGACGCTCAACGACCAGAACCTCGGCGCGCTCAAAGATGCGCTCAAAAACGTCACCGGCGGCAAGGACATCGACCTCGCAGTGAAGGTTGACCGGGCCATCATCGGCGGCCTGATCGTCAAGGTCGGCAGCCGCATGGTCGACAGTTCGCTCCGCACCAAGCTCAATGCGATCAAGTTCGCGATGAAAGAGGCACGCTGATGGACATCCGCGCCGCGGAAATTTCCGCCATCCTTAAAGAGCAGATCCAGAATTTCGGCCAGGAAGCCGAAGTTTCCGAAGTCGGACAGGTGCTCTCCGTCGGGGACGGCATCGCCCGCGTCTATGGCCTCGACAACGTCCAGGCCGGTGAGATGGTCGAGTTCGAGAACGGCGTCCGCGGCATGGCGCTGAACCTCGAAAGCGACAACGTCGGTATCGTGATCTTCGGCGCCGACCGCGAGATCATGGAAGGCCAGACCGTCAAGCGCACGCGCGCCATCGTGGACGTGCCGGTCGGCAAGGGCCTGCTCGGCCGCGTGGTCGACGCGCTCGGCAATCCGATCGACGGCAAGGGCCCGATCACCGCGACCGAGCGCAAGCGCGTGGACGTGAAGGCGCCCGGCATCATCCCGCGCAAGTCGGTGCATGAGCCGATGGCGACCGGCCTGAAGGCGATCGATGCGCTCATCCCGATCGGCCGCGGCCAACGCGAACTGATCATCGGCGACCGTCAGACCGGCAAGACCGCGATCGCGCTCGACACCATCCTCAATCAGAAGCCGCTCAACACCTCGAACGACGAGAAGATCAAGCTTTACTGCATCTACGTGGCGGTGGGTCAGAAGCGTTCGACCGTGGTGCAGTTCCAGAAG
>DASXOK010000425.1:0-2841 GCA_036494425.1 Pseudolabrys sp.
CGGTGGCCGTCACGGTGACCATCGGCGGCGTCACGGCGCCGCGCCATGCGCGCACGGTGGCGGAGATCTTCACCCGCGCCATGGATGCGCTGCACGCCGCGCGCACCAAGCGGCATGGCTCCTTCATGCCCTATCGGCCGAATATCGAGCGCGACGCGCACCGCCGCGAAAGCCTACGCACTTCCGACGAGATCGTTTCCGCGCTCAACGAGCGGCGCATCGCGCTTGCCTTTGAGCCCGTGGTCGACGCGATGAGCCGCAAGCCGGCGTTCTATGAATGTCTCATGCGCATCTATCGCGCCGACGGCGCCATTGCCCACGCCAACGAGATCATCCCGGTGGCCGAGCGCGTGGGTCTCGTGCGCATGCTCGACTATCGCGTGCTCGAGCTGGTGGTGGACGAACTCGCCGGCGCGCCCGCGCTCAACGCCAGCGTCAACGTCTCGCCTGCGTCCGCCGTCGATCCCGACTGGTGGAGCGGTCTGGCCGCGCTGCTTCGCAACAACTCAAGTGTCGGCGAGCGCCTCATCATCGAGATCACCGAGACCGCCGCAATCCAGGACGTCGACGATGCACGCGGCTTTGTCACGCGCGTGAAGGATCTCGGCTGCCGCATTGCTATCGACGATTTCGGCGCCGGCCACACCTCGTTCCGCAACTTGCGCAAGCTCGGCGTCGACATGGTCAAGATCGACGGCGCCTTCGTGCAGAACATCGTCAAGTCGGCCGATGACCGCGCCTTCGTGCATACGCTGATCGATCTCGCGCGACGCCTCGGCCTCAAGACCGTGGCCGAATGGGTGCAGAATGAAGAGGCTGCCGCGCTGCTCGCCGGCTTCGGCTGCGACTATCTGCAAGGTGCGCTGATCGGTCTTGCGAGCAGCGACCGCCCTTGGGCCGGCGGCAGCAAGCATTGCGCTGCAGGCCAGTCGGCAATAGACGCGAACTCATAGGCACGTCCGCACGGATGGCTTGCGTGATCCGCGCAAGCCTCCATGACCGACGCATCAATGCATCGCAGCGAAACGATGCAATGATAGTTGTTCTTGGAAAAAGGCAAGTGCGATCACGTAAGATCGAAAAAAAGCGCGCGACGCATTTCAATTTCGATTTGTCTTGCATTAGACTGTGTACAAGCCGCCCTGTGAACGGAGAGCGCCGAGGCTGCCGCATGTAAGCAATGGGCGGCGATAGTGCCGTCGGCAGGCGTACACTTACGAACCGACATTCTTTTATCGCCGGTGTGCATTGCGTAGACGATTCGCAAGCCCACGCATCGCGTGGGCGAGCGTCGTGTCGTTCAACCATGGGGCAGGTCCATCAAGGGGAGGTGCATCAGCGGGGAGTAGCATCAAGGAGCGAGCCATGATCCTAGCGAAAGCCCGAAAACCTCTGGCCGGGGTTGCCGTTGCCGGCGTCGTCGTCATTGCGCTCGGCTTCGCCTACGCCCAGCAACCGCCGCGCGGCAAGTCGAGCTACATGCAGGTCGAGATCAACGAGCCGTTCTCGGCGATCTTCGCCAGGCTGTCCGCAGAGAAGCCCGATGTCACGCGCGAGCACATGGCGATTCTCAACGAGCGCTATGATCTGAGCAATCGGCCAGCGGCCGGCGTCACGATGGACCGCACCAAGCCGGTGCAGGAAGGCGTTCGCGTCAAGCTCCCCGCAGGAAAGACGTGGGAGGCTCTCGCGAACATGAGCCCGGAGCAGATTCGCGATCAGAACCTGTTTCCCAAGGGGTTCTATCCGTTGCCGCATCCCAAGCATCAGGAAGGCGGCTTCGTGTTTCCGCAATTTTTGATCGACGAGATCAAACGGCAAGAAGGACGCGATCTCACGCGGTTCGACGTCGAGTACGATATTCCGGACCACTTTCTGCCCGAGTTCCCGCCGGCCATGTATCTCAATCAGCGCACCGACCTCGGCGACGTCTCGCAAGGCAAGCTCGTCACCATCGAGAACTTTTACGAACTGTTCAACGGCATACTTCCCCCGAAGCAGATCGAGGGCTTGCGCCTTCTGGTGACGCCCTTCCCGCAACAGCAATTCAATCAGACCGAGGACCGACGGACGGAGAAGCCGAGCCGCGGCTCGGCCTGCTTCGATTGTCACTCGAATGGCCACACCAACAAGGCCACGCATCTTGCTCCCGATGCCCGTCCGCAGGAATCCCGCCATCGCATCGTCACCCCGACGCTGCGCGGCGTGCAAATCCAGCGGCTGTTCGGCTCGCAGCGCGCGCTCAAGACCATCGAGGATTTCACGCAGTTCGAGCAGGCGGGGGCGTATTTCGACGGCGACCACGTGATCGCCGCCAAGAAGGGCTTGAATCCCCTCGATCGCATCAACCAGGTCGACCTGATGGCGGAATTCCAGGAGGAACTGGGCTTTGCGCCGTCACCCAAGCTGGACGTGTTCGGCAAGCTCGATCCGAGCAAGGCCATGGCCGCGGAATTGCGCGGGCAAGAGATATTCTTCGGCAAAGGCCAGTGCAGCGCCTGCCACACGGCGCCCTACTACACCGACAATCTGATGCACGATCTCAAGACCGAGCGCTTCTTCAAGCCGGTGATGATCAACAACATGTTTGCCGCCGGCGACGGAGCCATCAAGACCTTCCCGCTGCGCGGCATCAAGGATACGCCGCCCTACATGCACGACGGCCGGCTGCTGACGCTCGACGATACGGTCGAGTTCTTCAATTTGGTGCTCGGCACGAAACTGGACGAGGAGGAGAAACGCAATCTGGTCGCGTTCCTTCGCACGCTCTAACCGCCACGGCGATCCGTTGGCTTTCTTTATCCCTCCCCTGAAAGGGGAGGGTCGGCGCGAAGCGCCGGG
>DASXOK010000426.1:0-2004 GCA_036494425.1 Pseudolabrys sp.
TTGAGCTCCGTTATCCCCACGCCACCATGTCCTTGTCCATCCTCCAGCTTGCAGCCCGGAGATGCGCGGTCCGGAATGAAATGCCCTCGGGAGTTGTGCGAGGCTGGCGCTCTTTCAGGTTGATTCGAGGTCCAATCCAAAGACCGTCCTTTCTCGGCTCCGGGTCTTGAACAAGGATGAACGAGCCAGAGTCTATTCCCGGACGATCAATCGATTGGATGAGCTGCTTTTCGAGGTCGCTCCAGCTGTCAGAATGAATGCCGCCTCCGGCCCGCACAATTTTGATGACCACGGTTCCTGATCCTTTGTCGCGGTCAATCTGTCCTGCCAACAGACCCCCGTATGTATTCTCGCGATGAGAACCGCACGTAATGTCGATCCCGCACCGCCCTGGGGACCTCCAGCTGGTCGAATTTTCGTCCTTAAGTGCGTAGTGTTGGCGATGCACGTACCGAGTGCCTGACTGAAGCTGCTCCCGGTATTGATGGGTGGTTGGATCGCGCCAGACATCAGAACCTGTGCGCAGGTATAATTCGAGCGAGGTAATCGTCCATGAATGATCGCCTCGAACAATACGGTGGCCATGGCGTCGAAGTCCATCAGGAGTTATGCGCCCCCGCGCGTTGAACCGGCGCTGACGGCCGCGCCGGACCCGACGGAAGACTAGGGCTTGCGTGGATCGCCGACAATCGTGTCAGGGGCTTCGCCGCCTCCGTCCTGCGTCAGCAGGTGAATCTCGCCGCAATCGACGCAGCGGATTCGCGCCCGTGGCGCGGTGAGTTCTTTCAACGTCTCGTCGTCGGTGACCAGCACGAAACTGCCGCTGACCGGGCAGCGATAGCGCAGCGCGCCGTGCGGACGCGGCGTCGCCTCGACCCAACGCACAAAGCCGGACGCTTGGCGTAAGGCCGACGGATGAAGGCTGCCGAAGCGGTCGGTCGCGGACATAGGAATACCGCCTGATTGTTGCGCCGCAGCACCAACCCGTTCGCGCGCTTCCAGTTCCTCGCCGTCGTGGAGCCATGCGTCAGGTGGGGAGCGTTGGGAACCGGTGCCGTCCGTCGGCGCCGAGGGGCAGGGGCTCGACTTTCGTGACGGCGGCGAGATCGAGCACATCATAGAGATGCGGAAACAGCGCGCCGCCGCGCGAGGGCTCCCATTTCAGGCGCGCGCCGAAGGTCTCGGCTTCGACGCTGACGAGCAGCAGGTCGTCTTGTCCGGCGAAATGCTTCGCGGCTGTCTCCTCCGCCTGCGTGGCGGTGGAGAAATGGATGAAGCCGTCGGCGAGATCGACCTGCGCGCCGCGAAAGACGCCGGCGCGCTCGGCCTCACGCCAGAGGGCTACCGGACAGATTTTGTAGATGGTGGTCATGGGGCCTGCTTGTCATGGCAGCCGCCTCATACACGGCTGTCGTCTTCCGCGAAAGCGGAGGACCCAGTACGGCGCAGTCCATCAAGAAGCTGCGGCGTACTGAGTCGCGGGTCTCGCGCAAGAGCGCTCGCCCGGGACGACATTCATCTTCAAATCCCCGGATCACCCGTCGGCGCGCACATCTTGTCCGCGGCCTCTGGCCGGCCGATCACGATAGCGCGACGCCAGTAGCGCAGGTCGGGCTTCTCGTCCGGACCTTTGCCCGGCTCGAAGCGATACATCGGTGTCCAGGCGCCGCCGCTCGATTGGCGCACGACGCCGCCGGCGGTCTCCACCAGCGCGATGCCGCCGGCGACATCCCAGATGTTGGGCGAGGCAAAGCGCGCGGCTTGCAGGAGGCCGGCCGCGACGAAAGCGCATTCGAGCGCAGCGGAGCCGGTCTTGCGCGTTTCCCATTCAACGTCTGCGCCGGTCAATTCCGGTACGCCCGCAAGCCGGCGGCGCACGGCGGGATTGACCTTCGGCGTCACGTCGGCGCCGTCGAAGCGCAGCTTGCCGCCGGCGGAGGCATGATAGACGCCGGCGCGCAGCGCGTGGCTGACCGAGCACCACAACGCGCCGACCACGGGGCG
>DASXOK010000427.1:0-1844 GCA_036494425.1 Pseudolabrys sp.
TAGCGAATGCCCTTGCCCTTGTACGGCTCGGGCGGGCGAACCTTGCGAATCTCGGCGGCCGTCTGGCCGACCTGCTGCTTGTCGGTGCCCTTGACGACGACCTGCGTCGGCACGGGGACCTCGAACGTGATGCCGGTGCGCGGCTTGATGGTGACCGCGTGGGAGTACCCCACCTGCAGCTCGAGGTCGGTGCCCTTGAGCGCAGCGCGATAGCCGACGCCCTGGATCTCCAGGCGCTTCTCGAAGCCCTTGGTCACGCCCTCGACCATGTTGGCGATGAGCGTGCGCGTGAGCCCGTGCAGTGCGCGATCGTCGCCGCGCTCCGTCGGGCGGGAGACGAGGACGTTGCCCTCCTCCTGCGCGATCTGCATGCGCACGGGCACGTGCTGCTGGAGCGTGCCGAGCGGGCCTGCGACCTGAACGCGGCCAGGGTCGACCGTCACGGTCACACCGCTCGGGATCTCGATGGGTTTTCTTCCGATTCGGCTCATTCGCTCACCAGATGAAGCAGACGACCTCGCCGCCGATCCCGCGCTCCTGCGCGGTCCGGCTCGTGACGAGCCCGGAGGACGTGGACAGGATCGCGACGCCCATCCCGCCCAGCACGCGCGGGAGACGATCCTTCCGCGCGTAGACCCTGCGGCCCGGCTTGGAGATGCGCTTCAGGCCCGAGATGACCCGCTCGCGATTCCGGCCGAACTTGAGGTCGATGACCAGGGTATCGAAGGATTCGCCCTTCTCGACGTGATAGTCCCGGATGTAGCCCTCCTCCTTGAGGAGGCGGGCGATCTCCACCTTCATGCGCGACGTCGGCATCACGGCCTTGTCGTGGAGCGCCTTGTTGGCGTTCCGGATGCGGGTCAGCATGTCGGCGATCGGATCGGTCAGCATCGGGTCACCAGCTCGATTTCGTCATGCCGGGGATTGCGCCCTGATGGGCAAGTTCGCGCAGGCAGATGCGGCAGACGCCGAACTTGCGAAAGACCGCGCGCGGCCGTCCACACTTGTTACAGCGCGTGTAATTGCGCACGCGGTACTTCTGCGGCCGCTTCTGCTTGACGACGAGGCTCGTCTTTGCCACTAGTCCCTCCTTGGCCCTTCGCCGAACGGCAGGCCGATGGCCTGCAAGAGCGCGCGGGCGTGATCGTCGGTCTCGGCGCTGGTCGTGATCGTCACGTCGAGGCCGCGTACCAGCTGGATGTCGTCGTAGTTGATCTCAGGAAAGATGATCTGCTCGCGCACGCCGAGCGAGTAGTTGCCGCGCCCGTCGAACGAGCCCGGGTTCAACCCGCGGAAGTCGCGGATGCGCGGCAGCGCGATCGAGATCAGACGGTCGAGGAACTCGTACATGCGGGCGCCGCGCAGCGTCACCTTCGCGCCCACCGGCATGCCCTCGCGCACCTTGAACTGCGCGATCGACTTGCGCGCCTTGCGCACCTGGGCGCGCTGGCCGGCGATCGTCGTCAGCTCCTCCACGGCGGAGTCGAGCAGCTTCGCGTCGGTCTTCGCCTCGCCCACGCCCATGTTGAGCGTGATCTTCTGGAGGCGCGGGACCTGCATGACGGACTTCAGCCCGAGGTCGTCCTTGAGCTGCGGCCGGATCTCGCGCTCGTAGCGCTCCTTCAGCCGGGGGACGTACGTGTCGGTCACGGCGCTCATGTCTTGTCGATCTCCTGGCCGCAGCCGTCGTTCTTGCAGACGCGGACGCGGACCTGCTTGTCCTTGACCTGCTTGATCACCGTGCCGACGCGGGTCGGCTTCTTGCACGTCGGGCAGACGATCATCACGTTCGACACCGGCAGCGGCGCCGACTTCTCGATGATGCCGCCGGGAATGATCGACGG
>DASXOK010000428.1:0-2188 GCA_036494425.1 Pseudolabrys sp.
TAGAGCACCTCGGCGGCGGCGAAGCCCGGGTATATTTCGACGCCGAGCGCTTCGGCCTTCGTCGCCAGCCAGCGGCAGACACTGCCGAGCGAGACGATGTAGTTGCCGTGGTTGTTCATCAGCGGCGGCATCATCATCGTCGGCAGACGGAGTGCGCCGGACTCTGTCATCCAATAAAAGCGATCGTCGGTGACCGAGGTCTTGATCGGCGAGTCATCGGCACGCCACTCTGGGAGCAGGCGGTCGAGCCCGGCCGGGTCGATCACCGCTCCGGAGAGGATGTGGGCGCCGACCTCCGAGCCTTTCTCCACCACGACGACCGAAATGTCGGGGCTGATCTGCTTGAGGCGGATAGCCGCGGCGAGGCCGGCGGGCCCCGCGCCGACGATCACCACGTCAAATTCCATCGCCTCGCGAGCTGGCAGGTCAGTCATACGTTTCTCCCTTGACGCTATTGTTCACTTTTGCAACGCGGCGGCAACATCATGCTAAAGTGCGCCGATGGTCCCTGCCGGCGATAAAGCGGTTCACGATTTGCTCGACTTCTATCTGGAAGCCGGCGTCGATGCGCTGTTGGGCGAAGAGCCTGTGGATCGTTTCGCGGTGGAGACGAGTGCCGTCGAGCACACGCTCGCTCCTCGCCTTGCCCCACCCCCCTCCCCGACCCTCCCCCACAAGGGGGGAGGGAGCGAGAGGCCCGCGATCGTTTCAGCCCCGCCGCCACCGGACGCTGCGGCGATGGAGGCCCGGCAGGCCGCCAAAAGCGCGACGTCGCTCGAAGAGCTCCGCGCCATCCTGGAGACCTTCGGCGGCTGCGCCCTGAAGGCGACCGCCACTCAGCTCGTCTTCGCCGACGGCAATCCGCAGTCGCGCGTGATGCTGGTCGGCGAAGCGCCCGGCCGCGACGAGGACATCGAGGGCCTTCCCTTCGTCGGCCGCTCAGGCAAGCTGCTCGACCGCATGCTTTCGGCGATCGGGCTGGACCGCACCCAGGTCTACATCGCCAATGTCGTGCCCTGGCGTCCGCCCGGCAACCGCACACCGACGCCGCAGGAGACCCAGATCTGCCTCCCCTTCACCCTGCGGCAGATCGAATTGGCCGATCCGGACATCCTTGTCTGTCTCGGCGGCCCGTCGGCGCAGACGCTGCTCGGCACCAAGGACGGCATCACCAAGACGCGCGGACGCTGGTTCACGTTCAACACGGGCACGCGCGACATCCGCGCCATGCCGACCTTCCATCCGGCCTTCCTGCTGCGCAGCCCGTTGCAGAAGCGCTTCGCCTGGCGGGATTTCCTCGCCATCAAGAAGGCGCTCGCCGGCTAGCTATACGCCACCAAAATCGCCCCGACGGCGACAAGCGCGATGCCAAACCAGTTCGGCATGCTCAGGCGCTCGCCGAGAAACAGCACGCCGAACACAGCGACCAGCACCACGGACAATTTGTCGATTGGCGCGACCTTGGCCGCTTCGCCGAGCTTGAGCGCGCGGAAATAACAGAGCCACGACGCGCCGGTCCCCAAACCGGACAACACGAGAAACAAATAGCTGCGCGAGGAGATCGTCCCCGGGGCCTGGAATTGTCCGGTCGCGGCAAGCAGGCAGCCGAGGGCGACGATGACGACGATGGTGCGGATGAAAGTGGCGAGATCGGAATTGATGTTCTCCACGCCGACCTTGGCGAAGATCGCCGTAAGCGCTGCGAACACGGCCGACAGGACCGCCCAGGTCTGCCAAGACGAAAACAGGCTCATGATGCGATCCTTCCGGTGCGGTCCTGCGCAGAGCTGCGATGGTACAGTTATATCCGACCCTCCGTCCGGCTCCATCGACGGGGACAAAAGACTGCATTCAGCGCCGGTGATGGAACCGTGATACCTCGCCCCGGTCCATCGGCGGGACTATAGTCGTCGAATCGGGGATAAGGTCGGAGCTTGTTATGGATTTTGATCCTGTCTTGCTCGCCCGTCTGCAGTTCGCTTTCACGATCATCTTCCATATCATCTTCCCAAGCTTTACCATCGGACTATCCGCCTACATCACCACACTCGGCGTGGTATGGCTGCGCACCGGCGAGGAGCGCTTCCACCGGCTGATGCGCTTCTGGACCAAGATCTTCGCCGTGTCCTTCGCTATGGGCGTCGTGTCCGGCATTGTATTGTCCTACCAGTTCGGCACCAACTGGAGC
>DASXOK010000429.1:0-4810 GCA_036494425.1 Pseudolabrys sp.
GGACTAAACCGCTCGCGCGGTAGGGCGCTGCGGCGGGCGGCGCGGCGGGGGCGATAAAGGGCGCGTCCTGTCTGAAGATGAGGGGTTGCCAACCTCACATCAGACAGGAGCATCCCCATGACCGACGAGGCAATGAGCCCGTTGCGCCGGCGCATGATCGAAGACATGACGATCCGCAAGTTAGCGCCGAAGACCCAGCAAGGCTATATCCGCACGATCAGAGACTTCGCCGCGTTCCTCGGCCGATCGCCCGACACGGCAAGCTTCGAGGACGTGCGACGCTACCAACTGCATTTGGCCACGAGCGGCGCCGGCGTGCCGACCATCAATCAAAGCGTCTCAACGCTGCGGTTCTTCTTCAGGGTCACACTCGGGCGCGGTGACATCGTCAACCACACCCAGTTTGTCCACCAGCCGCGCACGCTGCCGGTCGTTCTCAGTCCAGAGGAGGTGGCGCGCTTGCTCGATGCCGCGCCGGGGCTCAAGTACAAGGCGGCCTTGAGCGTGGCCTATGCGGCCGGATTGCGCGTGTCCGAGGTGGCGGCATTGAAGGTGTCCGACATCGACAGCCAGCGCATGGTGATCCGGGTCGAGCAAGGCAAGGGCCGCAAGGACCGCTACGTGATGTTGTCGCCGCGTCTGCTCGACCTGTTGCGCACCTGGTACAAGGCGGCACGGCCTCAGGGCTGGCTGTTCCCCGGCCGCAATCCCGTGCAGCCCATGACCACACGCCAACTCACGCGCGCCTGTCATGCCGCGGCGCATATGGCCGAAATCGGCAAGCACGTCTCCCCGCACACGCTGCGGCACAGCTTCGCCACGCATCTGCTGGAGCAGAACATCGATATCCGTGTGATTCAGGTGCTGCTCGGACACGCGAAGCTGGACACGACGGCGCTCTATACGCGGGTCGCCACCAAGACGATCCGCGAGATCATGAGCCCGCTCGATCACATCACGCGCAAGCTCACGGACGCCGAGCCGCCCGACTGACGCGCGGCGCGCGTGTCGCGTTCCGCGCTGGAGGTCGCGGACATCTTCCGCGACCATGGCCCGGCGTGGCGCCGGGCCAAAGCCGGCCACGTGAGCCTCGCGCAGCTCAAGGTGATGGCGGCGATCGAGAACTGCCGAACGGCGGCGCTCGGCGGGCACGTCGCGCGCTGTGAGGACTGTTCACACACCCTCGTCGCCTATAACTCGTGCCGCAACCGCCACTGTCCAAAGTGCCAGGCCGCCGCCGCCAGGCAATGGCTCGCCGAGCGCCAGGCCGATCTGCTACCCGTCCCGTACTATCATGTGGTGTTCACGCTGCCGGCGCCGATCGCCGACATCGCCTACCAGAACAAGGCGGTGATCTACGACATCCTGTTCAAGGCCTCGGCCGAGGCGCTGACCACGATCGCCGCCGATCCCAGGCACCTCGGCGCGCGCGTCGGCCTCACCTCCATCCTGCATACCTGGGGCTCGGCCATGACGCATCACCCGCACGTGCACATCATTGTGCCGGGCGGTGGCATCTCCCTCGACGGCAAGCGCTGGGTGTCGTGCCGGCCCGGCTTCTTCCTGCCGGTGCGGGTGCTCTCACGTCTGTTCCGCCGGCTGGTCCTCACCATGCTGCTCGCAGCACACAAAGCCGGTCGTCTGCGGTTCTTCGGCAACCATGGCGCCCTCGCCGACGCTCACGCTTTTGCGGCGCATCTTGCCCCGCTGCGGCGCTGCGAATGGGTCGTCTACGCAAAGCGCCCGTTCGGCGGGCCCGAGGCCGTGCTGGCCTATCTGTCCCGTTACACGCACCGCGTCGCCATCGCCAACAGCCGGCTGATCGCCCGCGATCGCAATGGCATCACCTTCAAGTGGAAGGACTATCGCGCGGAGGGGCGCCAACGACAAAAAGTCATGACGCTGGCGACGAACGAGTTCATCCGCCGCTTCCTGATCCACGTCCTCCCACCCGGCTTCCACCGCATCCGCCACTACGGTCTCTTCGCCAGCGGCGCTCGCGTCCACAACATCGCGCGCGCCCGCGACCTGCTCGCCAACCCGCAGCCCCCCGACGATGCCGTCAACCCTGCCAGCACCGCCGCCGACACTGCGGCGAAGCCAGTCTCGCGTCCCTGCCCATGTTGCGGCGGCCGCATGATCGTCATCGAGACCTTCGCGCGCGGCTGCTCGCCAGACTACCAACCGTCGACATCAAACGCCGCGATCAGGATCGACACGTCATGATGCCGCTCCCGCAGCCTCTATGCCCAAATGTCGCTCACGCGCGTCGCCGGTCTCCGACCGGCGACGGCAATGCTATGCACATCGCTGAAATCGCCGGCCAGTTTTCAGCCGATCCCCGCCGCCGAATCAAACCTGCATGCAGCAATATCGACCGACCGCGGCTCTCAATCTCGCCAACCAGGCCGGCGGTTCGCCTTCACCACCTCGGCCAAGAACCGGCAGCCCTTAAATCCCCATAGCGCGCGTCGCGCCGCCATCCGTTCCCCCATCGCGGTTTCGTCCCTTGGAGGTTTTCCGACGCCGGCCGCCGAAATCCGGCCGCACCTCCGTGTGCGGCCGGCATCTGAAAACCTTTACAATAAGCGACATCGATCACGGATATCCTTGCAATGAATCTTCCGAACCTCACCCGCGCGGTGTTGTTTCTCCATCAAAACCACAATGTAGAAAATGATCCGGTCGGGCGGCCCACGGACTTCAAACGTGAATAGGCTAACCCGAAATCGCCGCCCGTTGCGGCGCGGCGGCGATACGTTTCTTCCTGCTCACGCTTCAGCGGCTCCTTCTCCAGGTCGAGGCGCTCCTGAATGGCGCCGATGATTGCGAGCGGTTCGATCCCTTAACATCCTTTTTCGCCAACTCGATCTTAGTCGCAATCTGCTCAATCAGCTGCGACTTGGTCATCTGCGTTGCCATGATGGCTCCTTTGATTCGCGGCGCCGCACGATAGACGGTCTCGGTGCGGAAAGGAGGGTCTTCGGCGGCTTAGGCATTCAGCACGGACATGGCGCCACGGCGAATAGCGAGGCTGGCAATTTTGTCCGCAAAAACTCATTGGCATGCCAACGGTCTATGCGCACCTGACCGTTCCTTGGGGGATGCGCAATGATAGCCCACTGGCTTCTAACCGAGTCTATCGTTTTCGGCTTGCGGTTCCGATTTGGATATCGGTTTGCCTCGCGAGTTCTGTGTTCGGCGGAGTTGTTATCGGGCTAACCCTCGATCATGGAGGTCGCCAATGATGGAAAGCTCTTACTCACAACCCAATGAAATCGAGCGGGTCGCATGCTCAGGATGCGGCAGCTTCTTACGGCTTGAGACATCGATGCCCGAGCGCGTTGGTCATCCTCGCTACGACACGATGCGCTGTGTTCGCTGCGAGTCTGTTCAGCTCATCGCAGACGAGCGTTCTTCCGCAGGGCTTGCTTTATGCGCGGCACAAAGGCTTTCTCGGTTGAGGGCGAGCCACAGATGCTCAGTCTTATCAGATTGAGAGTCCTGCCAGCAGCCCGGCCGGCGGATCAGGCGCCAAAATCTAGCGCAGCATCGAGCAACTGCTCTCGATCCCGCTCGCCCTGCGCAGCCGCTTTGAGAATCCGTTCGGCCAGCAGGCTCCGGCTCACCTTCTCTTGTTGTTCGGGACTAAGACAGGCCCAAGCGTCGTCCAGGATTTCCCTTAAAACGCTCACGGTTTCGATGTCGAAATATGCGGGGTGTGTGCCGTCCATGACCGGAACCTTTGTCTGACCCGAATGGTCGGTCGGACGATCGCGGCGAATCCAGACAACAGTCTGGCGGCCAGGTCACACCTGAATCACACTTCTTTCATCCCCCAAGTTCGCAATCGGGGAACGTTTTGGCACTTGTAACATCCCGACCGCGGCTGGACGTGCGTCCTACCGAGGCCGCGTCAGTGGCATGCGTGCCGGATCAATCACGTCTTCTTGTGCGTTCCATTCCTCCGCGATGCGCTCAGCCAGCACATATATTGGCGCCGCGAGCAGGCGCCGCGCCGGCGTGCGCACCGGCTTGCCGTCGAGCAGCACGGGGAAACCGCCGTCTGTTGAGGCCCCGCAGGGCCTGCGCGCGTTCATAGAAGCGCTTGCGCGGAGTCGGCCCCGCACCTTGGCGCACAGACTCCATCGGAGCCAGCGGTTAATTGACAAAGATCTCTTTAGAAATATCAGGCATACGTTTTCGATCGTTGCAGAACGGCTTTGACGTGCACACGTCCAGTTTTCGGGAATGCACACGGGCCTCGTCAGCAGGTCGCTGACGCGACACGCTCCTTGCAGCAACCAAACTGCTCAACCGCGATTTGGACGCCAGGATGCCCTGAAGCCCCGCAGGCTTGCAGCAGCCTAAGCGGCAAAATCCCAGCCGCACGTTTGAGAAACGCAGTCCGCTGGCTGCAGAGTAAAATGTGGAGAGTTACATGGTGTCGAAGAAGAGAATCATCACCTCGGTCGCAGCCGCGCTGCTGGCCGTGGGCATGGCGACTGCGCCGGCGATGGCGCGCGGCGGCGGTGGCGGTGGCGGTCACATGGGCGGCGGCATCGGCGGTGGACACATGGGCGGCGGCTTCGCTGGCGGACATATGGGTGGCGGCTTCCATGGTGGTGGATTCAATGGCGGCTTTTCCGGCCGCAATTTCGGCAGCGATCGCCACTTCGCCCACGGATTTGGCTTCGGCGACTACTCCGGTGACGGCTGCTACACCTACCCTTACATACACCGGTACTATTGCAGCTAATGCCGTCTGACGGCCCGCGGCGAAGGCGCCTGACTCAGGTCGAAAGCGATG
>DASXOK010000430.1:0-10510 GCA_036494425.1 Pseudolabrys sp.
CCATCCTGGCGCAGCACCGCCTTGGCCTCGGCCGCGAACATGAGCGCCGGGAACGTCGCCGTGCCGACGCCCCATCCGACCAGCAAACCATCTTTGTCACGCATCTGCCGCGGTGCGAGCGGGCGGTCTGCCCAGCCGAAGCGCTCGGCGCCTTGCGTGTAACACTCACGCAGCGCCTTCGAGGAGAACGGCTTGCCGGAGATCGGCTCGACCTCGGCATAGTTCTTCAGCCGGAAAGCCAAAGGATCCATTCCGCAGGCCTGCGCCATCTCGTCGATGGCGGATTCGAGCGCGATCGAGCCCGTCGCCTCCCCGGGCGCGCGCATGAAGAGCGGCGTTCCGGTATCGATGCGCACGACTTCGTGCGATGTGGAGATGGCCGGGCTCGCATAAAGCGTATGGGAAGCGTCCGACGCCGGCTCGAAGAAGTCGTCGAACGTGCTCGATGTCGTCCTGGTGTGATGATCGAGCGCGGTCAGCTTGCCGTCACTGTCGGTGCCCATCCGCAAGGTCTGCCGCGTCGGCGCCCTGTGTCCGACCGGACCGAACAACTGCTCGCGGCGGAGCACAAGCTTCACCGGACGTCCCACCATCCGAGCCGCCATGATGCCGAGGATCTGCGGTCCGGAGATCAAGCCTTTCGAGCCGAAGCCGCCGCCGAGGAATGGACTGCGGATGTGAATCTTGTCTGGCGAGATCCCGAACAGCCCGGCGATGCGCCCCTGCGCCATGACGAGACCCTGGCTCGGCGTATCGATCGTGAGTTTGTCGCCATCCCACGCAGCCACGATGGCATGCGGCTCCATCGCATTGTGATACTGGGGCGCGGTCTCGTAGGTCGCCTCGATTTGCTTTGAGGCTGAGGCGAGACCGGCTTCGACGTCACCGTGATCGACGCGTGACGGATTGCCGACGCCGACGGCGGGCGGCACGAAGCTCTCGGCTGCATCCAGGCCGATGCGCGCCGGCGCGATATCGTAGCGTGGCGTGAGCAGCGCGGCGCCCTCGGTCGCCGCTTCGAGCGTTTCCGCGACAACAACAGCGATCGGCTGGTTGGCGTAACGGACCCGGTCGTTCTGCAGCAGATCGAGCCGGAACATGAAGGGGTTGGACTTCTCGTCCTGATCCTGCGCGAGCGCCGGCCCGTTGGCCGGTGTCATCACATCAACGACGCCGGGGTGAGCCTTCGCGGCCTTGACGTCGAGGAAAGTGACACGGCCGCGCGCGATGCTGCTCACCGCGAGCACGGCGTAGAGCATGCCCGGCGGATTGTTGTCGGCGGCATAGCGGGCGCTGCCCGTGACTTTGAGAATGCCCTCACGGCGCGTAAGCGGCTGCCCGATATTCGACCCGTGGCGAACATGCGCGGGCGCCTGTGCGAGTGTGATCTCAGGCATGGATGAGGTCTCCGGAAACGGCAGCGAAGGGGGATGCGGGAAGCGCGGGCACGCGCTCGGGCGTGCCGGCCGCGGCAAGCGTGAAGGCGCGCACGACGATCCGCCGCGCGAGCTCGATCTTGAAAGCGTTGTCGCCGGAAGGCTTCGCCTCGGCGAGCGCCGCCTCGGCCGCGTGCTTGAACAGCGCGGCATCCGCGCGGCCGCCGGTGAGGATCGCTTCCGCTTCACGGGCCCGCCAGGGCTTCAAAGCAACGCCACCGAGGGCGAGACGCGCCTCGGCAATCTTGCCACCTTCGATGCGCAGGGCAGCGGCCGCAGAGACGACCGCGAATGCGTAAGAGGTGCGTTCGCGCACTTTGAGATAACGCGAATGCGCGTCGAAGCGGGTGGCCTCAGGCGGCAAACGCACGGCGACGATCATCTCGCCGGGCTCCAGCACGCTCTCGCGCTCCGGCGTCTTCCCAGGCAAGCGATGAAACACGTCGAGCGCGATCTCGCGCCGGCCTGCTTTGCCTTCGACCTCGACGACGGCGTCGAGCGCAACCAGCGGCACGCAGAAATCGGACGGATGTGTCGCGATGCAGCTCTCGCTCCAACCCATGACGGCGTGCAGCCTATTGTCGCCGCCGCGCGCGTCACAGCCCGCGCCCGGCTCACGCTTATTGCAGGCGCTGGCGGCGTCGTAGAAGTAAGCGCAGCGCGTCCGCTGCAGGAGATTGCCGCCGACCGTTGCAGCATTTCGAAGCTGCGCCGACGCGCCCGACAGAAGCGCCTCGGCAACCGCGGGAAAGCGCTGGGCAAACACCGGATCGTGTGCGAGATCGGCATTGCGGACCATCGCGCCGATGCGCACACCGCCACCGGGAAGGTCCTCGATGCGGTCGAGACCGGACAGGCGGCCGATGTCGACCAGCCGGCTTGGGCTCGTGATGGCACCCTTCATCAGATCGAGCAGGTTGGTGCCTGAGGCGAGGTAAGCAGCGCCGGGCTCTGAGGCGGCCGCGACGGCTTCCTGGACCGATGCCGGCTTCACGTAATCGAAGGTCTTCATGCGGCTTCTCCGCGGCTTGCCGCGCCGAGGACCTTTTGCGCCTCCAGCACAGCCTCTGTGATTCCTTGATAGGCGCTGCAGCGGCAGAGATTTCCGCTCATGCCTTCGCGCACGCGCTCCGGATCACCGCCGGTCTGACCTTCCTGAATCAAACCGATCGCGCTCATGATCTGGCCGGGCGTGCAAAAACCGCACTGCAGGCCATCGTGCGCGAGGAACGCTTCCTGCACCGGATGCAGCCGATCGCCCTGCGCCACGCCTTCGATGGTGAAGACGTCGGCGCCATCGTGACTGATCGCAAGCGCGAGGCACGAATTGACGCGCCGTCCATCGACAATGACCGTGCAGGCGCCGCACTGCCCGCGATCGCAGCCCTTCTTGGTTCCGGTCAGATGCAGGCGTTCGCGAAGAAGATCGAGGAGTGTGACGCGCGGGTCGTCGAACTCGATCGTTTTCTTCACGCCGTTGACGGTCAGCGTCATTGAGGTGCTCATGCGGTGCTCCGAAACAGCGTTGATTTAAGCGAGATCGTAAACTGACGGCTCGAAAGGAGTATGACCTTGCAGTGTCCGCCACCTCGCCAAGCGATCAGATTGCCGTGAGGGTTCGCGATCGAAGACGTGCGGCTAGGTCGTGACGGCGCGTTCTATGCGCCGCCATTTGCGTGACGGATTGTTATGTGCCAGCGTTGCTGAATTGGATATACGGAGGGGTCCTCCGTTTTTCAAGACGTTCTAAGTTGGACGTTGGCATGAAGCCGTCGAAAAAAAGTACGCGCAAGCCCCGCGCCGATGCAGTGCGGAACCGTGAGCTGGTGCTCGAGGCAGCCAAGGCGGTTTTCAGCGCCGGCGGCGCGGAAGCGAGCCTCGAAGCAGTCGCGCGAACCGCCGGCGTCGGCATCGGCACCCTCTACCGGCATTTCCCCACCCGCGAAGACTTGTTCGAAGCGGTGTACCGCCGCGAAGTCGACCATCTCGCCGATCTGGCCGAACAGTTGAAGCGAGAGCCGCCTGTCGATGCGCTGCGTCACTGGATGCATTCGAATGTGAAGTTCGTCGCGACGAAGAAGGGCATGTCCGCGGCACTCGCGCTCGCCTACACTTCGGAACTCGTTTCCTATTCGTTCGATCGGCTGACACGCGCGGTCGGCGGACTGTTGGACAGAGCGATCGCCGCAGGCGAAATCCGGGACGACATCAGCCCGGAAGACCTCCTGCGGACCCTCGTCGGCATGTGTTACCTGCACGACCAGCCCGGCTGGCAGGCCAGCGTTCTGCGGCTCGTCGATGTCTTCGTCGACGGGTTGCGCATTCGGCCCGAAAAATCCGGTTCCAAGACAAAGACGCGAATGTCCTCGTGATGGCGGCGAAACGAAGCAAATTGGTGAAGCCGCCTCTGCACCTTCGACATCGCTGACGAGCCGCACAATTGTGCGTCGGCTGACTGTCGGTCCAGCCCTCTCATTGCCGCAATGAGAGTGTAATTACTCGACGTCATGCAGTCAGAATTAAATGACCTTCGTCACACTGCCGACATGCCGCCATCCCTCTCCTGGGACTACGATCGGGGTGAGACCATTGCCGATGGCGTTGTCCATGCGCTCGGACTCGCCTTGGCGCTCGGCGGCGCCGTGGTGCTCGTCATCAAGGCTACACAGAGCGCCGACGCAGTCCACCTCGCCGCGATTGGAATCTACCTCGTCGGCCTTCTCGCGCTGCTGGGCTTCTCCGCAGCCTATAATCTATGGCCGGTCTCGCCGCTCAAATGGTGGCTGCGCCGGTTCGATCACTCGGCGATCTATCTTTTGATCGCCGCGACCTACACGGTCTTTCTGCTGCCGCTGCACGGGTCGGTACCCGCCGTGCTGCTTATCGGGGTTTGGCTCGCTGCCATTGCCGGCATAGCGATCAAGGTGTTCTGGCCGCAGCGCTTCGATGGCACGGCGATTGTGCTTTATCTGGTGATGGGCTGGAGCGGCCTTTTTGCGCTTCGGCGCATCGCCGAAGCCTTCAGCCCGACGACGCTCTGGATGATTATTGCCGGAGGCGCGCTCTATTCGCTCGGAGTCGTCTTCCATCTCTGGAAAACCTTACGCTTTCAGAACGCCATCTGGCATGGCTTCGTGCTCGCCGCCGCAGTATTGCACTACGCGGCGGTGCTGACATCCGTGACAGCCCTTACTTAGTGTGGGCGACCAGAAAGTCGATAAACAAGCGCACCTTGAGCGCCAGATGACGCGTCGGCGGGTAGATCGCGTAAAGCGTCAGCTGCGGCGCCTTGTAATCCGAAAGGACGACGCGGAGCGCTCCGTCCTTGAGCTCCTTCTCCGCGATGAACACGGGTAGAAGTGCAATGCCGCGACCTTTGACCGCGGCATCGCGCAGGACTTCCGCATTGTTCGCACAGAGCGTCCAGCTCGGCTGGATCCAGTGGTCGCCATCCTTGCCCGTCAGCTTCCACTGGTTGCCGGTGGAGAGGAAACCGTACGTAAGACAATTGTGCTGGCGCAGGTCGCTCGGATGCACCGGCGTGCCGTTCTGTTTGAGATAATCGGGCGAGGCACAGACCACGCGGTCGATCGGGACGATCTTGCGTGCGATCAGGCTCGACGATTCGAGCTCGGCAATGCGCAGCGTGACGTCCAGGCCCTCTTGAACCGGATCGACCTGCTCGTCGGTCAGGACAAGCTGTATCTTGAGTTCGGGATACAACGCCATGAAGTCGGCGAGCAGCGGGCCAAGCTTGATCGTCCCGAACGACATGGGTGCGTTGACGCGCAGCAGGCCACGCGGCGTCGCGTGCGCTTGGGCGACCGACTGATCGGCCGCATCGATGTCCGCGAGAATGGAGACGGCGCGCTCGTAGTAAGACTGCCCGCTTTCGGTCGGGGCGGCGTGACGCGTCGTGCGGTTTAAAAGCTGAACCCCGAGGTCGTCTTCTAGCTCGGCGATATATTTGCTGACCGCCGAGCGCGACAGCCGCAGTTGCCGCCCTGCTTCCGAGAAGCTGCCCAGTTCGACGACCTTCACAAACGCTCTCAAGCTGCCGAGCTTGTCCATAAATGACCCTGGGAGCCGATTTCGCTATTGTCTCCATATCATAGACAATCATGCCACAAGAAACAGAATTGTCTTTGATTTAGTCCGGGCCAAATAATCTGTGCAACGAAGCCGAGGTGGCTTCATCCGCAGGAGCAGTTCGGTGTCAGGCCTCCACCACGTCACGGCGATCGCAGGCAAAGCCTTGCAAAACTTCGACTTTTACACCCAGGTCCTGGGGCTCCGCTTTGTGAAGCGGACGGTCAATTTCGACGATCCGACCTCGTATCACTTCTATTACGGCGACGAGACCGGCCGACCGGGCACCATCCTCACCTTCTTCCCCTGGGAGCACGCCGCCGAGGGCCGCGGCGGCGTTGGCCAGACGCATCAGACGTCGTTCCGGGTGCCGGCGCGTTCGCTCGGCTATTGGACGCAGCGCTTCGTCGAGAAAGGCGTCGCCTTTGAGCCGCTGGAAAAGCGCTTCGGCGAAAGCGTGCTGGCGTTCTCCGATCCGGACGGCATGAGCCTCGCCCTCGTCGGCGTCCCCGACGCCGAGAATGAGCCGTCCTGGAGCAACGGCGACATTCCGGCGGACAATGCGATCCGCGGCTTCCACGGCGTCACGTTGCTTCTCGACGACGCCGCCAAGTCCGGCGCGATCTTGACCGACGTGTTCGACTTCAAGGAGGTCGCGCGCGAAGGCTCTGTGATCCGTTACCGCGCATCCGAGGCGGAGGTCGGCAACATCGTCGATATCTACGAGGCGAATGGCTTCCTGCCCGGACGCCAGGGCCGCGGTTCAGTCCATCATATCGCCTTCCGTGCCGCGAATGACGCCGAGCAGGCGGAGATGGCACGCAAGCTGGTGACGCAGCACAGGCTGCATCCGACCGAGCAGCGCGACCGCAATTACTTTCGTTCGGTCTACTTCCGTGAACCGGGCGGCGTGCTGTTCGAGATCGCGACCGACATCCCCGGATTCGCCGTCGACGAACCCGTTGATTCACTCGGCAAAGCCTTGAAGCTCCCGGCCTTCCTGGAAGCGCACCGGAAGGACATCGAGAAAGTGCTGCCTACCCTGGAGGAGGTTGCGTGATGTCATCACTCGGTTTTACTCACCGCTTCGAGCCCGCGACAGCGGCCGATGCCCCTCCGGTCCTGCTTCTGCACGGGACCGGCGGAGATGAGAATGATCTTCTGCAGCTCGGCAAGGCGGTCGCCCCTGGCGCCGCCCTCCTCTCCCCGCGCGGCAAGGTGCTGGAGCATGGGATGCCGCGCTTCTTCCGCCGCCTGGCGGAAGGCGTGTTCGACGAGGATGACGTGCGCCGCCGCGCCGAGGAACTCGCTGATTTCATCGGCGAGGCACGCTCGCACTATGGCCTGGCCGCACCCGTCGCACTCGGCTATTCGAACGGCGCGAACATCGCAGCGGCTGTGATGCTGTTGCGGCCGCAGGCGCTGGCGGGCGCCATTCTGTTGCGGGCGATGGTGCCGTTCCGGCAGCCACCGAAAGCGGATCTCGCCGGAAAGAACGCGCTGATCGTCAGCGGTTCGCAGGATCAGATCATTCCGGCGGACAACGCGGCGCGTCTCGCCACGCAATTGCGCGACGCGGGTGCAATGGTCGACCACCGCGTGCTACCGGCCGGACACGCATTGTCGAACGCAGACCTGCGGTTGAGCAGTCAATGGCTGCTGGAGACTTATGCGCCTGGTGCTGCGGCGGGCCGGATGCAGGCCGCCGGCCAATAAATTATCGCGACGGCTGGCTGCCGAAACCGCCCGATATGAAGTGACTAACCTTCGGAGTGCCGTCGATCTGGAAACGATTGACGGCCTCCTGCAGGCTGCGGTCGGAACCGGTGACGCGATGGTGCTGCCGCAAATGATCCAGCCAGGAATCCAAGAGGAACGTCTCGACGAAACGGCCCGGCGCCGACAGGTCCTCGAAGATATCGCAATCGAACGCGCCGTCGCGGCGACGCTCTTCCGCGAATTTGTAGACTGCGGCCAAAAACGGCGCCCGGTCTTCGGGCCTGATGTTGTATTCGACGGTCACCAGCACCGGGCCGCGATCCGCCTCCACCTCTTCGACAGGGACAACCTCGGGCCAATGCATTGAAGGCGTGAGATCGAGCCCCGCCCCGGTTTGCAGCTTCCAACGCCACAACAGCGGGATCGTAACGAGCGCACCGGCGGCGGCGACCAGATGCGTCGCCGGCAGCCCAGCCCATGATGCGACCTTGCCCCAAACGGCGCTACCGACCGTCAACCCGCCGAACATCACCATGCCGAAGATCGAAAGACCACGGCCACGCACCCAACCGGGCAAAGCGACTTGTGCCGACACATTCACCGTCGCCAACACCGCGATCCAGGAGGCGCCGGCGACAAGACTTGCAGCAAGCGCGGTCGCAGGTTGCCGCGCCAGCCCGAACAGCGCCAACGCAATCGCGGTCCCGATCGTGCCCGCCGCCATGACGCGGTCGGCACCGAGACGGCGCTTGAGAGTCGGCAATACAAACGCACCGCCGACTGCGCTCGCCCCGATCGCACCGAGCAGAATGCCGTACAGCTTCGGACCCCCGGCAACCTGGTCACGCGCGACAAGCGGCAACAGCGCCCAATAGGCGCTCGCGAACAGAAAGAATCCCGCTGCCCGTATCAGCGTTGCGCGCAAATGCGGATTGTGGCGCGCGTGCCGCAGGCCGGCGCGGATCGCTCGACTGAACCGCTCCGGCGGAAGGTGACCTGTCGATTCTTCCGTCGGCTTCCACCAGACGAGACCACCGATCACTCCAAGTGCAGTCAACGCATTCAGCCAGTACGGTGCGGCCAAGCCCCACACCGCGATGATCAGGCCGGCAAGCGCCGGCCCGACCGCCCGGCTGACATTAAGTCCCACGCTGTTCAGCGCGACGGCCGCTTGAAGGTGTGGCGGCGATACCAATTGCGGGACGATGGATTGCCAGGCCGGCGTGATGAGCGCCGCGCCCGTCGCGGCCAAAAACGAAAAGACCAGCAGCGACGCCGGCGTCACGCGATCCATCCACACCGTCACGCCGAACAACGCGACGAGCACCGCAAGTCCGATCTGGATGAGGATGAGAAGGCGGCGGCGATCCACGATATCGGCGAGCGCTCCGGCCGGCAGCGCGAATGCAAACATCGCGAGCGAGCCGGCGACCTGGACGAGCGAGACCGTGAAGGGGTCCGGGTCGAGGCTCGTCATCAGCCACCCGGCCGCGGCATTCTGCATCCAGGTGCCGATATTGGATACGACCGTCGCGGCCCAAAGAACCGAGAACGCGCGATGGCTGAACGGGGCGAGCGACGACTGCGCCGTATCCGCGGGCGCGCCTTGAGTCACCACTGTGGCCTCGTCTTCGCTCATCAGTTACCGCCGACCGCGTCTGCTCTCTTTGTCTAACGGGCGATTGGTCGGCCCGGAAGAGCGTAATCCCGCCTGTTCCGTCTAGCCAGACCGATACGGCCTATCAAAGAAATTGCACCCATGCGATTGCGAAGCCTGTCGCGTAAATACGTCGCTTCAGAGCATGGAACTTGGTGCGCGCCCCGCCGTTAACGGCGCATGCGGGCGCTCCTCTGTCACAATCCGACTGCAGGAACGAAGGGGTACGACAAGGACGCACTCCTTGCGGCCTTGAAACTTGCCGATATCGACGTGCGCGACGTCATTTCCGCCAAAAGCGAAAATCTCGCCGAAGCGTTGAAGAAGAGCGCCGATTTCGTCGTCGCCGCCGGCGGCGACGGCACCATTGGCAAAGTCCTCACCAACCTGCCCGACCGCTCAGTGCCGGTTGCACTATTGCCGCTCGGCACCGCCAACAACGCCGCGCGCTCGCTCGGCATCGCCGGCACGCCGCAGGAACTGGTCGAGACCTGGAAAATCGAGAACACGCGCCCGCTCGATATCGGGTCGGTCAAAGGATCGTGGGGCACGACGCTGTTTCTGGAAGCCTTCGGCGTCGGCCTTATTCCCGATCTCCTGAGACTCGCCGCCAAGGGCAAGAAGCCCGAAGGCGCCGACAATCTGCGCAAGGGACGCGAGCAGCTTCAGAAGACATTGAAGGCCGCAAAACCGATCGAAGTCGAGATCACCGTCGACGGCAAGGCCTTGCGCGGCGAATTCCTCGGCGTCGAAGTGCTCAACATTCCCTTCACCGGACCGGCTTTGCCGCTCGGCGACAAGGCGGATGTGGCCGACGGCAAGCTGGACGTCGTCTGCTTCGAGGCCGATCAGCGCAAGGCGCTCATCGCCTGGCTCGAGGCGCCGCTCGACGAGAAGCCGCCCGTGCTCTACCGCAAAGCCGAGAAGGTGGTGCTGACCTGGTCCGACGCGCCGAACCGCATCGACGACAAGTCCTTCGACAACAAAGATTCAAAGCAGATCGCCGAGATCGTCTGCGAACCCGAACAGGTTCACATCATCGTGCCGCTGAAGCATCCGGCGCAGGTGGCGCAACAGGCGAAGGCGAAGAGCGCATGAGCGAAGCGGAGGTCAAGACGGCCGCGCCAGATCTGCGTGAAGTCGAACAGCTCGCCGTCGAACTCGCCGGCATCGCCGGCAATGAGATCGGCGCCGCGCTCGGCGGCATGCTCGCGGTGCGCTATAAGACCGCGGCGACCGACGACGCGCTCTGGCGCGACCCGGTCTCGGAGGTCGACAGGCGCGTCGAGACGCTGATCCGCAAGCGCCTCGCTGAGCAATTTCCCGACCATGACATCATCGGCGAGGAATCCACCGAGCGCCCCGGCCGCGACCATGACTTCATCTGGGCCGTGGACCCGATCGACGGCACCACGAACTTCGTCAACGGTTTTCCGATGTTCGCCGCCTCGATCGGCGTGCTGCACAAAGGGCGCCCCGTGGTCGGCGCGTTGTGGTGCTCGGTCAGCCACGCGCTGCGCGCCGGCGTCTATCATGCCTCCGCCGGCGGCAAGCTGCGCTTCGACGGCGCCGACGTGACGCCGAAGGTCAATCCCGCCGTGCGCCGCCG